>DATKCO010000037.1:0-20875 GCA_035513155.1 Gemmatimonadota bacterium | reverse complement strand
GAGCAGCCCGCCGGCCCCGCACACCACCCAGCGGGTCATCGGCTCGCGCGCGCGCAGGCGGGCCGCCGCGGCGACGAGCGTGGGGTGATCCTTGTAGTCGGCGAGCGAGGCGATGGTCAGGACGACCGGCGCGCCTTCCGGGACGTCCGCCCGCTCGCGGAGCGGGGGTCCGATCGGTGGCGGCGGGGTCTCGAGGTCGATGCCCGAGGACACGAGCGCGATCCGCCGGGCGGGGATCCCGTCGGCGAGGAGGACGCGCCGGACGGTCTCGCTGATCGCGATCAGACGGTCGGGCCCGCGGCCGTATTTCCAGCGCGAGAGCGCGTGGGGCCGGATCGGGAAGTCGACGCGCCGGTGGCCGACGACGGCGGGTCGCGGTCGGACCAGCCGGGCGGTGACGGCGGCCGGCATCAGGCTGTGGGAATCGTGGGTGTGGACCACGTCGGGTCGGTGTCGCGCGATCAGCCGGCGCAGGGTCCAGTAGCCGCGCGGATCGACCTCGCCCCGATACGGGTGCTCGAGCACATCGAAGCCGGCCGCGCGCGCGCGCGTCGCCAGCACGCTCTCCGGGCGGGTCACGATCCATTGACGGTGCCCGCGGTGGGCGAGCCCCCGGGCGAGGAGCCAGAGCTGGTTCTGGCCACCGGCCCACGTCAGGCGGAAGTCGCAGTGGAAGATCGAGAGCGGTCCGCTCACGAAGCGGCCGGGAACACCCGCGCGCCGGGCCGCCGTTCCTCGAGCCAGGCGAGCGCGGTCTCGAACACGACCTCGTCCTCCAGCCCGTCGATGCACGCCCACGGATAGTAGGGGGAGCGGCAGCTCCGGCCTCCGCACGGCGAGCACGCGAGCCCCTCCGCCCGGAGGACCACGTGCTCCACCCCCCAGGGGTGGTAGCGGGCCGGGTCGGTGGCTCCGAACAGCGTGACCGCCGGGACGCCGTGCGCGGCGGCGAGGTGGATGCCGAGCGAGTCCTGCGCAAGGACGAGCCGGGAGCCGGCGACGAGCGCGGAGAGCTCCGAGAGCGGGAGGTCCCCCAGCACGTGCGCGCCGCGCGCCGCCGCCCGGGCCCGAGCCGCGAGGTCGCGCTCGCGCGGCCCGAACTGGAGCACGATCGCGCCCGTCCACGCCTCCGCGAGTCGAGTCGCGAGTTCGATCCAGCGCCCCATCGGCCATTGCTTGCCGCGCAGCGTGGTCGTGGGGAAGAGCACCGCGCGCGGACCGTCGGGAACCCCCGCTTCGGCGAGTCGCGCGGCCAGCCCGCGCGTGGCGGCGGGATCCACCGGAAGGTCGAGCGGCAGGGGCGGCGTCGGCACGCCGATCGCGGCCAGGAGCGCGAGATGGTTCTCCACCGTATGCGCCCGGCGCTGGAGGCCGAACAGCCACTCGGCGCGCGGCACCCGGACGTCATAGACCGGCCATCGGTAGCGCCACTCCCCCACCGCCAGCCGGGCGCGGCTCGCGCGCGTGATCGCGGCCGCCCGGGAGCCGCCGTGGAAGTCCACCGTGAGGTCCGGCGCCCAGTCGCGCGCCGCGGTCAGCGCTCGCCGCGCCCGCCGGGGTCCGGTCCCGGCGATCAGCACGTCGTCAACCGTCGGGAGCAGGTCGAGGAAGGCCGAGTAGCCCGGCTGGACGACGACGCCCACGCGGGCGTGGGGGGCCCAGGCCTTGAAGGCGGCGAGGCTCGGAGCCATGAGGATCGTGTCGCCGAAGCGGCGCAGGCGGACGAACAGCGCCCGCTTCACGTCGGCCGGATCGAGCGGGAGCGGAAGGCGCCCCGGCCTCACGCCGGGAGGTCGGCGAACTGGAGCTCGTAGAGCTGGCTGTACCGGCCCTCGCGCGCCATCAGCTCCGGATGGGTGCCGCTCTCGACGACACGGCCGTTCTCGACGACCACGATCCGGTCGGCGTTCAGCACGGTGGAGAGGCGATGCGCGATGACAATCGAGGTCCGGTTCTCCATGAGCCGGGAGATCGCCTGCTGGACCAGCATCTCGCTCTCGGTGTCGAGCGCCGACGTGGCCTCGTCGAAGATCAGGATCGGGGGATTCCGATAGATCGCCCGCGCGATCGCCAGCCGCTGCCGCTGCCCCCCGGAGAGGCGCACGCCGCGCTCGCCGACCGGGGTGCCGAAGCCGTCCGGCATCTCGCGGATGAAGTCCAGCGCGTTCGCCGCGCGGGCGGCGTCCTCGAGGCGCTCGGGATCGGGCGGGGTCCCGTAGGCGATGTTTGCCGCCACCGTGTCGTGGAAGAGGATCACCTCCTGGGTCACGATCCCCAGCTGTGCGCGCAGGTCGGCCAGCCGGACCTCGCGCAGGTCGACCCCGTCGAACAGGATCCGGCCCGATTGCGGGTCGTAGAAGCGGGGCAGCAGGTCGACGATCGTCGACTTCCCGCCACCCGAGGGGCCCACCAGCGCGACGACCTCCCCCTTGCGGACGGTGAACGAGACATCGTGGAGCACGGGTCCCGAGGCGTCCTCGTAGGCGAACGAGACGCCCTGATACTCGATCCGGTCGTCGAACGATGGGATCGGCCGGGCGTGCGGCGCATCCCGCACCTCCGGCACGGTGTCGAGGATCCCGAAGATCCGCTCGCAGGCCGCGAGGGCCGGCTGCACGTCCTCGTTGAGCTTCGACAGGTACTTGATCGGGCTGGAGAGCTTGAGCGCGGCCACCAGGAACACGAAGAACGTCTCGGGCGCCAGCGTCCCCGCCTCGAGGATCATGCGGCCGCCGATCCAGAGGATCAGGACCACCGCGCCGGCCAGCAGGAGCTCGGAGAGGGGGGTGCCCATGAGGGAGTACTTCTTCGAGCGCACGAGGTTCCGGAAGTAGGCCCGATTGTCCGCGCTGAACCTCTCCTGCTCGAAACGCTCGGCGCCGAACGCCTTGACGATGCGGATCCCGGAGATGTTCTCCTGGAGCGTGCTGGTCACGTCGCCGAACCTCCGCAGCCGCTCGCGGTTCACGCGCCGGAGCTTCTTGGCGATCGTGACGACGATCCACGTGATCGGGGGCAGGACGGCCAGGGCTACCAGGGTCAGCTGCCACGAGATCGCCAGCAGGATGAGGAGCGTGACGGCCGCCTCCAGCAGGTACTGGCTCGACTTGTAGAGCCCGGTGGCGATCGCGTCCTTCAGCATGTTGACATCGTTGGCCATGATCGAGAGCAGCTGGCCGGCACGGGTGCGCTGGTACCAGCGGAACGACAGGTGCTGGAGGTGCTCGAAGACCTCCTCGCGCAGATCCTTCAGCGTCTTCTCGAGCACCACCTGCGGCAGGAACTGCTGGAAATACCCGAGCACCGCCTTGACGAGGTAGATCCCGAGGATCAGGAGGCACACGTTGTTCAGCGTGTCGAGCGGGGTCGGACCGGCAAGCCACCCCCACAGGTCGTGCTTGAAGAAGTGCTCAGCGCGTTCGAGCAGGCCGTCGGGCGGCGGCCCCGGGACGGCCGCCTCGGAAGGTCCGCCGAACAGGACCTGCAGGAACGGGATCAGGATCACGATGGAGAGGCCGTCGACCAGGGCGTAGGCGACCATCAGGGCGAACGACGCGGACAGCAGGCCGGCGTGGGGCCGCAGGTACCGGAGTAGACGGAAGTAGGTGCCCATGATAGCGTAAGATAGCCGATTCCCGGAACTTCCATCCATCGAGGAGGGACCATGCAGGAGATCCTGCCCGGCATCTGGCACTGGACGTCGCTCCACGAGAAGATCGGCCAGCCCGTCCACTCGTGCTTCATGCCCAACGTGGGGGGCGGTGTGCTGATCGACCCGCGGTTTCCCGACGGCGGGCTCGACGCGATCCGCGAGCTCGGGGAGCCGGCCAACGCGCTCCTGACGAACCGCCTCCACTACCGCCACTCGGGCCGCTTCCGCGAGGCCTTCGGCACGGTCGTCCACTGCCACTCGGCGGGGATGCACGAGTTCACGCACGGGGAGGAGGTCGAGCCGTTCGATCACGGCGACATGCTGGTGGGGAGCGTCGAGGCGCTCGAGGTCGGGGTGCTCTGTCCCGAGGAGACCGCGCTGCTGTTCCCCGTCCACGACGGTATCCTGGCGCTCGGAGACTGCGTGATCCACTACAGGGGGGAGCTGGGGTTCGTTCCCGACCAGTACATGGGCGAGGACCCGCCCGCTCTCAAGCGGGGGATCCGGGCGTCCCTGGCCCGCTATCTCGACCGCGAGTTCGAGCATCTGCTCTTCGCCCACGGCGACCCGCTGACCGCGGACGGGAAGACGCGGCTGGCCGACTTCGTCGGAAAGGATTGACCCCGGCGCGCGAGACGCCCGGGTCCGATCTCACTGCGATGCGTACGGGCGAAGGGTCAGAGGAGCAGGCTGACCAGGAACAGGACGAGGAAGATCACGAACAGGATCTTGGCGATCCCGGCGGCCGTTCCGGCGACGCCCGTGAACCCCAGGGCGGCGGCGATGAGCGCCACGATCAGGAAGATCAGAGCCCAGCTCAGCACGGTCCACCTCCGGCGAAGGTTTCGGCGGACGGCCACGACGCGGCCGGATCCGAGCCCCGATCATAGTGGACCCGCACCCCCCGCGTGGTCAGAGATCGTACCGGGGCCTGGTGCTGGCGGTCGCGGCGCTGGCCGGGATCGTCATCGGGGCACGCCTGACGTTCGAGGTCCACCGACTCCTGTTCCAGCCCCACGGCGCGATCGACCTGCTCCTCTATCGCGAACTGATCCGGGACTGGTTCGCGGAAACCCCGGTCTATATCCCTTCCCGCGGGGCAGTGCACCCTCCGGCCACGTTCCTGGTCCTGTGGCCGCTCTTCGGCTGGGGAACGGCGACGATCATCCGCTGGTGGTACGCCGTGACGACCGGGCTCGTGATCGGTCTCTTCGCGCGCCTCCTCCTGCGCGAGGCCCGTCCAGCGAACCGCATGGATCGCGGGCTCCTGGCCGTCTTGATCGTCGCGTCCTATCCCGCCGCGATCACGATCGGGAACGGCCAGATCACCTTCCACGTGCTGCTCGCGGCCCTGATGGGGGTCCTGATCCAGCGGCGCCGAACGCCCGACATCCGCTGGGAGGCGCCGCTGAGCGCGCTCTTCCTCATCGCGCTCGTCAAGCCGCACCTCACGCTACCCTTCTTCTGGACGGTCGCCTTCACCCGCGGCTGGGCGCGCCCGGCGGTCCTGACCGGGATCGGATATCTCGCCGCCACGGGGGCTGCGTTCGCGTTCCACGGGGCCGGTCTCGAGGGATTACAGCCTCTCGTCGCCGCCTGGTTCCACAAGAGCCAGGCGGGCGCCACGATGGCCGGGTACGGGAACCTCCACATCTGGCTCGGCGGCTTGGGCCTCGGGGCGTGGATCCTCGGGGCCTCGGCGCTGGCGTTCGCGCTCCACGGTCTGTGGGCCTGGCGCCATCGGGGGGCGGACGCGTGGGTTCAGATCGGCGTGGCGGCCATCGTCGCCCGCCTGTGGGCCTACCATCGGGTGTACGACGACCTGCTGCTCGTCTTCCCCCTGATCGCGCTCTATCGGATGGCGCGGAGAGACGCGCCCGACCGGGTCGCATGGGCGCTGTTCCTGCTGGGCGCGGTGACCCTGGCGGCCCCCATCACCCCGATCCTGGAGGAGGCGTCCTGGGCCCTGGTGGCGGTCTGGCTCCTCCAGCTGGGATACCTGGGGTGGCGGGCCGAGGGTGAGCGCCGCTACCGCGGCCGGGTTAGCGCCTCGTAGGCGGGGTGGCCCCGGAGGGCTTCGAACTCCTGGTGGAACATCTCGGGGTGCATGTTGCCGTAGAGGGGCAGGCCGGCCTCGATCTCCTCGGCCAGCAGAGTGAGCGCGCGACGACGGTCCCCGAGGGCGGCCGCGATCTCGGCGCGCTCCAGGTTGACCGCCCGCTTCCACCACGCCTCGCCAATCGACACGTCGAACTCCGCGAGCAGCCGATCGTAGCGGAGAGCCTCTGCCCGATCCCCCCGGTGCGCCGCGATCGCGCCCAGCGCTCCCAGGAAGAGGATGCGGTTATCAGATTCCGGGCGCGCCGCCAGAAGCAGCGCCTCGTAATGAGGTCGGGCCTCTTCGTGGCGTCCGAGGTGGTACAACGCCCCGGCGATGTCCCAGCGCCAGAGCTCCTCAGGGTCGTCGTCGGGGGGCTGCTGTCGGATCCACGTCAGGTCCCGCTCCAGGGACCGCCGCGCGATTTCCCGGTGGCCGTGGAGCTTCGCCTCGCGCGCCTCGATGAAATGGAGGCCGCTCTCCTTCTCCGCCAGATCGTCGAGGGCTCGCTCGAGGTCCGCCGCGCGGCCGAGGGCCGCCAGCGAGCGGATCCCGTAGAGCTCGTGGGGAACGCTGACCGGTGGAACGGGCCATTCCGGGGGATAGCGCGCGCGAAATTGCTGGTAAACCTGCCACTCCTTCCCGTACTCGCCGAGGACATGATGGAGATTCATCCGCATCTGCAGGTACAGCCGGTTCCAGTCCTCGGGGTAAGGAAGGTCCGGCGGCAGGGAGAGCAGGATCTCCAGGGCTTCGCGCGGCCGGTTCCTCCCCATCGTCATCGCGGCCAGCGAGCGCACCCACATGGGGTCGGGCGTCATGTCGACCAGGCGCTTGAGCGCGTCGTAGGCGCCCTGCGGGTCCGCCCCCATCCTTCCCCCAAGATACTCGACCATCGCGGACTCCCAGGGAGGGAGCCGGTCGAGCCGGGCCTGGAGATAGCCGAGGACGGAGTCGGCCCGCGCCGACTCCAGCGCGTCGCGCCGCGCCTGGTTCGGGTAGTAGATCGCGGCCTCGTGCGAGCGGACCGCCCAGGCGAGCGGAGCCGTGAACGTGGAATCGTGGGTGGCCGCGCGATGGAACGCCTCCGAGGCGAGCCGGTACTCGCGGCGGTGAAAGAGCTCCACCCCCTTCGCGTAGTCGCGGTACGCCTGGAAGCTCGGGGGCTGGCTCGCTGCCGGGGTCGCCCCCGAGCGGAGATCGGGGTCTAGAAGAGCGGCCAGCGCCCCGGTCGCGCGTTGCCGGAGTCGTTCGACGGCAACCGACGGATCGCTCGCGGGCGCGGCGATCCGCTCGATGATCTGGACGATCTCTCCCGTCGGCACTCGTGCGATCTGGGCATGGAAGAAGAGTGAGTCCCGGTCCGCAGTGTACCAGCCGGCGATGAGGTGGCCCGCCTCGAGTCGCGTGGCGTCCTCGAGATCCGCGGGCCGGATCGAGGTCGGCGCGTCTTTTCCTAACCTCAGAGAGTCGATGGCGGCGATCGGGAGGACGGGCCGGACGAGCCCGGTCCTGCTGAGCTCCTGGGCGATCCAGTCCGCGGTCAGGCTACCCAGCGGATCGAGCGACGGATCACCGGTCCGGTTGTCGAAGGGGAGCAGGACGATGCGTCGCGGATCGAGGGCCTCGGCGACTTCCGGCTCGGCCGATCCCGCCGTCGCGGGCTCGGACTGACGATTGCCGACAAGCACGGCTATGGCGAGGATCACGACCGCCGCACTCGCGGCCGCCGCCCGCCAGCGGCTCGCCCGCTTCGTCCGCCCGATCTCGGTCGGCATCTCCGCGACCGGAGCGCCCGCGGCCGAGGGATCCCGCTTGCCCCATTTCTGATCGACCTCGTCGAGAGCGACCGCGGCCTCGCCCGTTTCCGTTCGCGCGCGCTCCACGATCGCGCGCGTCGCCGCCTCAGGCTCGAGCGCGAGGTCGTCCGCATAGCGGCGCGCGAACGCCTCGTATTCGCGGATCACACCCGCCCGATCGCCGAGCTTCGCGAGAAGAGTCAGGAGCCGCCGCAACAACTCCTCGTCGTAGGGTTCCCACCGGAGAGCCCGCCGCAGCCAATAGGCGGCCTCGATCCCCTCGCCCGCGGCCGCGAGCTCGTCGGCGAGCTCCCGCGCCGACTCCAGCGCCCTTGCCATCAATCGCTCCCGCTCGGCGGTGAGCCACTCCTCGAAGGCGGGCGCGTCGTCCAGGTGGAGCCCGTTCAGGAGATCGCCGCGATAGAGTTCGAGCGCACCCGCTCGGTTTCCGTCTACCAGCCGCCGGTCGAACTCCACCGCGTCGCACCACAGCCGCTCAGCGTCGATCCCGACCTCTTCTGAGCCCCGCGAGACGATAACCTCGTCGCCCAGGCTCCTCCGCAGCCGATAGAGCGCCTGACTCAAAGCGCGCCGGCCACGTGCCTGGCTCGTCTCCGGCCAGAAGACGCCGAGGAGCTCGTCACGGTGACGGAGGCCTCCCGCCAGCGTCAGGTAGGCGAGGAGCGCGACCTGCTTGGGGCGAGCGAGGATCGCCTGGAGGTCCCCGTTGGCGGGGTCGCGCAGGTCGAGCGGTCCGAGGATGCGGAATTCGAGCACTCGTGCTCCGGTAACGCCTGGGGCGACGCGGTCACCGCGCGGATGATAGCCGGGTGATAGATGCATGGTAGGATACCGCGTCCGACAAGACAAGGCGGCTCGTAGGAAGCCGTCCGCGCCCTCGCCAGCCGGCGCTCGACTCGCGGAGAAGTCCGCGTCACGAACCCCCAGGAGGTCAGAATGAAGCGCAACACGCTTCTCGTCGGATTGACGATCGCGGCGGTCTCGATTGCAGCCGCGTGCTCGGAGAACATGACGAACGCGATCGCCCCCGAAGCGGGGCTCGCGCTCGCCGGAAAGGGCGACAACAAGGGTGGCGGCGGCGGATCCAACTCCCCTGTGGGGGTTGACCTGACGGGCGGATTCGAGGGCGCCCTCGCTCAGGTGTCGATCGTGAGCGAGAACAAGCGCCGGATCGTCCTCGAGGGCCAGGAGGACTGCGGGGTCTTCGGCTGCAAGGACTACGCGTTCACCTTCTCGGACAAGATCGACGTGGACGCCTGCTACTTCTCCCCCGCTGACCTGGACGCCGCGGCGCAGCAAGACCTGCGCGACCACCTCGACGACGCGATCCAGAACCGCACGTTCCTGGCCGACATCGACAAGACGGGCGGTCCCAGGAGCCGGGTCGGAGGCGTCTACTTCGACGACGGGAACGGCGGCCAGTACCGGATCTGGATCGAGGAGGCGAGCGCGGCTGAGGGACCAACGGACCACTTCGTGTTCACGGGCGGAACCGCCTGGACCGTGCGCGAGGGGACGGGGGGCATCTACTGCCCGTTCACCGGTACCCAGCACCTGGCTGTCACCCGATGATCATGGGAGGACACCGCGCCGACATGGCTCGCGTGGCCCTGCTTTTCGGCTTACTTCACTGCGCCTGCAGCGGTGGCTCCGGGGGACCGATGTCTCCCGGAGCGCCACCGGCGGGGCTGCCACCATTTGAGCCACCGCCGCCCCAGAACCCGGCCCCGGCCGTCACGGTTGGGGGGGTGTCCGCAGTGCCGGCGAACGAGGCGCTGGAGATCCGGATCCAGGCCTCGGACGAGGCCGGCCTGACGAGCCTCGAGATCGCGTGGGGGGATGGAGAGGTCGAGACGATTCCGCTCGAGGGTGCGCGGGAGGTCGATCTCGCCCGCCAGCACGTCTACGGCCGGGTGACCGTTTTCAGCGTCACGGTGACGGCGACCGATCTCGGCGGCGCGACCTCGCGGGCATCCCACACGGTCTCGACCCGCGGCGGCTCGATCGAGATCGCGTTGACCCGCGCGCCCGACAGCCCCCCGCTCCTCTTCTCGGCCACGGTGGCCGTGACCGGGGTGGCCCGATTCCCGGACCGGGTCCTGTCGGACGGCACGAGGTTTCGGTTCGAGGGCGTCGTTCCCGGAACCCAGGAGGTGTCGGTGAGCGATGTCACGTCCGATTGCAGGGTCTCGGGCGAGTCGGCGCGGCACGAGCGCGTGGAGGTAGGTGAGACCGTGATGGTCGAGTTTTTGGTCTCCTGCGAGTTCATGCCCGTCGAACGGATCCTCTATCAGCACCTGGTCGTGACCGGCTCCTTCTTCCTTGACAACATCCATACGGCCCGGCCGGACGGCTCCGGTCGCATGCAGCTCACGAATGATGGCGGCAATCAGTTCCCGGTCTGGTCCCCCGACGGCTCGAGAGTCGCGTGGCACGGGGTCCGGACCGCCGGGCCCCAGATCTGGGTGATGAACTGGGACGGCACCGAGCAGCGGCGGATCACCAACCTGACCTTCTCGACGCGTCCCGCCTGGTCGCCCGACGGACGGAGGATCGCCTTCCAGTCGAGCCAGTCGGGGAACGCCGACATCTGGGTGATCGACATCGACGGCGGCGATCCGGCGCGGTTGACGCAAGACCCCGCGGAGGAGACCGCCCCAAACTGGTCGGCCGACGGTTCGCGGTTTGCATTCACGGTGGGACCGACCGGGCAGGAAGTCGTCCACGTCATGGACTCCGACGGGATGAACCGCCGCTCGCTCGGCGTCCGGGGAACCTGGCCGACGTGGTCTCCGGACGGAGCCAGGATCACGTTCCACTCGCGCGAGGACGAACAGATCTGGGTCGTGAACGCGGACGGCAGCGGAGCCCGGCGTTTGACCGACCTCGCGATCTCGACCGGCGCCCCCGCGTTCACCCCCGACGGGCGGAACGTGATCTTCCACGCGCCGCGAACGGGAGACGACTCGCGACTCTGGCTCGTGGGGCTCGACGGGGGGGAGCCGCGGCTGCTGGAGGCGATCCCCGATCCGGGAGCCGCGCACGCGACGTGGTTCGCGCCGTGAGGCGGGTCGACCGACGGGCTGTCGCTACCGCGGCGTGAGGGTCGCGACCGGCAGGATCAGCTCCTCGAGCGAGACCCCACCGTGGAGGAACGCCCCGTAGTAGCGGCTCTGGTATTCGCGCAGTTTGGTGGGATAGACGAAGTAGTAGTCCTCGACCGCGATCAAGGCGGCGACGTTCGTTCCCAGGTCGGGCAACCCGATCGTCGCCAGATCGACCTCGCGCAGCGCGGTCTCCTCGTTCTCGGCGCGGATGTTGTTCCCGAACTTGTAGCGCAGGTTCTGGGATGCGTCCTTGCGCGCGTAGACGGTGGCGGGACGCAGGCAGTGGACCGAGCCGTGATCGCTGGTCAGCACGACGCGGACGCCTTGCCGCGCGGCCTGCCGCAGGAGCTCGTAGAGCGCCGAGTGGAGGAACCACGAGCGGGTCAGCGAGCGGAACGCCTCCGGGTCGGGCGCGATCTCGAGCAGGATCTCCGACTCCGAGCGGCCGTGCGTCAGAACGTCGATGAAGTTGAAGACGAAGGCCGAAAGCCGGCTCTGGAAGCATTGTGGCAAACGCCTCAAGGCGGCGTTTCCCTCGTCGGCCGTGAACACCTTGCTGTACTGGATCGGGCCGACGTCCACCAGGCCCTTGCGCTTGAGCTGAAGCTCCAGGAGCGTCTTCTCGTGCGGGTTGAGCGACCCTTCGATGTCCGCGTCCCCGACCCACAGGTCCGGATGCTTCTCCACGATCCGGCGCGGGAACCAGCCGCTGAAGATCGCGTTCCTCGCGTAGGGAGTAGCGGACGGGAGGATCGATCCCGCGAACTCCTCCTCCACCGTGAAGAGCGGGGTGAGGGTGTCCTGGATCGCGATCCACTGGTCGAGTCGCAGGCAGTCGATGATGACGAGGAACACGGGTCCGTCGTCCGCCTGGAGGAGCGGCCGCACGAACCGCTCGACCACGTCGGGCGACAGCGGGGGGCGTTGCCCCGGCTCGGCCGCCACCCAGCCGCGATAGCGCTGCCGCACGTAGCGCACGAAATCGGTATTGGCGGCCTTCATGACCTCGCGCTGGCTCTCGAGCAGACCGCGCTCGCCGGCCTCGATGAGCCGCATCTCCCACGACAGGAGCTCGCGGTACAGGTCCACCCAGTCGTCCCATGACGTGCAGCTCTTCCGCTCGTCCTCGAGCTCGAGGTAGCGGCGGCTGAACTCCTGCGCGATCGTCTGGTGCCGGATCTGGGAGCCCTCGAGCAGCCGCTTCAGGACCGACAGGACCTGATTGGGGTTGATCGGCTTGACCAGGTAGTCGTCGACGCGGCGGCCGATCGCCTGGTCCATCAGCCCCTCCTCCTCGCTCTTGGTGACCATGACGACGGGCAGCCGCGGATGCCGGTCGCGGATCCGCTCGAAGACGGTCATCCCCCGCATGCCGGGCATCTGCTCGTCCAGGAGCACGCAGTCGAACCCGTTCTCGCCCAGCATGGCGAGCGCGTCCTGGCCGTTGGGAGCCGTCTGGACGTCGAAGCCCCGGTGCTCGAGGAACAGGATGTGGGAGGTGAGCCCGCCGATCTCGTCGTCGACCCACAGGATCCGCTTCGGCTCGCTCATCGTGCTCAATCTACCCGATTGCCAACGGCCCGTTCCACGAGTAGTCTGGTGTCGTCATGCTCAAAAAGATCTTCCAGGCCATCGGCGCGATCGTGGCGATCGCCGCGATCGGGGCCGGCTACGTGGGGCTGTACCTGAGCGGCGCGACGGTGTTCGATCTCGTCGTCGTCTCGGTGCTGCTCCTGATGGCGATCGCGGTGGCGGCCCTGGTCCTCCATCTCCGGGCGCTCCACCGGGCGCTCTTCCAGCACGCCCAGATCGCGTACAAGGGCTTCATGCTGAACTTCTTCCTGGAGATCCGCTCGTTGATGCGGGACCGCGCGAGCGACACGGGACCCGCCAACGACGTGATCTGGAACCTGCTCGAGGACTACTTCCGCAGCGAGACCGAGCTGTACAACACCGTGATCGAAGAGCTCTACGACAAGACGACGATGATGCACATGCTCGAGCGCGGCCGCATGCGCAAGGAGGGCGGGCTCGCCGACCCGCGTCCCGTCGAGCCCCTCTACGCCGAGCTGCACGAGCTCCTGGCGCGGCTGCGCGAGGAGCGCCAGGCCCGCGAGGCGACCTCCCAGGCCCAGGCAGCGACGTAGTTTGCCCCACCCGCTGCGGTGGCCTACCTTCGAGGATGGATTCAACGCCAGGAAGGTGGGCGACATGACCGACGATACGATCGATACGACGCTCCTGGATCAGCCCGGCGCGACCGAGGCCGAGGCCGGAGCCGCGACCAGCGACCTCGAGGCCCTGCGCGAGCAGGTCGAGGCCGCGCTCGACACGATCCGTCCCGCCATCGCCATGGACGGCGGCAACGTCGAGCTCCTCGACATCGAAGCGGGCGTGGTGACGCTGCGGATGATGGGCGCCTGCGGTGGCTGCCCCATGAGCACGATGACGCTGAAGCGCGGCATCGAGCAGCGGCTGCGCGAGATGGTGCCGGGGATCGAGCGGGTCGACGCGATCTGAGCGGGCCCGTGAGCCGGAGAGTGGAGAGAGCCGGAGGAGCGATCCTCCGGCTCTCGTCGTTGGGGCTTCCGGGAGCGTTCGGTTCCCCGGTGCCCGCCGCGGGGGAGCCGTAGCCCGGGGCATCTGGCCCCTGGCCTACAACGGACTCGTCGTGCCGGCCGCCCGGCTGGCGCTCCGCGGGGTCGCCCGGGTGCGCCCGAAGCTGGCGCGCGGCATCGAGGCCCGGCGCGGCGTCGAAGAGCGGTGGCGGGTCGCCGCCGCGGCGGTCGCCGGGCGCCGGCCGCGCGTCTGGCTCCACGCCGCGAGCGCGGGCGAGACCCTGCAGGCGCGCCCGGTCGGTGACGCGATCCGGGACCGCCATCCCGAGGCGGCGCTCTTCTTCTCGTACTTCTCCCCGTCCGCCGAGCGCGCGGCCGATTCCTGGCCGGCGCCCGACCACGCCGACTACCTGCCGTTCGACTGGCCGGCCGCCATGCGCCGCCAGCTCGAGACCCTGGACCCCGACGCGATCGTGCTGGTCGCCGGCGAGCTGTGGCCGAATCTCGTCTGGAACGCCGCCGAGCGTGGCGTGCCGCTCGCGCAGGCGTGCGCCCGGCTGGCCGGCGGGAGCGCGCGGATGGAGCGGCCGATGCGCGCCCTGACCGCCCGGCTCTACCGCGAGTTCCGCGCGGTGGGGGCGGTCACGGAGGAGGACGCCGCGCTCCTCGTCGGCCTGGGAGTGCCCGCGGAGGCCGTGGCGGTGACCGGCGACACGCGCGTCGACGTCACGCTCGCCCGGGTCGAGGAAGCGGTGTCCCTCCCCGCGGCGTGGGAGCCGCCGCCGGGAGCGGGCCCGATCGTGGTGGCGGGGAGCACCTGGCCGGCCGACGAGGCGGTCGTCCTGCCCGCCGCGGCACGCCTCCGCGCCCGGCACCCGCGCCTGACCGTGGTGGTGGCACCGCACGAGCCCACCGCGGGCGCGGTCGAGCGGATCGAGCGCCAGGCGCGCGAGCTGGACCTCTCGATCGCTCGTCTCGGAGACCCGGCCGGCGCGGAGCCGCCCGTCGTCGTCGTCGTCGACCGGGTCGGGCTCCTCTACCGGCTCTACGGCCTGGCCGACGCGGCCTGGGTGGGCGGGGGCTTCGGCGGCTCGGTCCACAACACCATGGAGCCGGCCGCGCACGCCGTTCCGATCGCCGTCGGTCCCGCGCACGGCGCGCCGGCGGAGGTCGTCGCGCTCGAGCGGGCGGGCGGCCTCGCCGTGACGGCCGGCGCCGAAGCCCTCGCGGACCGCTGGGGCACCTGGCTGGGTGACCCGGACCGCGCCCGGCGGGCGGGCGCCGCGGCGCGCGCCGTCCTCGAGGACTCGCGCGGGGCCGCCCGCCGGACGCTCGACTTCTTCCGCAGCCGCGGTCTCGCCGTCTGAGGCCCGCCGCCGGGCGCGAGGCGCGACGACGACGTAGACTCGGACGCCGATCGGCCGAAAGCCCGGGCTTCCGGGCTCCCAATCCAGCGAGACGCGGAGGAGCATCCATGGCTACGAAGGACGTCATCCCCATCGAAGAGCGCGGCTACGCCCATCCCGAGGCGTTGGTCTCCACCGACTGGGCCGCCGAGCACCTGGACGATGCCTCCGTGCGGCTGGTCGAGTCGAACGAGGACGTGCTGCTCTACGACACCGGCCACATCCCCGGAGCCGTCAAGATCGACTGGCACCACGACCTCAACGACCCGCTCGTCCGCGACTATCTCGACGGAGAGCGGTTCGCTGAGCGGATGCGGGACAAGGGGATCTCGCGCGACACCACCGTCGTCTTCTACGGCGACAAGAACAACTGGTGGGCGACCTACGCGCTGTGGGTCTTCAAGCTGTTCGGCCACGAGGATTGCCGGGTGATAGACGGCGGCCGGGCGAAGTGGGAGGCCGAGGGGCGGCCGATGACGACCGATGTCCCGGACTACCCGGCCGGCGACTACCCGGTGGTCGAACGGGACGACGCCCGGATCCGGGCCTTCCGCGAAGAGGTCCTCGAGCACATGGAGGCGAAGGGGCAGATGGTCGACGTCCGGAGCCCCCAGGAGTTCACCGGCGAGCTGCTGCACATGCCGGAGTACCCCCAGGAGGGAGTCCTCCGGGGCGGGCACGTCCCGGGCGCGAAGAACGTCCCCTGGGCGCGGGCGGTGGACCCCGACAGCCACACGTTCAAGTCGGCTGCGGAGCTCGAGGCGATCTACTGCGAGGAGCAGGGCCTCTCGCCGGACGAGGAGACGGTCGCCTACTGCCGAATCGGCGAGCGCTCGAGCCACACCTGGTTCGTCCTCACCGAGCTGCTGGGATTCGACGACGTGCGGAACTACGACGGCTCGTGGACGGAGTGGGGGAACGCGGTGCGGATGCCGGTCGAGAAGTAGGCGCTCCCCGCCCCCTGAAAGGCTAGGCCGCGAGGGCCTCGGCCGCGTGGTGCTTCATCCGCGCCAGGATCGCCTGGAGGCCGCGCTCGCGGGTCGAGAGCCCCACGTTCCGCATGAGCCGCGACACGAAGTCGGGCGGGATCGCGAGCACGTCCTCGGGCGGGCGTCCGTTCAGCCCGCCCATGAGGATCGCGAGGAGCGCGCGGATCGTCGGCGCGTTGCGCGGGACGTCGGCGTAGAACCGGATGCGGCCGTCGTCGACCTCGCTGAACAGGGAAACCGGCGTCATGCACTCGTGGACCTTGTGCTCCTCGCTCGCGGCCAGGGCCGCGAAGCGGTCGGGAAGCTCGGGGAAGCGGTTCGCGTAGTCGACCAGGGCCTGCATGGTCTGATCGCGGCCGAGCCGGGAGAAGGCCTCGAGCACGCGCTCGAGCTCGGGCGGCAGGGCGTCCTCGCGGAAGCCGGAGACGTCGCTCACGTTCACAGGCGACTCCCCGTCCAGCGCCACTGGATCCGGCACGAGGATCCGGTGCGCAGGTCGGTGATCGTCTCGATCTCGGTGCCGGACAGCGAGCGGCCGCCGGCCGAGAACCGTCCGTCCACCGTCGACCGGTCCTCCAGGCCACGGGACGCGTAGACCGTGGTCTGCCCGACCCGGAAGCCGCCGTCCCTGTCCAGCCATCCGTCGTAGCGGACCGGGCCGAATCCCTGGACCTGGACGACGAACTGCAGGATGTCGCCGTTCTGCACCACGGACATGCCGAAGGGCTCGTGTCCGGTCCACCCGCAGGTGCTCGAGAAGGGCGCGGCCGTGACGCTCCACGATCCGTGGACGCGCGGCGTCCCGAACGGATCGGTCGGGCCCTCCACCACCACACACGCCGTCGCGAAGGCGGCGAGCGCGAACGGCGGGAGGCGCCGGATCAACGGGACAGGTTCATGATCACGGGACCCCGGCGGACGACGGCGTCCCGATCGAGGATGATGAGGATCGAGTCGCCGATCTCGACGGTGGCGCACCAGTCGATGCCCCCGTGCCCCACACCGGCGCCCATCGCCGCCCCGGCGATCGCGCCGATCACCGCCCCGCGCTTGCCACCCGTCGCCCCGCCGACCCCCGCCCCGACTCCCGCGCCGAGCAGCACGTTCCGCATCCGGTCATGGTCGCCCCGCGGATGCTGGACGACGGTCCCGACCTCTCCGCTCGCGCGGGCGTCGATCGGGATCACCCGGCCGTCCGGGGTCTCGATCCGATCGTAGACGATTTCGAGGGACGGGCGGCGCAGGGGATACTCTCCGGGGTCGACGCTCTCGACCTGGCCGCGCACGGTCGACCCCGCCGGGATCACGACCTCGCCGTCGACCACGATCGGCTCGGCCGTCACGGCCTCGACCGGATCACCGGCCCGGCTGGCGTCGGTGGACAGGCGGGTCGAGGCGGTCACGAAGACCTGCGTGCGGCCCGCGGGCAGCGTGATGGTGGACGCGTCCCCCGAGGGGCGCGGCGCGGGCAGGACCGCCCCCGCTCCCGTCAGGTCCGCGTCGGAGCCTGCCGGCGCCGGCGCCTCGGGCGGGTCGACGGCGATGGTCTCGTGGACGACGCGGGTGCGGGTCTCGCGTCGCGGATCGGGGAGGATGACGATCTCCGGCGCCGCTTCCTCGGGTCCGACCTCGATCCCGCGCGTCGTGCTCGGCGGAGAGGCCGGCTCGGCGCCGCGGACGACGACCCGCCGGGGCCCGGCCTCGGTCGAGGGGTCCTCGCCCGTGCCACAGGCGGCCAGGGCGACGAGAGTGACGAGCGCGAGCGAGCGACGGGGTGACATGGACGGGGCTCCTTTCGGGCGGCGGCCCATCTTTGGGTACGCCGAAGCGGGTGCGGGGTTCCCGGGCAAAAAAAGACCCGCCGGGGGCGGGTAGTCCGGACGGCGCGGCGGCGGCTGGCCTCAGCCGGTCGCGACCGGCAGGCAGTCGGCGCACAGGCCGGTGAACTGGACGGTCCAGTTCTCAACCTGGAAGCCGCTCTCGGCCTCCTCGGGAGCCGGCAGGGCGTCGAGCTTCTTGTCGTGCACGTCCACGATCGTCTTGCAATGGCGGCAGATCAGGTGATGGTGGGGCCTCACGTCGACGTCGTAGCGGGCCTCGTTGTAGAGCGGGTTCACCTTGACCACGATCCCCAGCTCCTCGAACGTCTCGAGGTTCTTGTAGATCGTGTTGAACGAGATCGTGGGGTATCGCTCCCGGACGGTCTGGTAGATGACCTCGGCGGACGGATGGCGGTTGCAATTGGCCATCACGGCCTCGAAGATCGCCAGCCGCTGATGCGTCACCGACAGTCCGTTGGAACGGCACTGGGCGATGAAATCGTCCTGCTTGCTTCGCGTCACCTTCATCATCGACCGAGTATAGGGGGTCGATCGGGGCCGAGCAAGGTCACCCGCGGGTCAGAAACGGTGGGTGACAGAGACCGCGAAGTCGTGCTCGGTCGACTCGTAGACACCGTCCGGATTCAGGGTCTCGTCGGGGCGGGCGATCCCCTCGCGGTCGTCGAGCACGGTCAGGCGGTACGCGAAGTCGAGCGCGAAGCCGCCCCACATCGCTCCGAGGCCCACGGAGAGGGCTTCGCGCTCGGCGTCGGGGAAGAGCGGGGTCACCCCGCCGCGCGGCGCCGGCGACTCCTCCCGGGCGTAGCCGAGACGCAGGGCGAGCCCCTGCCACCGCCGGACCTCGACCCCGGCCCGCCACGCCCAGACGTCCTGCCAGGCGAGCCGGATCGATTCCGGGGGGGCGGGTCCCAGCGGCATGAAGTCGAGCGCGTCGAGGTCGCCCCAGCCGACGCGCTGGACATCGGCGGCGAGTGTCAGCGAGGGGATCGGGTCCCAGGTCGCGCCGATCGTCAGCAGGGTGGGGAGATCGAGCTCGACGCGCGCGCTCTGATCGACGTACGTCTCGTCCAGCAGGTCGCCCACGGTCCGCTCCCCGCGGACGATCACCCTGAGCGCCTCCGGAGCGACGATGTCGAACGCGACGAGCCCGTCGAGCGGGACATCGACCGTGCTCCAGTACACCGCGCCCAGCGACACCTCGGGCCGCGGCCGGACGAACACCCCAGCGGTCCAGCCGATCCCGGTGCCGTCGAGGTCATACTCCGCCCGGGCCAGCGGGATCGGGCCCCCGCCGCCGAGCGCGCTCAGCTCGGGATCGTGGGCGAACCGATCCCGGTCGAGCCGGAGATAGAGGACGTTGGCGCCGACCGAGGCGCTCCACCATTCTCCCGACCGGTAGGCCACGACGGGCGTCACGCTGAGCGACGTCAGGCGGGTCCCGGTCGTCAGGAAGCGGCCCGCGAACGAGTCGGGCTCCTGCCAGTCGACGGCGATGCCCCAGGGAGAGGTGAACGCGATCCCCGCGGTCAGGTCGCGGCCGATGCCATGGGTGGCGAAGACGGCGGGGGCCACGGCGGGGACTGTCTCCCGGTCGAAGTCGCCCTCGGCGAAGGCGTGGAACGAGCCGCCGCGGGTGGAGAGGCCTGCGCCGACCTCGATCTGGGTCCCCGGGAGCCAGACGATCCCGGCGGGAGCGTGGAAGGCGGCGGCCGGCCCGGCAGCGAGCCCCGCGCCGGTCCCTCCCATCGCCATCGCGCGCGGTCCCTGTGGCCACCGCAGGAACCCCTGCGCAGGCGCGGACCCGGGAAGCGCCATGGCTAGGAGCAGCAGGGTGCCGAGGGCGCGGCTCAGCCCGACCTCGCCGGGGCCGGCCAGGCGTCCCCGATCAGCGCCACCGTGCGCTCGATCTCGGCGGGAGCGTTGTAGAAGTGCGGGCTCAGCCGGATCGCCCCCTCGCGGAACGCGCACGTCACGCCTCCCTCGCGCAGGCGGGCGAAGATCGCCCGGGTGTCGGAGGGATCGTCGGCGCGGAAGCAGAAGATCGAGGACCGGCAGGCCGGCTCCGAGCACGACACGGCCGTCGCGCCGAGCGCCGTCAGCGATGCCTCGAACGAGGACAGGAGGGCGTGGGAGTGGGCCACGATCCGGTCGATGCCCAGCGTCTCGATCAGCTCCAGGCTCTCGGAGAGGCCGAGGAGCGCGGCGTAGGGATAGGTGCCGACCTCGAACCTCCGGCAGTCGGGATCGAACGCGAGGTCATACTCGCAGAGGGAATGGTAGTTCCGTGCCCCGGCGACCTGGAGCCAGCCGATCCGGACCGGCTCGACGTCCTCGCAGAGCCACTTCGCGGCGACGAAGAACCCGCTCCCCCACGGCCCGCAGAGCCACTTCTGGCCGCCGCAGGCGAGCAGGTCGGCGGAGAGCGTCGACCAGTCGATCTCGACCGCGCCCAGGCCCTGGATCGCGTCGACGATGAAGTACACGCCGCGCTCGCGGCAGGCGCGGCCGACCGCTTCGACCGGGTTCCGGTGGCCGTTCGAGAACTGGACCAGGGACATCGAGACCGCGCGGATCGCGGGGTCGGCGTCCAGCGACTCGACGACCCGCTCGGCATCGAGATGGGGCGGCTCGAACTCGAGGAACACGGTGTCGATCCCGCGCCGCGCGAGTCCCAGCCACGGATAGACGTTGGCGGGGAACTCTCCCCGCGCGACCAGCACCTTGTCGCCCGCCTCGAGCGGCAGGTGCAGGGCGGCGATGTTGATCCCCTCCGACGTGTTGACGCCGAGGCCCACGAGCTCGGGCGGCGCGCCGACGAGCCGGCCGACCCGCTCGCGGCACGTCGTCTCGACCTCCAGCAGGAGCGCGTCGTCGATCCGGTTGGGATAGGCCCGGCCGCGCTCGAACCGGGCCATCGCGTCGATCGTGCGGCGCGCGAGGATCCCCTGGGCGGCGCTGTTGAGGAAGATCCCGTCCCCGGCCCGCGGGTACTCGGCCTCGAGGAGGTCGGAGAGCGGGGCGAGGGGGGTGTCTGCGTACACGGCGCCGGGGAACGTAGGACGGGCGGCAGGGGCGGGCAAACGGCCGAGGCAGCCGCGCTTGGCGGCCCCCGCCGGCCGCCGCTAGCTTCGCCGGCCCATGAGCAAGCACCCGACGACGCGCCGCTTCCACGTCAAGATCCCGGTGCGCTTCCGGGACCTCGATCCCATGGGCCACGTCAACAACTCGGTCTATTTCACCTACCTGGAAGTGGCCCGCACGGCTTACTGGCAGGAGCTCCACCACGACTACTCCTACGACGTCCTCGACTTCGTCGTCGCGCGGGCCGAGTGCGACTACGTGTCGGCGGCCATGCTGCGGGAGACCGTGCGGGTCGAGGTGTGGTTGTCGAAGGTAGGAACCAC
>DATKCO010000036.1:0-6321 GCA_035513155.1 Gemmatimonadota bacterium | reverse complement strand
GCGCCCGAGGCGTTCGCCACCGTGACGGAGGCGTCGGCCTGCGGGACGCCCTCGCGGTTGGTGACGAGCACGTTCAGGCTGCCCATGGTTACGGGCGGCGGGACGGTCGGCTGGGTCAGGACGAGGTTGACCACCGCGCTCGGAGCGGCCGTGGTCAGCGTCGTGCTGGCCGAGGCCGAGGTGAGACCCTCCTTGGACGCGGTCACCGCGTACGACGCCGAACCGCCCGGGATCGGGATGTTCGTGATCGAGTAGTTGCCGTTGGCGTCCGTCAGGCCGGTGCTCGTGGCCGGTGACGTGCCGACGAGGGCGCCCACGACGGGTGCGCCGCCCGGAGACACGGTCACCTGACCCGAGATCGACCCGGTCGACGGTCCACCGGGATCGGCCGGCGAGGCGCCCTCGTCGTCCGCGCAGGCCGCGATGAGCGGCAGCGCGACGACCAGCGCCAGGGCCGGGATCCGCCAAAACTTGTTCAGGAAATTCATTCTGGGTTTGCTCCTCTGAGAGAGTGCATCCCTGGTTCTGGTACGCGAATTTACGTGCTGAAAACGGCTCGAACGTAGAACAGCTGTCTCTTCCGCGGCACCTCCTTGTCGCTGCTCGTTCGCTGCTGCGTATCGGTCACTGGGTGGCCGCCTCCGCGGCCGATTCCGGATCCCGCCTCGATCGGAGACACTCCGCCACGGGATCAGATTTCTGAGCGAATCTCAGATATCTGAAACCTGCGCCGGCTCCCCCGTCCCGTTCCCGGCGCCCGCCGGTCGAGCCAAGAGACTGTCGCCCAATCATTTGGCGCATCCGTTCCCGGAATGCGCCCCGAAACCGCCTCTCTGTAAGCGCAAAGGGCGTGCCGAAGGTCGGCTAGGGGTGGGCGGCGGCCGCGCGTGACCCGCCGCCGGCGTCCCGTGGCTGGACCCCGAGCCCGGGGGCGTCGGGATCGGGAAGCACGCGTCCGTCCTCGAGCCGGAGCCCGGTGAACGGGTCGTCGGCGAGCAGCAGGTGGCCGTCCAAATCCACCCAGTCGGCGAGCGGCGCCAGGTGGGCGGCCGCCGCGATCCCCAGCGACGACTCGACCATGCAGCCGAGGAAGACGCCGAAATGGAGCGCGCGCGCCGCGGTCATGAGCCGCACCGCCTCACCGACCGAGCCGGTCTTGGCGAGCTTGACGTTGACGACGTCGACGACGCCGAGGAGATCCGCCAGGTCCGCGGTCGTGCGGCACGACTCGTCGGCGACGACGGGGATCGAGGTGGCCCCGGCGACGAGCGCCAGGCCCTCCCGGTCCGCCGCGGCCACCGGCTGCTCGAGCAGCTCCACGCCGAGGTCCTCGAGGGCGGGGAGGCGCGCCAGCGCGGCGGCGCGGGACCACCCCTCGTTGGCGTCGACGCGGATCGGCTTGTCGGTCATCCCGCGGATCCGCTCCAGTACCGCCATGTCCCCGTCGAACCCCATCTTGATCTTGAGAATCGCGTAATCCGCTGCCTCCTCGACCTTCCGCTTCATCGCCTCCGGCTCGGCGATCCCGATCGTGAAGGACGTCCGGGGAACGCGGGCCAGGTCGAGGCCCAGCCAGCGATAGAGCGGGAGCCCGTGACGCCGGCCGACCAGGTCCCACAGGGCCGCCGAGATCGCGGTCTTCGCGCTCGCGTGCTCCCACAGGTGGCCGCCCAGCCGGCGCTCGATCGCGTCCAGCGCGTAGGGGTCGTCGCCGACGAGCGGAAGCAGCTCGTCGAGGGCGACCTTGACCGTTTCCGCCGTCTCGCCGTAGCGCGGGGATGGCGCCGCCTCTCCCCACCCCACGTCGCCGCCCTCCTCGAGCCGCACCAGCCAGTGGTGATAGGCGGCGTGCTCGGAGCGCGCGATCCGAAACGGGTGGGTGGGGGTCAGCGTGACCGGTCGGATCTGGGTGGCGATCGTCATCCCCTGGCCCCCCGGCTGGCCGCGGCCGGCCGCGGCTTCCCGATGCCGGCCCCGAGGATCGCCTCGATCAGCGGCTCGGCACCGAACTTGACCGGGTCGATCGCCGGCAGGCCGGTCTGGGCCGTGATCCGATCCGCCCACTCGCGCGCCGCCGCCTCGTCGAGGTCGAACCCGTTGATCGCCACGCCGACGACCGGTGCGGGCTTCAGGTACCCGGCCATCCGCTCGTGGAGCTCGACCCACTCGGGAAGCGGCATGATCTCGATCTCGTCGTTCAGCGTACGCGTCCGCGTCGGCTGATGGACCAGGACGGTCGCGTCGGGCATGCTGCCGTGGAGGAGGCCCAGCGTGACCCCGCTGTAGCCCGGGTGGAGCAGCGACCCCTGCCCCTCGACGAACACGAAGTCCTGCCCGGGCGCGTTGTCGAGCACGATCGTCTCGGCGGCGCCGGCGATGAAGTCGGCGATCACCCGGTCGACGACGAGTCCCTTGCCGCCGAGGAAGAGACCGGTCTGGCCGGTCGGCGCGAAGGCGGCGGCGAAGCCCATCCGCCGCGCCGCCTGAGCCAGCTCCACCGACGCGGTCATCTTCCCCACGTTGCAGTCGGTCCCCACGGTCAGGACGACGATCGCGTCGACGCCCGCCGCGCGCCGCGAGGCGACCGGGAGGTCGTCGGGAACCCGCCGCAGGTCGACGATCTCGGCGCCCGCCCGGGCCGCCACGGTGGCCAGCTCGGGGTCGTCGCCGAGGAACGTGTGGAGCCCGCTCACCACCTCGAGGCGGGCCTCGAGCGCCCGCTTCACCATCTCGCGCCACGGCCCGGGGAGCCGGCCCCCGCGCGGGGCGACCCCGATCAGGAACGTGTCGGGGCCGAGGGCGAGCCCCTCGTCGAGGGTCGCGACGATCGGGAGCGGCGGTCCGAACCCCAGCACCTGGTCGGTCGTCCGTCCCGCGGTCTCCGAGTCCAGCACGCCCACGACCTCGTCGGCCGCGTAGCGGATCACGCACGTCGCGGTCTTGGCGTCCAGCACGCCGAACCGGCCTTCGGCCAGGATCAGGATCTTCCGCTCAGCCATCGACTCCGTCCCGCTCGTCGCCAGGGGTCCGACCGGCATCCGCCAGGTCGCGCGCCCGCGCCACGTTGGTGTTCTCGAACTCGGGGCCGTCCCATCGCACGGAGGCGGCCAGGCGCCGACCCGTGGGGGAGGTGGCGAGGCCCCCCTTGGCCGTCTCGCGGTACTTCTCGTCCAGCCCGGCGCCGATCTCTCCCATCACGTCGATCACCTCGTCGGCGGGGATCGGGAAGTGGAGGCCGGCGAGCGCGAGCTCGCTTGCGGCGACCGCCTGCACCGCGCCCGAGACGTTCCGCGTCAGGCACGGGACCTCGACCAGCCCTCCCACCGGATCGCAGACGAGGCCCAGCATCCCCTGCAAGGTGAACGCCACGCTCTGGGAGACCTGCGCCGGCGCGCCGCCTCGCATCTCCGTCAGGGCCGCCGAGGCCATCGCGGCCGCGCTCCCGGTCTCCGCCTGGCACCCGCCGGCGGCCCCCGAGACGCTCGCGCGCGCGACGATCACCTGCCCGATGCCCGCGGCCACGAGAAGGCCGCGCACGAGTTCCTCGTCGGTCAGGCCGAGCTCCTCCTGTGCCGCGAAGAGGATCGCGGGGAGGACACCCGACGAGCCTGCCGTCGGGGTCGCCACGATCGTCCCCATCCGCGCGTTGACCTCCATCGTCGCCTGGGCGCGCGCGATCACCTTGCCGACGAACGGGCCCAGCACGCTCTTCCCCTCGCCGCGCCACGTCTCGAACCGGCGCGCCCCTCCGCCGAGGAGGCCGCTGACCGACGGGGCGTCGCTGGCGAGCCCGCGATCGACCGCCTCGCGCATGGTCGCGAGCCGTCCGGCGAGGCGCTCGAGCACCCGCGCCTCGGGCGAATCCGCGTCCTCGACCTCCTCGTCCAGGACGATCCGCCAGAGAGGCACGCCGCGGGAGTCGGCCCGTCCCACGATCTCGGCCACGCTCGAGAACATCAGTCGGTCACCTTGCTCAGCCGGCGCGCGAAACGCACCCACTCGAACGCCTGGACGCGCTCGACCACCTCGTCGGGGATCGGGTGGTCCGCCTGGATCAGCATCGTCGCCTCGCGGCCCCGCTTCTCCCGCGTGACCTCGAGGAACGCGATGTTGACCCCCTCCTCCGCCAGCAGCCGGGTGATCTCGGCGGTCGTCCCGGGGATGTCCCGCGCGACCACGATGAGGGTGGCGAACTTCCCGGTCAGGTCGACCGGGCGGCCGTTGACCTCCGTGACCCGGACCGAGCCCCCGCCCACCGACGCCCCCACCATCGTGGCCCGGTCCTCGCCCGCCTCGAGCTCGAACCGCAGCGTGTTCGGGTGCGCGTCCGACCCCAGGTCGAGCGGCTCGAACGCCACCTCCAGGCCCAGCTCGCGCGCCACCGCGAGGCTCCGGGGGATCCGCTCGTCGTCCGGCGCCATCCCGAGGAGTCCGGCCGCGACCGCGCGGTCGGTGCCGTGCCCTCGATAGGTCGTCGCGAACGAGCCGTGGAGCCCGACCCGCGCACGCTCCGGGGTCCGGCCGAGCACCCCGCGCGCGAGGAGGCCGAGACGCAGGGCGCCGGCGGTGTGGCTGGAGCTCGGCCCGACCATTCTGGGCCCTATAATATCGAACACACTCACCTTAGCGCGGGGCCGCTGAGGACGGCCGAACTCGGCGTTGCGCTCCTCGTGCGAGCCTGCGACGTACCGTTGTACGCCTCGGCTCTCCCTCGTCGCGCGCCTTGATTTCGGCCGCCCTGAGCGGCCTTCCTCGCTGGGGAGGAGACAGGGTGACGGGGGCGGCTCACGCGACCTCGGCGGGGGCGGTGCGCTCGAGCATCTGACGGACGTAGTGGCCGGTGTGGGAGTCGGCGCGCGCGACGTCCTCGGGGGTGCCGGCGGTCACCACGGTCCCGCCGCGATCGCCGCCGTCGGGGCCCAGGTCGATGATCCAGTCCGCCGTCTTGATGACGTCCAGGTTGTGCTCGATCACGATCACCGTGTTGCCGCGCTCGACCAGCCGATGGAGCACGCCGAGCAGCATCCGCACGTCCTCGAAATGGAGGCCGGTCGTCGGCTCGTCGAGGATGTAAAGCGTCGAACCGGTGGCGACCTTGGCGAGCTCGCTCGCCAGCTTGACCCGCTGGGCCTCGCCCCCCGACAGCGTGGTCGCGGACTGGCCCAGCGTGATGTACCCCAGCCCCACGTCGTGGAGGGTCTTGAGCTTGCGCCGGACCTTGGGCACGTTGCGGAAGAACTCGACCGCCTCCTCGACTGTCATGTCGAGGACGTCGGCGATCGTCTTCCCCTTGTAGTAGATCTCCAGGGTCTCCCGGTTGTAGCGCTTCCCCTTGCACTCCTCGCACGGGACGTAGACGTCCGGCAGGAAGTGCATCTCGATCTTGATCAGCCCGTCGCCCCCGCACGCCTCGCAGCGCCCGCCCGGCACGTTGAAGCTGAACCGCCCCTGGTCGTAGCCGCGCATCTTGGATTCGGGGAGCTGGGCGTAGAGCTCGCGGATGGGGGTGAACAGGCCAGTGTAGGTCGCCGGGTTCGACCGCGGGGTGCGGCCGATCGGGGACTGGTCGATGGCGATGACCTTGTCGATGTGCTCGACCCCATCGATGCGGTCGTGGTCGCCGGGCCGCTCGCGGGCGCGGTGGAGCTTCTGGGCCAGCGCGTGATACAGCACGTCGTTGACGAGCGACGACTTGCCCGAGCCGGACACGCCCGTCACGCATACGAAGCGGGCCAGCGGGAACTCCACCGTCACGTCGTCGAGGTTGTGCTCCCGGGCCCCCACGACGGTGAGCGCCTCGCCGCTTCCCTCCCGACGCTCGCGGGGCACCGCGATCGCCCGGTCGCCGCGCAGGTAGGCGCCCGTGATCGACGCCTCCGACGCCTCGACCTCCTCGGGTGGCCCCTGGGCGACGATGTGGCCGCCCTCACGCCCCGCGCCGGGGCCGAGGTCCACCACCCAGTCGGCGGCGCGGATCGTCTCCTCGTCGTGCTCGACGACCAGCACCGAGTTGCCCAGGTCGCGCATGCCTTTGAGGGTCGCGAGCAGGCGGGCGTTGTCGCGCTGGTGGAGGCCGATCGAGGGCTCGTCGAGGACGTACATCACGCCCATCAGCTTCGAGCCGATCTGGGTCGCCAGGCGGATGCGCTGGCTCTCGCCGCCCGAGAGCGTCGCCGAGGCGCGCTGGAGGGTGAGGTAGCCGACGCCGACGTCGTCGAGGAAGCTCAGGCGGTCGCGGATCTCCCGCACCACCTTGCCGGCGATCGCCGCCTCCCGGTCGGTGAGCTCGAGCTCGCTCGTCCAGGCGCGCAAGTCGGCGAC
>DATKCO010000035.1:0-23113 GCA_035513155.1 Gemmatimonadota bacterium | reverse complement strand
CTCTCGGTCGTCGTCGCCTCTCCGGCCCAGCTGTCGGTCTCGCCGTCCCAGGTCGACTTCGGCAGCTCCGGGACGACCGCGAACCTGACGATCGCCAACGGGGGGGGGCGGCCGCTGACCTGGACGGCGGCCGACGACGCCAGCTGGCTGTCCCTGGGCGCCGGCGCGGGATCGGTCGCGCCGGGTGCCAGCGCGTCGCTCGCGCTCGCCGCCCAGCGCGGCGGTCTCACCCCCGGCGGCTACTCCGCGAGCCTGTCGATCAACTCGAACGGGGGCTCCGCGGCGGTCGCGGTCTCCCTCACGGTCCCTGCCCCGGACCCCCCGCCTCCGCCTCCACCGCCTCCGCCGCCTTCGGGGTCGACGGCGCTGGCGGGCCGCGTGATCGACCAGTTCGGCGGCCATGGGATCGCCGGCCTCACCGTGCAGTTCGCCGGCGCGACCGTCACCACGGACGCGACCGGGACGTTCACGGTGCCGGGCACGACCTCGAGCACGCTGCGCGACCTCGGACTCTCCGGCCCGGGCGTCCATTCCCGCGCCACGTTCGCGCGCAGCAGCGACACCCAGTGGCGGATCGTACCGTCCGCCTTCGACATGGCCGCGTTCGACGACATGGCGCGGGAGTACGAGCCGCGCACGATCCGCTGGGTCGGCTCACCCAGCGTCTACGTCGATGTCCGTCCGGACGGGTTCGCCGGCGGGCCGGAGCTCGACCAGTGGGTCTCCGAGGTCCAGAGCCAGGCGGCCGCCTTCATCTCCGAGTGGACGGGCGGGACCGTGAGCGCCGGGTCCGTCCAGGTCGGCTCCTCGCCGCCTCCCGACGGTTCCTCCGGCACGATCGTGATCCACTTCAGCGAGGACCCGTCGGTCTACGGCGCCTCGAGCACGGTGGGGCTCGCCCGCACCTTCTGGACGGGGGATCGCTCGATCTCGAGCGCGGTGATCTGGCTCCGCTTCGTGCGGTTCTCGGGGGCATCCTACGCCGGCATCCGCCGCGCCATCCTCGGCCACGAGCTCGGCCATACGCTGGGGATGGGCCACATGCACGGGGCGACGCCCAGCCTGATGACGCCGAGCGTGTCGGCCTCCTCGCTGACGTCGTTCGACCAGGACGCGGGGTTCCTCCTCTACACGCGCTCGCCGGGGAACACCTCCCCCGACGTCGACAGCGCGACCTTCTACCGCGGCTCGCTCGGGCTCACGCGCGCGCCCGGCTTCTACGAGTGGGTGTGCGGCTCGACCGAGTGATCCGAAGCCGTCAGCGGATGCCGGTGTCGATGTCGAAGGAGAGCGAGGTCGTCGCGCCGGCCTGGACGTGGGCTTCCTGAACCGGATCTGGTCCACCCGGAATCCCGATCGAGTGCTCGATCGCGACGCGGTACGATCCGGAGGGCAGCAAGAGCTCGAAGCGGCCGGTGCCGTCCGGTCGCGTGTCGGCGACCAGCCGGTCACCGTTCCCCAGCTGTGCGTAGACGAGGACCCGGATCGACTCGTAGGTCCCCGGGGGCGGCGGACATTCCTGCCCTTCGACCTCGACCGGACAGAACGGACCGACCGAGATCTGGCCGGCAAGCGTTCCGGTCGGGCCGTCGGCCTCGAGGCTCGAGCCGTTGCAGGCGAGCGCGGCAGCGGCGAAAACCACGCCGAGCAGGAGCTCACGGGTCTTCATCTGCGGCTCAGGATGTCGATGCCGTCCTCGGTCACGCGTACGTCGTCCTCCCAGCGGAAGCCGAACCTTCCCGGAAGGTAAACTCCCGGCTCGACCGTCACGACATCACCGGGCGCCAGTGGCACCCGGCTTCCCGCCAGCAGGTACGGCGCCTCGTGGATCTCGCGGCCGAGGCCGTGTCCCAGCCGGTGGGTGAACCGCTCGCCCCAGCCCGCGTCGCGGATCACGCTCCGCGCCACCTCGTCGACCTCCCCGCACGCCACCCCGGGCCCGGCCAGCCCGAGCGCCGCCCGTTGCGCCGCCTGCACGACCTCGCCGACCGCGCGGAAGTCCGGCGGCGCGTCCGCGAGCGGGATCGGTTCGCCGTCCCACCACGTCGTGCGGGTCAGATCCGCGCTGAAGCCGTCGCCCCACCCACCCCAGTCGAGAAGGACGGCCTGTCCGCGTGCCAGTGCCCGGTCGGAGGGATGGCCATGGGGGATCGCGCTACCGGGCCCGAACTGCACCAGCGACCACGCCTCGTAGCCACGGACCGAGAACTCCTCCGCGATCCACCCCTCGACCTCCCGCTCGGTGCAGCCGACGGCGAGCCGCGGCAGGACGGCGTCGTGGGCCTCCCAGGCGGCCGCGATCGCGCGCCGCAGCGCCGCGATCTCGGCCGCGTCCTTCGCGCGCCGCAGGGTCTCGAACGTCTCGGCGCCATCGACGAAGCGGGCGCCGGCTGCGGCCGCCTCGATGCGCGCCGCGTCGTGATACCACGTCGTCGGCTCGAACGCCCACGTTCCGCCCCTTCCCAACCGGTCCCCGAGCGCGGCGAACGGGTCGTCGGTCTCTTCCCAGGTCACGAGGTCGATCCCCGGGCACGCCTCGCCGAGCCGCTCGGCCTCGAAGGCGGGGCACACGATCCACGGGTCGCCCGCGGCCGGCAGGCCGAGGCACGTCAGCCGCTCGGAGCGGTCGAGCGCCACTCCCGTCAGGTACTCGAAGTTGACTCCGGGGGTGACGAGGGCGCCGTCCCGCCCGCGGCGCGCGAGCTCCGCCCGCGCCCGATCGCGACGCTCGGCGGCGCTCACCCGGCGATCTCCGCCAGCGCGCCTTCGCGGTCCCGATCGACGAGCTCGCGATAGCCGCCGATGAGCTGGCCGTCGATCACGATCTGGGGAAACGAGCGCGCGGAGGGGGCCGCTTCCGCCAGCCGCTCGCGGCCTTCGGGCGTGCGGGGCAGCCAGATCTCGCGGAACCGGACCCCGCGGGCGAGGAGCAACGACTTGGCCCGCTCGCACCAGCCGCAGAAATCCGTCGTGTAGACCAGCACCCGCTCCTCGTTCACGCGACCAATGATAGCTCGGGCGCCTTTCCCCCGTCCACGGCTCACCGGCGGCTCAGAAACGCGACCGCGACCGCGCCCGGCCCGGTATGGGCGCCGAGCGCCGGCCCCACCTCCACGATCTCGACCTCCGCCCCCGGGGCGGCCCGCGTCAGCTCCTCGCGGAACGCGTCGGCGACCGACGCGGCCCCGGCGTGGGCGACCCAGACGGAGTCCGGCGGCGAAGGCTCCTTCTCGAGCGCCGCGACCGCGCGCGAGAGTGCCGACCGATGGACGGACCCGCGGCGCGCCAGCCCGAGGAGTCGGGTCGAGCCGCTCTCCGGGTCGATCGTCAGGAGCGGCACGAGGCCCAGCCACTGCGCCGCCCGCGCCTTCCATCCGGCCAGGCGTCCACCCTGCCGCAGGTAGTCGAGGGTCGGCACGGCGACGAAGAGCCGCACCCGGGCGCTGGCGTCCTCGGCCGCCGAGACCACCTCCTCCACCGATCCCCCGGCGGCGGCAACCTCGGCGGCCGCGCGCACCACCAGGCCCTGGCCGATCGAGGCGCTGCGGGTGTCGAGGACCTCGACCCGCGCGGTCTCGGCCAGGCCGATCGCCCGGCGCGCCGCTTCCAGCGTCCCGCTCAGCCGGCCGGACAGAGAGGGGACCACGAGCGCGCCGTAATGCTCGGACAGGTAGGAGTAGAGGGCCGCGTAGTCTCCCGGCGCGGGCTGGGAGGTCCGCACCGCCCGCTCCCCGCGGGTCAACCGGTCGTATACCTCGTCGGGATTGACGGTCTGCTTGTCGAGGTAGACGGCGGGGCCCAGCAGAACACGCAGGGGGACGGTGTGGATCCGGAGCCGCTGCAGGATGCGCTCCGGGATGTCGGCCGCCGAGTCGGTCACGACCGCGACCCGGTCGCGGTCGAACCGGGCCACGTGCTGGACCCGCATGTCGTCCGCCTTCGTCGACGCCACGCGACCGAAGCCCGCGGCGGTCTCGAACACCTGGTCGGGCCGGTCGGTGTGGACGTGGACCCGGATCCGCCTGACCGAGCCGGCCACGACGAGCGAGTCACCGAGCGTCGCCATCGCGTCCCGCACGCCCGCCAGGTCCAATCCCTCCCCCTCGATCATGCACTCGGTGCAGAAGCGGAGCCCGATCTCGTGGGGCGCTTGATCGACCGCGGCGTGCTCCAGGGCGGTCGCGTGCCCTTCCTCGACGATCGATCCGGCGAGACGGCCCTCGGCGAAGTGGAGCATCCCCTCGAGGAAGTAGACGAAACCCTGGGCGCCCGCGTCGACAACGCCCGCGCGCGCCAGCTCGCGCAGCTGCTGCGGCGTCCGTGCGAGCGCCTCGCGGGCCGCCTCGAGCGAGCCGCCGAAGACCTCGAGCAGATCCGCGCCCTCGCGGGCGGCCTGGTCGCGGAACGCGTGCGACCAGACCCGCATGACCGTCAGAATCGTCCCCTCGCGCGGCCGGGCGAGCGCCGCCTGGGCCGCCTCGCTGGCGCGCGTCACCGCCTCGGCGAGACCGGGCCCGGTCGCCCGCTGCCGCCCCTCGAGCGAGCTCGCGAATCCCTCCAGGAACTGGGCCATGATGGCGCCGGAGTTGCCGCACGCGCCGTACAGCGCGCCGTCCGCGAGCGCCCGGCTCACCGCCCCCACGCCGCGCTCCCGCACGCGCTGGGCGCGGTCGGCGGCGCTGACCAGCGTGGCCGCCAGATTCGTCCCCGTGTCGCCGTCCGCGACCGGGAACACGTTGATGCCGTTCAGGTTCTCCTGGCGCTGGCTGACCCAGCGGGCCGCCACCGCCGCGGAGCGTCTCAGGCGAGTGCCGTCCAGGTACCGTACAGCGACCATTTAGCAGGCGCGGACGCTTCGCGCAGGCGGCGGGAGTTTCCTCAGACGCCGCTCGAGAGGCGGGCGGCGCGCTGGGACAGCATCGACGAGGCCTTCTCGATGGCCTCGCGGATCGAGCCGTCCATGTTGGGCCGGTACTCGGCCGTGTAGGCGAGCAGCGTGACCGGCACGGGCCCGTCGACCACCTCGAGATCGAGGGTCGTCAGGGACTGGCGGATCCGCTCCGCCAGGATCGCCGCGCCGTATCTCGGCGTGTCCGGCGCGATGACGAGGAACTGCCCGTCGCTGTAGCGGCACGTGATGTCGGCTTTGCGCTTCTGCAGGACGAGCGCCTGCGCCACCTGGCGGAGCGCGTCCTCGGCGACCTCTTCGCCATAGCGCTGGCGCAGCGACCCGAGGTCGGCCAGCGACAGGAGCAGGATCGAGAGCGGAGCCGCGCCGAGCGCCCCCTCGTCCACGGGGTGCCCGGTCAGGTCGGTGACGAAGCGCGCCACGTCCTCGATGACTTCCTGGGTCAGCCGGCGCGCCGATATCGTGCGCACCATCCCCTTCCGGACCACCACGAGACGCGTGTCGGAGTCGGGGGAGACGAGCCGCACGATGACCTCGACCACTCCCCCCATCGGAGCCTCGCCGCTGACGGCGATCATTTCCGACTGGTCCCAGTCGTCCGCGTAGGCCGCGAGCGATTCGCACGGACACCCGGCGGCGAAGATCGACGTCCCGGCCACCGCCTCCGGAGCCAGACCGAGGTATTCCCCGTACGCGGTATTGCAGTACTCGATGCGATGGTCCTCGCCGACCAGGGCCATCCCCAGATCCACCGCGTCGAGGGCCGCGCAGAGCGTGCGCTGGTCCGGCACGTATCGTCCGGGCGCGCTCAGCTGATCGTCCTCCCGGAGAGCACGTTCGCCAGTCGCTCCGGGAAGTCGGTGATGAGACCGTCGACCCGGAGCTCGAGCAGCGCTTCCATCTCGCGTGGTTCGTTGACTGTCCAGACGTACACCTCGCAGCCGAATCCGTGGGCCGCGTCGACGAACGGGCGGCTCACGATCTGGGTTCCGTGCCACGTCGGGGGAACCGCGAACGCCACCGCCTTCGGGCGATAGTCGACCCAGGCGTCGGATCCCAGCCGGCGCAGGAATTCCGACACGTCCTCCGGTCCGAAGCCGGTCGGCTGCTCCGGCTCCAGATCGCGGTACCGCGTGAGCGGGGACTGCTCGAGCGAGAACACGAGACAGCGCCCCGCCGCCCCGTTTTCCCGCAGCAATCGTGCCAGATCCTCTTCCAGGGGAGGTGACACCTGCTTGATCTCGATGATGATCGGGATCCCGGGAAAGCCCTCCAGGACCTCCGCGAGGGTCGGGATCTGGACGCCGGCCCCCCGAAACGGGAAGCTGCGACCGCCGTCGGGCGAAAAGCGGAAGCCCGCGTCGAGGGCCTGGAGCTCCTCGAGAGACCGCGTGTGGACCGTGCCCGACCCGTCCGTCGTCCGGTCGAGCGTGTCGTCGTGGAACACCACGACATGGCCATCCGCCGTCCGGTGCACGTCGAGCTCGAACCCCTCCGCGCCGAGCTCGATGGCGGCGCCGAAGGCCTCCATCGTGTTCTCGGGGTGGGTTCCGCTGGCGCCGCGATGGGCGAACTGCCGGGGCAGGGACCCGGCGAAGAACTCGGTCATGGCGGCATCCTAGACTTCGCCCGCTGCCCGGTCAACCCAGGAGCGCGTCGAGCTCCCGCAGGTCGCGGATGGTCTCGACCCCTTCCGGCGCCCCGCCGCGACCGGCGCGATCGAGCCACACCGCGCCCCAGCCCGCGTCGATAGCGGGCACGACGTCGTGGTCGAGACGGTCCCCGACCATGACGGGGGGGGCCGCCGGCTCGACCGCCGCCAGCTCGCGCGCGACCTCGTCGAACACCGCGCGCGAGGGCTTGGCGGCCCGCAGATCGCTCGAGACCACCACCCGACAGAACCACCCTCGCAAGCCGAGCGCCGCGAGGAGCGCCACCAGGCGGCGATCCCAGTTCGAGAGCACCGCGAGCGGGAATCCGCGGACCCGCAACGCCCGTAGCGCCGGCCGGACGTCGTCGTGGATCCGCCACGCCTCAGACCGCGAGAATCGCTCCCAGGCGCGATCGAAGAACGATTCGAAGTCGAATCCGTCGGGAAGATCGCCGGCCTCCGCCAGCGCCGCCCAAGCCACCGCCCGCCACCAGCCGCGCACCGCCGCCGCCCGCGCCGCCGGCTGCAGCTCCCCGAAGGCGAGCGGCGGGGCCGCCGCCATCGCCCGTCCGAATCCGCGCTCGATCCCGCCCGGCTCGAGCCGCGCGCCCTCCTCGAGGGCGATCGCGGCGTATGTCTCTCCCACCGATCCGGCCACGTCGACGAGCGTGCCGGCCGCGTCCAGCACGACGACCCCGGCGATCACTCCGTGCCGCTCCCGACCTCTGCGCTGGCGCCCCGGCGGAAGCCCTGCGGCTTGAGACCCAGCGTGCGGTTGACGAGGGCGTAGAACGACTCCAGGGCCACCGTGACGATCAGCTCGAGCGTCTCCGGCAGCGTGAACGACTGCCGGACCGATCCGAACAGCTCGTCGTCGACCGCGTCGAGGACCATCTTCTCGGCGAACGTGAGCGCGAGCTTGCTGCGATCGTCGAACAGGCCGGAGTCACGGTGGAAGTCGAGCTCGTGGAGCTCGTCCGCGCCGACGCCGCTACGGAGCAGGCATCCCTCCATCAGGTCGATCGAGTACTCGCACCCGTGGAGCCGCGCCACCTTGAGCTCGATCATCTGCTTGAGGACCGAATCGATCTCGGTGGGCGCGTCGATCGCCTCGGAGACCGCGCGAAACAGGTCGACGTATCCGGGCTTGTGGGCGAGGACGCGGAGGTTCTGCGGGACCTCTCCCAGGCGCTCGGCCATCTCCTCGAACGCGGCCCGGACCCGCTGGTCCTCGACCTGCTCGGCTTGCACACCCGGCAATCTCGTCATGCTCCTCCTTCCTGCTCGAATGGCCTTCCCGATCGAAGGGAGTGTACTCCAAGGGCGGATCGCCGTTGTAAGGAATCGTATAGGGGAAATCCCGCCAGAACCCTACTCTGAGGCATGCGCGAGACTGTGGAGAACCCCGAGGATGGGAGCGCGGCGAGCCCCGAGGATCGACACGCTCGCGATCGGGCCCGGGATCAGCTGGCCCGCCTCGAGTGGCCCGACGGCCCGGTCTGTCCCTACTGCGGAGAGCGCGAGCGGGTGAGCCCCGAGATCGACGGATCGTTCGTTCGCGTGCGCTACGCGTGCGTGGCGTGCGGACGACACTACGGGTACATCCGGCGACGCTATCCCCGTTCCGATCGCCCCCCGGAGGCCCTGCCCCGCGATCCCGACCCGCCCATCTGAGTCCCCCGCTCAGACACCGACAGGTGCCGCGGCCGCCAGCCGCCGCGCGATCTCCGCGTCGTCCAGCCGGTCCAGGTCGAGAGCCACACCGCCCGGCGCGCCGTCCATGAGCCACCCGCTGACGATCAGGCTGGGGACGAGATCGGCCGGGTCGATCACGGCCTCGGCGCGGAGGTCCGCCACCCGCGCGGCATAACAGGCGTCGGCGACCGCCGCGCGCCCCCCTTCCTCCCACGCCACCTCGCGGCGGGGTAGCACCCGACCGCGGACCATCCCGATCAGCACCGTCCGGCCGGGACGCGCGTGCGGCAGGGCGATCATCCACGACCGCTCCACCCACGGCCGCTCGAGCGCGGCGCGCTCGGCCTCCAGCTCGTCCAGCCAGCCGATCCGGCGCTCGTGGTCGGCCGCCCGCTCGTAGGCCATCATGCGGCTGGCCGCCTCGCGCTCGGCCACCAGCCGCCCCCGGAGCGCGAGCGTCCCGGCCGGGTCGGCGAGGACGGCCGCGGCCGCCTCGACCCGGCGCCGATACTCCGCCAGGCCGATCGCCCCGATGCAGGGCGCGGCGCAGAGGCCGATCCCGTGCGCCAGGCACGGCGACCCGGCGGGGTCGGGGATCAGCCGCCCGGCGCAGCTCCGCAGCCCGAAGATCCGCTCGAGCAGACGGGCGACCCGCTCCGGCGTCCCACGCCCGCGGTACGGACCGAAGTGCCGGGCGCCGCGGCGGCGCGCGGCGCGGACCACCCGCAGGCGGGGAAACGGGTCGCGCCAGTCGATCTCGAGATACCAGCCGCGGGCGCGATTGCGGAGCGCCCGGTTGTAGCGCGGCCGCGCGACGACGATCCGCCGCGCCTCCTCGAGCCGCGCCTCCAGGTCGCTGCCCGTGGGAAGCCACTCCATCCGGCGCGCCAGCGCCAGCATCTCCGCCATCCGCTCGCTCGCCGGTCCCCCGCCGTAGAAGTAGCCGCGGACGCGCCGCTTCAGGTTCACGCTCTTCCCGACGTAGAGCGCCGCGCCGCCCTCGGCCTCGGCCTCGGCCTCGGCCTCGAACTGGTACACCCCCGGTGCCGCCGGGAGGTCGTCCGGAACCCATGTCGGGACCGGGGAGCGGCGCGTTGCGCGCTTCGAGGCCGGGGATAGCTTCGGGGCCATGCTCGACCACCCCCGCTCAGCGTTCGGGCCGCCCCGAGGGTGTACCCGGCTGGCGGCGATCGCCCTCGCCGGCCTCGCGGTCGCGTGCGCGGATCCCGTCGAGCACCCCGCGCTGCCGGCGCCCGGCGTGGTGGCGGAAGTCGTCGCCGACTCGCTCGAGTTCGCCGTCCAGCTCGCGTTCCTCCCCGACGGCCGGCGGCTCTACACCGAGAAGCTGACCGGCCGCGTGCGACTGATGGCGCCGGACGGCACGGTGGCGGCGCGGCCCGTGCTCGACGTCCCGGTCGCGTTCAGCGGCGAGCGCGGTCTGGCCGGCCTCACCCTCTCCCCAGACTTCGTGCGGGACCGGTCGCTCTACATCTGGTACACGGGCAGCCCGACCGACGAGGACACCCACGACCGGGAGCCCGAAGGGGTCGCGGGCGTGTTCGTCGAGCGGTACCGGCTCGACGGCGACTCGATCGCGGGTCCCGGTGAGCGGATCCTCAAGCTTCCCGCGCGGCCCGGGCCCTTCCACAACGGCGGCAACGTCCGCTTCGGACCCGACGGACGACTCTACGTCTCGCTCGGGGAGCTGAACAAGAACGCCAGCCTCAACGCCCAACGGACCGGCAACCCCATGGGATCGATCCTGCGGTACAATCCCGACGGGACGATCCCCGTCGACAACCCGCTCGGTCCCGACAACCCGATCTGGGCGTACGGCCTCCGGAACCCGTTCGGTTTCACGTTCGATCCGGCGGACGGAGCGCTCTGGATCGCCGACAACGGGCCCGCCGGCCACGACCGCGTGCTGCGCATGGACCCCGGCGAGAACGCGGGCTGGCCGTTCGTCTGGGGCCTGCCGACGAACCCGATCGAGCGCGTGGCGGCCGCGATCATCGGCGCGGAGTTCCGCCCCGCCGTCTGGGAGTCGTACCAGGCGCGGGTGGCGCCGACCGGCATCGTCGTGCTGCGCGACCACGCCTACGGGCCGGCGCTCGACGGCCGCGTGCTGGTCGGCTTCTACAACACCGGCCGGGTCCTCCAGCTCGAGCTCGACCCGACCCGCACGCGCGTCGTCCGCGCCGGCACCTTCGTGGAGGGGCTGGCGGGTGGCGTCACCGACCTCGAGCTCGGCCCCGGGGGGCGCCTGTGGGCGCTGACCGCCACCCACCTCTATCGCCTCGACCCCGCCGGCGCCGGGCCGCCCCCGCTGCCGGCTCCCGACACCCTCCGCGCCGACACGATCAACCCCGCGCCGTAGGGGCGCCGGCGACGGGTGGACCCGGGCCCTCATCCGCCTCACGACACCACCTCCTCGAGCCGCACGATCCGCTCCGCCATGACCGACGACGGGCGCGGGTCGTCCTCCACCCGCCCGGTGACTACGAAGGGGCCGCGGCCGGCGAGGCTGGCGCCGTACCGCTGGTAGACGCGCGGGAACAGCACGACGTCGTAGATGTCGGTCTCGTCCTCCAGGGTGAGGAACATCATCGGCTCGGCGTGCTTGGTGCGCACCCGTTTGGTCGTGGTGAGGAATCCGACCATCGTCACCCGCTGCCCGGCGTGGCGAGCGAGCGCCCCGGCCACGATCGCGGGCGCGCCCTTGCGCGCCCTCCGCCGCGCCTCGGCGACCGCCTCGCGATGGAACTCGATCGGATGGTGGTGGGCGGCCACGCCGAGGATCTCCCACTCGCGGCGGTGCCGCTCCGCCGCCGCATAGTCGGCGAGCGCGGGGACCGGGGGCGCCACGCGCGCGAGCTCGGCGAGCCGGGCCGCCGGGAACAGCGTGCCCGCGCCCTCCCCGTCGCTCCCCTCCGCCGCGCTCCCCCATCCCCGGAGCGCGATCTCCGCCTTCCATTTCGCCTGCGGGCGGGTGAGATCGAACCGGTCGAAGCAGCCGGCGTCGATCAGGCGGTGCGCCTCGGTCACGCCCAGCGGCACGCGCGCGCAGAAGTCCGACAGCGATGCGAAGACCCCGCCGCGCGCGCGCTCGGCGAGCACCCGCTCGACCGTCGCCGTGGCGACCTCGCCGATCTGCGACAGCCCGGCGCGGATCGCGCCCGCCTCCGCGAGCCCCGCTCCCCGCGCTCCTTCCGCGCTCCACGTCGCTTCGCTGGCGTTGATGTCGGGGAGCCGGATCTCGAGCCCCATGCGACGCGCCTCCTCGACGTACGCGAACGCCGGGTAGAACCCCCCGCCGTTGGCCAGCACCGACGCCATGAACGCGGCGGGGTAGTGGGTCTTGAGCCACGCCGACTGGAAAGACACCTGGGCGTACGAGGCCGAGTGGGCCTTGCAGAACGAATAGCCGGCGAACGACTCGATCTGGCGCCAGATCTCTTCGGCCACCGCCCGCTCCACTCCGTTGGCGAGCGCCCCCTCCACGAACCGCGCCCGGTGCGCCTCGAAGTCCTCGTAGTCGCCCTTCTTCGACATCGAGCGGCGCAGCCCGTCGGCCTCGCCCAGCGACATCCCGCTCAGCCGGTGGGCCACCTTGATCACGTCCTCCTGATAGATCATCACCCCGTACGTGTCGGACAGGAGCTCCTCCATCACCGGATGGAGGTACTCCACCGGCTCCTCGCCGCGGAAGCGCCGGATGAACGCGTCCATCATCCCGCTGTCGGCGATGCCGGGCCGGATGATCGACGACGCCGCGGTCAGCATCTCGAACGAGTCGCACGAGAGCTTGCGCAGCAGCGCGCGCATCGACGGCGACTCGATGTAGAAGCATCCCATCGTGCGCCCCTCGCGCATGAGCCGGCGGGTGGCCGGATCGCGGAACGGATTGACGTTCCGGACCCTCCCGGGCGCTTCCTCTCCCTCCGCCGCGTCCTCGTCGCGCGCCCAGCGGATCTCCAGGCCCTCGCGCTCCCGTAGGAGATCGCACAGATCGGCGATCGCGGAGAGGCCGCGGTTGCCCAGCAGATCGATCTTGACCAGCCCCACGTCCTCGACCGGGTGCATGTCGAACTGCGTGACCACGAGCCCCTTGGCGGACATCTGGCGCGGCACCCAGCGGTCGATCGGGCCGGGGGCGATCACGATCCCCCCGGGATGCACGGAGATGTGGCGCGGGTACATGTCGATCGCGAGCGCCAGCCGGACGATCTCGTCCCAGGGCGGCCGGTCGAGCGGCAGGCCGCGGCACTCCGGCAGCGTCTCGCGCAGCTCCTTCAGCATCTCCACGCTCGAGAAGTGGGGCACGCGCCCGGTGACGCGCGAGATCTCGCGGTCCGGCACGCCCAGCGCGCGCGCCACCTCGCGCAGCGCGCCGCGCGCGCCGAGGCGACAGAACGTCGCGATCATCGCCACCCGCTCGGCGCCGAACCGCCGGTACACGTACTCCAGCACCCGGTCGCGGCGGCGCCAGCAGAAGTCGAGGTCGAAGTCGGGGGCGTCGGCGCGCTCGCGGTTGAGGAACCGCTCGAAGAACAGCTTGTGCCGGAGCGGATCGACGTGCGTGATGCCGAGGCAGAACGAGACCAGGCTGTTGGCCGCCGATCCCCGGCCCACCGAGGGGATGTGCCGTCCGCGGGCCCATCCGGCGATGTCGCGGATCGCGAGAAAGTAGTCGGCGAACCCCTTCTCCTCGATGACCGCCAGCTCCTCCTGGAGGCGGCGGATCGCCTCGGTGGGCAGCGGCCGATAGCGCGCGGCCAGCCCCTCGAAGGCGACCCGCCATAACATCGCGAACGCGCTCTCGCCGTTCTGGGTGGGATAGGCGGGGAAGTGGAACGCGTCCCACTCGAACGCGAAGCGACACTCCTCGGCGAGCGCGCCGGCGTTCGCCAGGGCCTCGGGACAGTCGGCGAACGCGGCGGCGAGCGCGTCGCCGGGCTGGAACCACGCGGTCGCGGGCGCGAGCGGCCCCGTGTCGAGGTCGCCGCGGCCGGGGGTCTGGGGCCACCGCCGCGCGCGGTCTTCCTGAGTCGCCAGCGTCTCGTTCGCGCCGATCGCGCGCAGCACCCGGTGGGCGTCGCGGCCGGCGCGGGTGCCGAACCAGGCGCCGGTCGTCGCGATCGCGGGAAGCGAGAGCCGGGCTGCCCACGCCAGGGTCTCGCGCCGGAGCGCGCGCTCCGCGCGGGCGGTCGGGTCCTCGCCCGGCGGCGCGGGACGCACCTCGGCGTACGTCCCCGCACCGCGCCCCGCGGCGACCGCCGCCTCGAGCAGCCGGTGGTCGCGGGCCAGGACCGCCAGATGGGAAGAGCGCGCGCGCACCGCGTCGACGAGCGCGAACCCGTCGTCCAGCCAGCGGGCGGAGACGAGCGCGGAGAGCTCCTCGTAGCCGGCGCGGTCCCGGGCCAGGAACACGGCGCGCCAGGCGCGGCGCGGGTCGGTCAGCTCGGCGCCCACGATCGCGCGGACGCCCGCCTCCCCGCACGCCTTCGCGAACGGAACCGCGCCGTAGAGGCCGTCGGTGTCGGTGAGCGCGACCGCCGGCATCCCGAGCGCGGCCGCGCGGCGCGCGATCTCCGCCGGCGCCCAGGCGCCGGCGAGCAGCGACCAGTGGCTGTGGACGTGCAGGTGCGCGAAGGGTCGGCCCATGGCGATCGGGAGAGGGTCGAAAGGGACGAGCGCCGGCCGCCGCGCGGAGCCGAGTCGCTCGCAACCGCGCGGAGGGGATTCCCAGTCTACCGAAATTTTCCCGAAAATCAAGCCCGGCCGCGCGCCGTCCGGCGGTTGCATTGCGGGCGAGCGCGCGGTTATCTATCCCGCTCGTTTCCCCCCGCGTCCTCGGAACCGCTCGACCCGCACGGGAGGAGTCGCGCGTGACGGTCGTGATCGGCGTCCTCGTGGTCGCCGCGCTGGCGTGGCTGGCGTGGGTCTTCAATCGCCTCGTCTCCCTCCGCAATCGCCTGCGCTCGGCGTGGGCGGACGTCGACGCCCTCCTCAAGCGCCGCGCCGACCTCATTCCGAACCTCGTCGCCGCGGTGCGCGGCTACGCCGGCCACGAGCAGCGCACGCTGGAGGGCGTGACCGAGGCGCGCGCCGCGGCCATCGACGCCGGCGACGATCGGGCAGCGCGCGCCGAGGCCGAGAACGTGCTGACGCGCCGGGTCCACCGCCTGATCGCGATCGCGGAGGCGTATCCCGACCTCCGCGCGAGCGCGAACTTCCTCCAGCTCCAGACCGAGCTCGTCCAGACCGAGAACGACATCGCGAGCGCGCGCCGCTACTACAACGCGGTGGCGCGCGACCTCAACACGCGCCGGGAGACGTTCCCCAACCTGCTCGTGGCGGGCCCGCTGGGGTTCGGGCGCGCGGAGTTCTTCGAGCTCCCCGAGCTCGACGAGCGCGCGGCCCCCGACGTGCGCGGGGAGCAGCCGTGAGTCGCCGGCCGGGCCTGGTCCTGGTCGCCGCCGCCCTGACGCTCTCGCCCGCGGCCACGCGCGCCCAGGACACCGGCTGGACGATCGAGCAGTTCCACGCCGACTACGTGGTCCACGAGGATCGGACGCTGGGTGTCATCGAGCGGATCGCGGTCGACTTCGACGGGCTCCAGCGGCACGGCATCTACCGCACGATCCCGGTGCGCTACAAGCGGCTCGTGTCTCCCGGCGCCCCGCTCCAGGCCGGGCGCGTCACGTTCTCGCTGCGCGTGCGCGGCGTGACCGACGCGAACGGAGCCGCCATTCCCTACCAGGTCTCGGGCGCAGGCGAGAAGGAGATCAAGATCGGCGACCCCGGCCGCACGGTGACCGGAGACCAGATCTACGTGATCGACTACGTGCTCTCCGGCGGCCTCGGGTTCTTCGACGCGGTGGACGAGCTGTACTGGCAGGTCACGGGAACGAACTGGCCGGTGCCCATCGAGCGCGCCTCGGCGACCGTGCTGCTCCCGCCCGAGCGGGCCGCGATGTTCGCCGACAGCGCGCCGTGGCAGGCCCATTGCTACGCGGGCGGACCCCGGAGCACGAGCGACGCCGGCTGCACGGCGCGGGTCGTCTCGCCCGGAGTCTACCGGTTCGAGACGACCGGGCCGCTGGGCCCGGGAGAGGGCCTGACCCTCGCGGCCGGGTTCCCCAAGGGTCTGATCGCGCCCCCGCCGGCCACGGAACGCGCCCGGGAGGGGGCCCTGAAGTGGGGCCCGCTCGCGATCCCCTTCCTCGCGTTCGGCCTCCTCTTCGCCTTGTGGCGACGCCACGGCAAGGAGCCCCCGATCGGAAGCGTGGTCCCCACCTGGCGGCCGTCCGCGGAGCTGCGGCCCGGCACGGCGGGAGCGCTCGTCGATCAGCGCACGGACATGGACGACGTGATCGCCACGATCCTCGACCTCGCCGTGCGCGGCTACGTCCGGATCGTCGAGGTCCCGCCCGAGATTCCCCTCGGCCTCGAGGCCGACTCGCTGGCGGGGAAGATCCTGGGAGGCGTGATGTCCCGCCGGAAGGACTGGGAGCTCGTGCGGCTGCGGAAGGAGGAGGAGGGGGGGCTGCTCGGGTTCGAGCGGGAGACGTTGCGCGCGATCTTCGGCGGCGCGGCCAACCGCCGGCTCTCCGACCTCAAGAACGAGTTCTACCGGGCGCTGCCCGGGATCCAGGAGGCGATCGACGGCGAGCTGGTCGCGCGCAGGCTGTTCGCGCGCCGGCCTTCGTCGACTCGGACGCTCTGGATGGTGCTGGGCGCGATTGTGCTGCTGGGAGGAGGCGCCCTGGGCGTCGTCGCGCTCACGTTGGGGTACTGGGCGGTCCTCCCGGCGTTCCTCGTGTCGGGTCTGCTCGTCCTCGTCTTCGGCTGGCACATGCCGGCGATGACCGCGGCCGGGGCGCGGGTCCGGCGCGAGGTCGAAGGCCTCGAGGAGTACATCCGGCGCTCCGAGAAGGCGGAGATCGAGTTCCGCGACGCGCCCGAGAAGTCGCCCGAGCTCTTCAGCGCACTCCTGCCCTACGCGGTCGCGCTCGACGTCAGCGACCTCTGGGTGGGGCAGTTCGAAGGCATCCTCACCGCGCCGCCCGAGTGGTACGCGGGGTCGATGCGGGGCTTCTCCTCGGGCGGGTTCAACGACTCGCTGTCGAGCTTCCGCTCGTCGGCGGCCAGCACGCTCCAGTCCTCGCCCGGGAGCAGCTCGGGCAGCGGCGGCGGAGGCTCGGTCGGCGGAGGTGGAGGCGGGGGAGGCGGGGGCAGCTGGTAGGCGGAGTGGCGATCGGCCTCCCGCTCTGCGTCCTCGTCGGGATGACGCTGTGGTGGCTGTGGGTCGGCCGCGATCCCCGTCCCGACTCGATCGTCCCCGCCTGGCGGCCGCCGGACGGGCTCGCGCCCGGGGCCGCGGGAGCGCTGGTCGACCAGCGAGCCGATCCGGCCGACGTCCTCGCTACGATCCTCGACCTGGCCGCCCGCGGATACATCCAGATCCGAGAGGTGCACCCGGCGGGGGTGCCGGCCGAAGGCGACGCCGCCGCGGCCGTCGCCCGCTCGCTGCTCGAGAACGTCGGGCTGTGGACGACCGAGTGGGAGTTCGTGCGTACCGGCGAGCCGCCCGACGGGCTCGCCACGTTCGAGCGCGCCACCTACTACGGCCTCTTCGGCACCGAGCGCTCGGTGACGATGTCCGCGATCGCAGGCTCGTTCCGGCAGCGGCTGCCAGGCCTCTACGCGGCGCTCTACGAGGAGCTGGTCGAGCGCGGCTGGTTCCGCCACAGCCCCGAGGCCACCCGCCGCGAGTGGCGCCTGCTCGGCGGCGCGGCGGCGATGATCGGCGTGGCGCTGATCGCGTGGGTCGGGAACCTCGACCTCGGCGTCGGGCTGCTCCTCTCCGGCGGGGTCGTGCTGGCGTTCGCGCCGGCGATGCCGGTCGTCACCCGCGAGGGCGCGCGGGTGCGGGACCAGCTCCTGGGCGTGCGGGAGTACGTGCGGCGGGCCGAGCGGGCCGAGGTCGAGGCGCGCCACCGGGACCAGCGCGTGCCCCACCGCTTCGAGGAGATCCTCCCGTACGCGATCGCGCTCGGCGTCGTCGACCTCTGGCTCGACGAGTTCGGCGGGCTGACCCAGGGCCCCTCCTGGTACGTAGTCGAGGGCGCCCAGAACGTGACCGCGTTCTCCGCCCACATGGGCGTCTTCTGCGCGGCCGCGGTCGGGGCGATCGGGACCTCCGGCCGCTAGCCTTCGCGGCGGCGGCCGCGAGCCTCAGCCCGGGTCCGAGAACAGGTCCGGTTGCGCGGGCGGTGCCGCCGCGATCTCCGTCAGCTCCGCGGGGTAGGCCTCCAGCAGCGGCTCCGGAACGTCCACCCTCCGCCCGCCCATCCACGACTTGAGCTGGAGCGCGTTGACGGCCGCCTGCCCCTGGTAATGATTGTTCGTGATCGCCACGACGGCCTTCACCGCGGGGTCGGATGCCGCCTCCCGCATGCGGCCGGCCCACGGCTCCAGCTCCACGCGGTCGTAGAGATAGTCGTACCGCTCGTGGGAAGGGCGACCCTCGGCGAACCACGAGGCGAAGTTCCGCCCGTGAAAGCGGTAGTAGGCGACCGGCCCGCTGCGGTGGTCCACGGGGCCGAGCGATCCGTCGTGGAGCGGCTGGTCGATCGCCGCCAGGCCCACGCCCCGCTCGCGCAGCCACGCCAGGGCCTCCGGCTCATCCCAGGAGGCGTGGCGCACCTCGACGACCAGTGGGTAGTCCGCGAACGCGTCGACGACCGCGGCGAGCCAGCGGCGCGCCTCGGGCTCGTTCTTGAACGACCAGGGGAACTGGGCCAGCAGCGCGAGCAGGCGGTCCTGCTCCGCGAGCGGATCGATCCCCTCCCGGTAGGCGTCGACGTCCTTCGTCGACGGCGGCGCGTCGCGCTCGTGGGTGAACCCCCGCCACAGCTTGGCGGTGAAGCGGAAGCGCGCGTGCTCGGCCACCCGCTCGACCCAGGAGCGCGTCCAGGCCGGCGGCGGCGGCCGGTAGAACGAGGTGTTGATCTCCACCACGTCGAAGTAGCGCGCCAGGTACTCGAGGGGATCGAAGCGACGGCCGGCCCCGGCGGGATACACGACCCCGCGCCAGTCGTCGTACGACCAGCCGGCGGGACCGACCCGGACGCGGTCCTCCGCGTCCCCCGTCGCGGCCGCGTCCGTCATTCCCGCTTCGAGTGCGCGGCCGCGCGCGAGACCCCGCCCGCGTCGGTCTCGCGCGCCAGCAGGATCGACGAGCCGGCGCGCACCGCGCCGAACCCGAACCGGTCGCGCAGGTCGTCGAGCGGGCCGATCAACCGCTCCCAGGCGAGCTCGCGCGGCGCCGCGAACAGATCGAGCTGGGGCGCGGCGACGACGAGGTTCGAGAGCCCCACGCCGAGGAGCCGCACGCTCACCCGCCGGGCGTAGGCCGCGCGGAACAGGTCGCGCGCCACGCCGGCCACCCGGCGCTCGCTGTCGGTGGGTGTGGCGAGCGTGTGGCTGCGGACGACGGTGGTGAAGTCCCGGTAGCGGAGCTTGAGCGCCACCGTACGGGCGGTGAGCCGGTGCGAACGCAGATCGCGCGCCGCACGCTCGCTGAGGTACCAGAGCATCGACTCGCAGAACTCGACGTCGGCCGTGTCCTCCTCGAACGTGCACTCGCGGCTCACCGACTTGGGGGGCGCGTCGCCCGACACCCCGCGTTCGTCGGCGCCGCGCGCCCGCGCCGCCAGCGACGCGCCGTAGTCGCCGAAGACGCCGGTCGCGAGCTGGGGGTCGAGCCGCGCGAGATCGCCCAGCGTGCGGAGGTTGAACTGCCACAGCCGTTCGCGCGTGGCGGGACCGATCCCGGGCATGCGGTCGAGCGGCAGGGGAGCCAGGAACGCGGCTTCCCGTCCCGGCCAGATCTCGAGGAACCCTTCGGGCTTGCAGAGGTCGGAGGCGATCTTCGCCACCGCCTTGGTCGTCGCCAACCCCATCGACACCGGCAGCCGGACCTCGGCGGCGATCGCGCGACGGATCCGCTCGGCGGTGGCGCGGGGCGGCCCGTGGAGCCGCTCGGTGCCGGTCAGGTCGAGGTACGCCTCGTCGATCGACACCGGCTCGACCGCCGGGGTGTAGCGGTGGAACACCCCACGCACGGCCCGCGCCGCGCGGCGGTAGAGATCGGGGCTCCCCCGCAGCCATGCGGCGTCCGGGCAGCGCCGGTACGCCTCGCCGATCGGCATCGCGGAGCGGATCCCGAACGTGCGCGCCTCGTAGGAGGCGGCCGCCACGACCCCACGCCCTCTGCCGCCCCGGGGATCGGCACCCACCACGACCGGCCGGCCCGCGAGGGACGGATCCTTCAGCCGCTCGACGGCGACGAAGAACGCGTCGAGATCGACGTGGAGGATCGCGCGGGGGGCCATCGGGTCGAGGATACCCGAACAAATACCGAACGTCAACGCTTCCCGCAACTATACCTTGACTGTATAAGCGATTCATGTTAGTATTGGGTTGTACCCCTAATCGGAGATAGGACTTATGCCCCGTTCGAACAGGAAGGACCCCAAGCGCTCCGCGTCCTCGGAGTCCCAGTACTCCATCATGGAGTTTCAGAAGGACTTCCCGAACGATGACGTGTGCCTGGAATGGCTTTGGCGGACCCGCTACGCCCCGGACGGGGAGCACGCCCATTGCCCCAAGTGCGACACCGAACGTGCCTTTACGAAGTACGCCACGCGCCAGCAACGACAGTCGTGGACGTGCACCGGGTGCGGCCTGCATATCCACCCCACGTCGGGGACGATCTTTCACAAGTCGTCCACGGCCCTGCACCTGTGGTTCTATGCGATCTATCTCATTACGAGCACTCGCTGCGGGATCTCCGCTAAGCAATTGGAGAGGGAGATCGGCGTCACCTACAAGACCGCGTGGCGGATGATGAACCTGATCCGCACGAAGCTCATGGCGCAGGACGACATAACGCTGTCGGGAAAGGTCGAGGCCGATGAGACCTACATCGGAGGGAAGCCCCGGTACCGCCAGCGCAAGGGACGGGTCCGGCGCATCGGTCGGGCGACGGATAAGGCCCCGGTGTTCGCTATGGTGGAGCGGAAGCGGAAGGGTCGCCCCGGTAAGGTCGTCGCCCTGACGGTCCCCAACGTCAAGCGGTCGTCGCTGCTCGGGAACCTGAGCAAGCGCGTCCTCCCCAAGTCCACGGTGTACACCGACGAGTTGAACGTCTACACCGGGATCGACGGGAAGCGGTACGAGCACAAGCGGATTCACCACTCCGAGCGCGTGTACGTCGCCGGGGACGTGCACACGAACACCATTGAGGGGTTCTTCTCGCTCGTGAAGCGGGGTCTCGGGGGCGTGTATCATTCGGTCTCCACGAAGCACCTTCAGTCCTACCTGAGCGAGTACGCTTGGCGATACAATCATCGGGACGGACGGGCGCAGTTCTCAGCCCTCATCCTTCTCGCCGCACGTATCCGCGTCTGATTCCTTCTCGGGGGGCGGGGGCTTCGACGCCTTCTTCAGGTTGTCGAAAAACTCGCCCTTCTTGGGGACCGGGATTTCATGGCCGGTCTCCGTCTTTTGAGTCGGCTTTTCTTTGGTCATAGTGCTTGTCCCTTCTGGCTAGGGGTTAGGCATGTGTAAATCACTCGATGGGGCCCGGCTCAAAGTCATCCGGGCAGAGGAGCACTTCAATGTCTTGAAGGCCGAAATCTGCGCCTACATGCAGTCGCACGAACAGCCCAGAAGGTTGAAGGAACACGAGGATGATCCCGTCGCAGTGTTCATACCAGTGCCCCCCGATCAAACCCCGCGTAGATGGAGCATTCTGATCGGTGACTGTGTCACTAATGCCCGCGCCGCACTCGATTACATCGTTTGGGAACTCGCCTCGCGTTACATGAAAATCCCTCCGACTGCCAGGGATAAGTGGATTTCCTTCCCCATCTTCAACGATCCCCGAGATCAAGGGCTCATCGACAAACTTAAGTGTTTTGAGAATCGTCAGTTCCCCACAGGTGCGGTTGACATAATCAGGTCGGTTCAACCTCACAATACTGGGTATGAGCCGCTTTGGTGGCTCCATGAAATCGTAAACCAGGACAAACACCGAATGGTCGTTCTCACCATCGGCAATATTGATAAGGTTGTCATTTACAAAACCGTCGCTGGCTCCACGACCTTGCTTGGAAGCGGCCAAGGCGGAAAGACAGAACTCTCCACTACTGATGCTAATGTGAACGTGTACGGCAAGACGACCATCTCGGTAACGTTCGAGAATGTCGCGATGCCACTTGAACCTGTGGAACGGACGCTTGAGCAGGTTATCAAATGCGTCGCGCACATCATCCCACGATTCGAGCCGTTTCTTGGCTGATTCCTGCCTATCACGCTGCGCCTGGTCAACGGAACCATCGACCGCTTCGCCCCGCTCTTGAGGGACTAAATCAGCGTTCATCGTTATCACCATCATCCCCTGTCTCCGCTTCCTCCGGCAGCGACTCGATCCGCTCAATGACTTTGCCTGTGTCGATAACAGCGCGAAACCGATCAAGCAGGTGCGGTTGGGCAGCGAAGCCCACCAATTTGAAGCGACACCTAATGAAGCGACAATTCCAGACGGGTATTAATCCTACCAGTACATCTCCCTGCTCCCTCCTAATCTCCCAGAGGATTGCCTCCACGTTTCCATTGGGCAGCATGTATGTACAATTCGTCAGAGAGGATAACTGGGGCAGGACGATACATGGTCCAACGAGAGTGCAATCTTCAAAGACGATCCCGCTGATTATTCCGCTGCGCGATTCTGCAAACTCATAGAGCTTGATTGTGTTGTGTCGAATGACTTCGCGCGGCTCCACCATTGTTGGCTTAACTATCCTTATGCCACTCTCTCCCTGAACCGCCGATCTCGTTGCTCCTATGTTGATGTTAACCACGGGAACCGACCCGCCGGACCCCGGCCTGACTTGCCAGAGTGATTTAATGCCCCGCCAAGCCCAATGGATAAGAAGAGCAGACAAGAGGAGTGCCCCGGCGAAAAACACTTCGCGGAAGGGAGTGGGTAGATTAGTAAGCTGATCCATGGCCCCGAATAGCCAAGACGTGAGGATCGCGGATAACCCCACGGCTGCGACGATCTCCTGCAGAGTTGCAGTAACAACTGCGTTTACCAGAAGCTTCCAGAGATTCATCTAGGTCGCTTTTCGCTTGCGAGTGATCTGATTCACAGCCATGTCCCCCACAATATACTCTCTTATACAGAGAGGGTATAGTTGCGCATTGTTATGGGGAATTAGGGGCCGCCATCTGAGCTCTTCTTCTACTTCCACCCATAGATTCTCTGCAGACGAGTTCAAGGCCATCCACACAGGGACGAACTACAGGCCTTCATCGACAACATCTGAGTCTCTTGCTACTCGCGCATCTCTAACTGCTTTTGCGTCGCTTCAAGCGGGCTCGTTCATAAGACAGATATCGCTCACCGACATCGCGGCCGATTGGCGTAAGCCTTATGATCTGGGTACGGACCCAGACGCCCAACTTCAGGATCTCCTGGAACTCATCCGAGGAGTAATCCCACCGGTAATTGTTACACAGGGTATGCGCTGGCAAGTAATTCCCCGCGGCGTGCACCCCCCCCACGCTATGCGCAAGAACGTGGTCCGCCTGCCACGGGCCGTCGATTACTCCTCCGCAGATGTGACAACGGCCCGCCGTCTTCGCAAATACCTGTTGGCGTTCTTTCGAGGACAGCGTGCGGCGATGCACCCGACCTACTGCCTGCAACCGCTTTTTCCTACGTCGTCGTCGTGCCCTTTGCCTGGTCAGGATCGCGGCAAACTCGTCCACGCTCTTCGGAA
>DATKCO010000034.1:0-86677 GCA_035513155.1 Gemmatimonadota bacterium | reverse complement strand
CTACCGGCATGCTGGGTGTGGTCGTTGTTACGGTAACTGTGCTCCCTCAATTCTTGAGTGAAGTGACCCTTCCGGCGCCTCTGTGGATGGTTTCACTGGCGGGGCTCGCTCAAAGTGCGATCGTCCTGGCGCTTGCCGTGTGGACTGGCGTGGCTCTCTCGCCGAAGGTTGGCCTTCGCGCCCCCGCATTTGAGGCCGCGGTGACTGCCCAATCGATTGGGACAGCGCTTCGGCCCCAGCTTGTCCCCGGTCTCGTCGCCGGCGCATTGGGTGGCGTAGGGCTCTTTGCAATCGGCGGTTACGCCGCACCTGCGGCCCTCGTGGAGGTAGACCAGCGGTTTACCCTTCCGATCCTGGCCCGTGTCCTTTATGGCGGCATCACCGAAGAACTACTTCTCCGGTGGGGGCTCATGACGGTGCTGGTGTGGTTCGCATGGCGAGTCCTGCAGAGCCGGAGGAGTGCCCCGCGGACAGTCTACATCTGGCTAGCCATAGTCGTGAGCGCACTGCTATTCGGCGCCGGTCACTTGCCGGCCGCAGGAATGCTGATCGGGGAGCTGCCGGTAAACGTGGTGCTGTTCGTCCTCGGTGCGAACAGCGCCTTCGGGGTGTTGTTCGGTTACCTGTACTGGCGATATGGCTTGGAAGCGGCAATGCTCGCTCACATGACAACCCACATGGTCAGCTACGTCGGTGATTTGGTTGCAGCATAACGAGCGGTTGCATTGATCAGCTCATGAAGATCCTCTTACCACGGTCGGATCACGTGGGGACGTCCAGCCTTACGTGGCATTGGGGAAGGGGCTCCGAGCCAGCGGCCACGCCGTCACGATCTGCACCAGCGTCCGGTTCGAGGACCTCGTCGCCGAACACGGTCTCGCTTACGCCTACCTCAACGATGACCTCCTCACGCTCCTGGATTCGGTAGAAGGGCGGAATGCCCTGGAAGACATGGGCAGCTTCGTCTCTGGGGCCAGGACTACCGTCAGGCTGCTAAAGCGCACGGGTCCGATCCAGCGGGCGCTGCTTCACGAGGGTTGGACGGCGGCTCGTGAGGTCGATCCTGACCTCATCATGTACAACTCCAAGATGGGCGGAGCGTCGCACTACTCGGACAAGCTGGGCATTCCGGCGATGATGGCTGTCCCGTTCCCCCAACTCGTGCCGACCGCGGCGTATCCCACCATCGGTTTCCCGAGGTGGAAGCTCGGGTGGTACAACAGGGCGACCTACCGGATCGTCCTGACGATCGCAAGCCGTATCGGAAGCAAGTACCTCCGCGAGTGGCGGTCCGCGCACGACCTGCCGCCGGTGCCACCCGGCACGGACATTCTGCACCGCAGCGATGGCACGCGTATCGGCGTTTTACACGGGTTCAGCCGGCACGTCGTTCTCGAGCCGCTCGACTGGCCAGACGGCATCGTAACCACGGGCTACTGGTTTCTCGACCGCCATGCCGACTGGGAGCCGCCAGTGCAGAATTCCAAGGTAGGCGTCGCAACGCAGCGGCATCGGGGGATTGAATCACGACGCCCCATCGCCCAATGTTCGGCCGATAGAGCGGAAGCGACGCTCCCCATACCTCTCGAGAGGAGTCCCGAAAATGGCGCTGCAACCGACCCGGAACCTGGGCATGCTCCTGCTGGCCGTGTGGCTGATCCTGACCGGCCTGGTCGCGCTCTTCGACGTGGCGTTCGAAGGGATCGGCATCGTGATGGGCCTGCTCGCCCTGCTTGCCGGAGTCCTGATCCTGCTGGGGCGCTGAACCGGCGCGCGGCGTGCGGCTCTGGTCGCTCCACCCGCGGCACCTCGACGCCCGGGGGCTGGTCGCGCTCTGGCGGGAGGGACTCCTGGCGCAGAAGGTCCTGCTCGGCGAGACGCGCGGATACCGGCACCACCCTCAGCTCGACCGCTTCCGGCGCGCCGATGACCCCACCGACGCGATCGCGCGCTACCTCGAGTCGGTTGCCGCGGAGGCGCTGGAGCGGGGCTACTGCTTCGACCGGAGCCGGATCCGCGCCGCGGGCGAGGTCCGTCTGCCGGTGACCGCCGGCCAGCTCGCGCACGAATGGGCCCACCTCCGCGCCAAGCTCGAGCGGCGCGCGCCGGCCGACCTGGCCCGGACGACCGCGGAGGGCGGGCCGGAGCCCCATCCGATGTTCGACGTCGTGGCTGGCGGAGTCGAGGCGTGGGAGCGGCCGGGCGGGCCGCTGGACGGCGCCGGCCGAGCGCGTTAGGGTTCGGGCCGACACGCGGGAGGCACCTCGCGCCGGACCACGGCGGAGTCCCGGGACCAAGTGCCACGGCGCCGGGCCACTCCGCCGGGAAGAGAACCCCTTCCCGGGAGGCGCCATGCTCCGCGTCGCCGCGCTCGTCGCGATCCCCCTCACGCTCTCGATCCCACGCCTCCTGGCCCCGCCCGAGGCGGCGCCGCCGGGAGAGATCATCCGCCGGCACGACCGGCCGGACTCCCTTTTCCTCGGTCTCGGCCGCGGCTGGCGCTCGCTCGCCCATCTCAACCTCCCGACGCCCCAGGGCGCGGGCGACGGCGAGGGCACGCTGATCGGGCCCCGCTGGGTCCTGACCGCGGCCCACGTGGCGGCGGAGCTCGAGCCCGGCCATCCGGTGACGGTGGCCGGCGCCGATCACATCGTAGATTCGATCGTGCTCCATCCGGAGTGGAACGACGGTCCCCACGATCTGGCACTCGTCCGGCTGGCCACGCCGGTCGTGGAGGTACCGCCGGCCCGGCTGTACCGGGAGTCCGACGAGGTCGACCGGGTGGTCGTCATGGTCGGCTGGGGGGACTACGGCACCGGCCTCGCCGGCCCGGAGGGAAACGACCGGCGGGTGCGGGGGGCGACCAACCGGGTGGACGAGGCCTCGAACCTGTGGCTGAAGCTCCGGTTCGACGCGCCGGACGATCCCCGCGCGACCGATCTGGAGGGGGTCAGCGGTCCCGGCGACAGCGGTGGTCCCGCCTACCTGGAAGGGTCGGACCCCGAGATCCTGATGGGGGTCGGCTCGGGCCAGAGCACGCGCGACGCCGCCGGTCCGGGCCGCTACGGGGCGGTCGAGTACTACGTCCGGGTCTCCCGCTACGTCGAGTGGATCGAGGGGGTGACCGGCCCGTTGTAGCAGGGCCGCGCCGCCTTGGTCCGCCCCCGCTCGGCGCGTACATTCCCCGGCGGACCCGATCCTGGAGGGAGCATGGAGCCGAAGATCCGCGTCCTGGTCGGCAAGCCCGGCCTCGACGGGCACGACCGCGGCGCGAAGGTCGTAGCGGCGGCCCTGCGCGACGCGGGGATGGAGGTGATCTACACCGGGCTCCACCAGACGCCGGAGAAGATCGTCGAGACCGCGCTCCAGGAGGACGTCGACGTGGTCGCGCTCTCGATCCTCTCGGGGGCCCACATGACCCTGCTCCCGCGCATCCTCGAGCTCATGCGCGAGAACGGGATGGAGGACGTGCTGCTGACGGGCGGGGGGATCATCGGCAAGGAGGACATGGCCGAGCTCCAGCGGATGGGGTCGGGGCGGCTGTTCGGTCCCGGCACGCCGACGCAGGCGATCGTCGACTACATCCGCGAGTGGGCGGGCGAGCGCGCCGCGCCCCGGGCCTGAGCGCCGCCGCCGATCGCGTGACCCTGGATCTGACCTCGGAGCAGCGGTTGCTGGTCGAGACCGTGCGCGAGTTCGCTCGCGCGCGGATCGCGCCGATCGCGGCCGAGCACGACGAGTCCGGCGAGTTCCCGTGGGACACCGTGCGGGAGATGGCGGACCTGGGCCTCTTCGGCGTTCCGTTCCCCGAGGAGTACGGCGGGGCGGGCGCCGACGCGCTCTCGCTCGCGCTCGTCGTCGAGGAGCTGGCGCGGGTCGACGCCTCCCACTCGATCACCGTCGGCGCCCACACCTCGCTCTGCGCCTCTCCGATCCACGACTTCGGCACGCCCGCGCAGAAGGAGCGCTTCCTGACGCCCCTGGCGCGCGGCGAGTCGCTGGGCGCGTTCGGCCTGACCGAGGCGTCGTCGGGATCCGACGCGGGCAACATGGCGACGACGGCGGTGCGGGACGACGACCACTGGGTCCTGAACGGGACGAAGGTCTTCATCACGAACGCCGGGGTGGCGAGCACGTACGTCGTGGCCGCCGTCACCGACCGGGACGCCGGCCCGCGCGGCGTGTCGACGTTCATCGTCGAGAAGGGGACGGAGGGTCTTCGGTCGGGGAAGAAGGAGGACAAGCTCGGGTGGCGGGCGAGCGACACCCGCGAGCTGATCCTCGAGGACGTCCGGGTGCCCGCGGAGCAGCTCCTGGGCGAGGAGGGCCGCGGCTTCCAGCAATGCCTTCACACCCTCTCCGGCGGCCGGATCGGGATCGCCGCGCACGCTCTCGGGATCGCCGAGGGCGCGTTCGACGCCGCTCGCGCCTATGCCCTGGACCGCGAGCAGTTCGGCCGCCCGATCGCCGAGTTCCAGGCGATCCAGTTCAAGCTGGCCGACATGGCGACCGGGATCGAGGCCGGACGGCTCCTCACGAACAAGGCGGCGCGGCTCAAGGACGCGGGGAAGGACTACAAGCTGGCCGCCGCGCAGGCCAAGCTTTTCTGCTCGGAGCTCGCCATGCGGACGACGATCGAAGCCGTCCAGATCCACGGCGGCAACGGCTACACGCGCGACTACCCGGTCGAGCGGATGATGCGGGACGCCAAGGTCACGGAGATCGGCGAGGGGACGAGCGAGATCCAGCGCATGATCATCGCTCGCGAGGTCCTGGACCGGGACGGCCGCGGATGACGCGGAAAACCCAACCGCGCTTCGAATGGCCCACGCTCCTCTGGGGAGAGCGCACGATCACCGTGCTCTCCGACGGCCTCCAGCGCCTCGACGGGGGCGCGATGTTCGGCGTCGTTCCCCGCGTCCTGTGGGAGAAGAAGCTGCCGGCCGACGCGCGGAACCGGATCCGGCTGGGGATGAACTGCCTGCTCGTCGAGGGCCCCGAGGGACGGACGGTGATCGAGACCGGGGCGGGGGGGAAGGACGACGCGAAATTCCAGGACATCTACGGCCTGGAGCGGGACGGAGGGCTCCCCCGCCGGCTCGCCGACCGCGGCGCGCCGCCGGAGACGATCGATCGGGTCGTCCTGACCCATCTCCATTTCGATCACGCGGGCGGCGCGACCACGTGGGCGGAGGACGGCGCGACCGCCGTGCCGACCTTTCCCGCCGCGACCTACTGGATCCACCGCGGGGAGTTCGAGGACGCGATGAGCCCCAACGCCCGGAACGCCGCGTCGTACCTGAAGCGGAACTACGCGCCGCTTGCCGAGGAGGGGCGCGTGCGATGGGTCGAGGACGGGGACGCCGACGCGGGGATCCGGATCTTCGCGACCCCCGGCCACACCCGCCATCACGTCTCGGTGGGCGTCGACGACGGATCGGGGCGTCAGGTGGTGTTCCTCGGGGACCTCGCGCCGACCGTCCATCACCTGCCGGACCCGTGGATCATGGCCTACGACCTCTATCCCGTCACCACGCTCGAGACCAAGCAGCGGTTCCTGGCCGAGATCCACGACGAAGGATGGTTGTGCGCCTTCGTCCACGACGCGGACCACCCGCTCGCCTGGCTCTCCCGGGACGAGCGGGGCCGCCACCGCCGCGACGAGGAGCGGGATCCGTGGAGCGACTGAGGATCGGCATCGTCGGGGGGGGGCCGGCGGGGGCGTACGCCGCGTGGCGCGCCGCCGAGCTGGGGCACGAAGCGACCTTCTTCGACCACCGCGCGCCCTGGGAGAAGCCGTGCGGCGGCGGGATCACGGTGACGGCGCAGGACGAGTTCCCCTGGATCGCCGAGCTCGTGCCGCGCGCCCGCGAGGTGACCGAGTTCCGGTTCCTCTCGCCGACCGATCGCGAGGTGGAGTTCGCCTGTCCGCGCCCGACTCTGATCTTCGCGCGCGCCGAGTTCGACGAGTCCATCCGGGAGCGGGCGCGCGACGCGGGCGCGCGGCAGGTCGGGCTCAAGGTGCAGTCCTTCGAGCGCGGGCGGGCCGGCTGGTCGCTCGAGGCCCAGGGGGAGCGGTTCGAGTTCGACCTCCTGCTCGGAGCCGACGGCGCGGTCAGCAAGGTGCGGGAGGCCCTGGTCCCGGACTTCCCGGCGTTCGTCAACTCGATCGCGGCGGGCTTCTTCATCCCCTCGCGGCTCGAGCGGGTCGAGACGAAGTTCTTCGACGACGCGCGCGGCTACCTGTGGTTCTTCCCGCGCCCGGACCATCTCTCGGTCGGCCTCTGCCTCTGGGGAGGATCGGGCGAGGGTGCGCTCGGGCGCGAGACCCGCGAGCGGCTGATCGAGCTGCTCGAAGCGTATTATCCGGAGCTCGATCCGGAGAGTGGCAAGGGATACGGGGCCTTCATCCCGACGATCCTCGACCCCGCCTGCTGGCGGGTTCCCCGTGGCGGCCGGGACTGGGCGCTGGTGGGGGACGCGGGCGGCTTCGTGGACGCGATCACCGGCGAGGGGATCCTCTATGCCCTCCGCTCGGCGCGGGCCTGGGCGCGAGCACTCGAGACCGGGCGACCGGAGGCGTACGACCGGGTCTGGCGCGACGAGTTCGGCGCCGAGCTGGTGAAGGCGAGCGCCCTGGTCCATCGCTTCTACCACCCGCGGTTCATCGAGCGGGTGATCGGCTTCGGCGCGAAGAGCGCGAGCGTGCGCACGCTCCTCGGCGATCTGGTGATGGGCACGCAACCGTACGTGACGCTGCGCCGGCGGTTGCAGCGTGAGCTCGTCCGCGGCGCGGCGCGCCGCGTGACCCGATTCCTGCGCCCCACCGCCGCGCGGTGAGGCCGGACATACCGAAGGGAAGGGAGCATCGATGAACGACGTCTCCGACCGCACGACTCCGGTCATCGTCAGCGCGTGCCGGACTCCGATCGGGAAGTTCCTGGGGGGCCTGTCCCCGAAGACCGCCCCCGAGCTCGGCGCGATCGCGATCCGCGAGGCGATCTCCCGCGCCGGGATCGACCCCGAGACGATCGACGAGGTCATCATGGGGCAGGTGGTCCAGGCGGGGAGCGGGCAGGCGCCGGCCCGGCAGGCGGCGCACTTCGGGGGCGTCCCCGACACCGTGCCCGCGATGACGGTCAACAAGGTGTGCGGCTCGGGGCTCAAGGCCGTCATGCTCGCGGCGCAGTCGATCAAGGCCGGCGACCAGGAATGCGTGGTCGCGGGGGGCCAGGAGTCGATGTCCAACGCGCCGTTCCTCCTCCACGGGGCGCGCGAGGGGCTCAAGTTCGGCGACCAGAAGCTCGTGGACGCGATGGTGAAGGACGGCCTGTGGTGCGCGTTCGAAAGCGTCCACATGGGGAAGCACGCCGAGCTCACGGCTGAGAAGTCGGAGATCTCGCGCCAGGAGCAGGACGAGTTCGCGCTGGGGAGCCACCGGAAGGCGGTGGAGGCGATCGAAGAGGGGAGGTTCCAGCCGGAGATCGTGCCGGTGGAGATCGAGACCCGCATGGGGACCACGACCGTCGACACCGACGAGTGCCCGCGCGCGGAGACTTCGCTGGAGGTGCTCGCCCGGCTCAAGCCGGCGTTCTCGAAGGAGGGGACGGTGACGGCCGGGAACGCACCGGGACTCAACGACGGGGCTAGCGCGCTGGTCGTCACGAGCGTGGCGTACGCCCGGGAGCACGGCCTCGAGCCGATGGCGCGGATCGTCGGCTACGCCTCCGCCGGCACCGAGCCGAAGCTCCTCTTCTATGCTCCCGTCTTCGCGGTCCGCGAGCTCATGAAGCGGACCGGAAGCGGGCTGGACGACTACGACCTGATCGAGGCCAACGAGGCGTTCGCCGTCCAGGCCCTGGCGGACGGCAAGGAGCTGGGCTGGGACTGGGAGCGGGTCAACGTGAACGGCGGCGCGGTGGCGCTCGGTCATCCGATCGGCGCCAGCGGCGCGCGTGTCCTGACGACGCTCCTCTACGCCCTCCGCGACCGCGACGAGCGGCGCGGCATGGCCACCCTCTGCCTCGGCGGAGGGAACGCGGTGGCGATGGAGGTCGAGCGGCTGTGAGCGTCGGCGACGTCGCCGTGATCGGCGCGGGCACGATGGGGAACGGGATCGCCCACGTGTTCGCGCTCCGCGGGCACGCGGTCACGCTGGTCGACAGCGACCCGCCCGCGCTCCGCCGGGGGATGGAGGCGATCGAGCGGAACCTGGAGCGGCAGGTCGCGAAGGAGTCGATCACGAGCGAGCAGCGGGAGGCGGCCCTCGGCCGCATCCAGACGGCGGGCGACCTCGAGGCCACCCACGCCGCGGACCTAGTCATCGAGGCGATCGTCGAGGACGAGGAGGTGAAGGTGGATGTCTTCCTCACGCTCGACTCCATCGTCCAGCCGAGCGGCATTCTGGCCAGCAACACCTCCTCGATCTCGATCACCCGGTTGGGCTCCGTCACGTCGCGGCCCGATCAGACGATCGGGATGCACTTCATGAACCCGGTGCCGGTCATGAAGCTGGTCGAGGTGATCCGCGGCTACGAGACGTCCGACCAGACCCACAAGACGATCGTCGCGCTGGCGGAGTCGCTGGGAAAGACCCCGGTCACGGTGAGCGACTACCCCGGGTTCGTCTCCAACCGCGTGCTGATGCCGATGATCAACGAGGCGATCTACTGCGTCATGGAAGGCGTGGCCGAGCCGGAGGCGATCGACACGGTGATGAAGCTCGGGATGAGCCATCCGATGGGTCCCCTAGCGCTGGCCGACTTCATCGGGCTCGATGTCTGCCTCGCGATCCTGGAGGTCCTCCGGGACGGGATCGGCGACCCGAAGTACCGGCCCTGTCCCCTGCTCCGACAGATGGTCGCCGCCGGCAGGCTGGGCCGGAAGACCGGCAGCGGCTTCTTCGAGTACGGGGAGCGCGCGTGAGGTCGCCGGGCGCCCGCGCCGGATGAGCGGACTTCATCCCCTGACCGACGTTCAGCGCGAGGTCGTGCGCACGGCGCGGGAGTTCGCCGCGGGCGAGCTCGCGCCGCACGTGTTGGAGCGGGACCGTCGCGGGGAGTTCTCGCGCGAGGCGATCGACGCGCTCGGCCGCCTCGGCTTCCTCGGGATGCTGATCCCGGAAGACCAGGGCGGGAGCGGCCTCGACACCCTGACCTACCTGCTCGCGCTCGAGGAGATCGCGCGCGTCGATCCCGCGCTCGCGGTCTCGATGAGCGTCCACAACTCGCTCCCCACGCAGATCATTCTCGCCCACGGCTCCGACGACCTGAAGGGGCGTTACCTGCGGCCCATGGCGGAGGGGCGGATGCTGGGCGCGTTCGCGCTGTCGGAGTCCCACGCCGGGTCCGACCCGGCCGCCCTGTCGTGCCGGGCCGAGCGGCGCGGAGAGGCGTGGGTCTTGAACGGCGCCAAGGCGTGGGTCACCAACGGCGGGACCGCGGACGTCGTCGTCGCGATGGCGCGGAGCGGCGGACCGGGGTCGAAGGGGATCAGCGCCTTCGTCGTCGAGCCGGGCTGGGCGGGATACGAGGTCGGCAAGGAGGAGCGGAAGATGGGGCTGCGGTCGTCGAACACGACCGAGATCGTGTTCCGCGATCTCGAGGTTCCCGCCGCCAACCTGATCGGCGAGGAGGGCCGCGGGCTCTCCTACGCGCTCGGCGGCCTCGAGCACGGGCGGCTGGGGATCGCGGCCCAGGCGCTCGGAATCGCCGGCGCGTGCCTGGACCTCGCCCTCGGCTACGCGCGCGAGCGGCAGGCCTTCGGCCGCCCGATCGCGGAGTTCCAGGGACTCCGATTCCTGCTCGCCGACCTGGCGGCTCAGATCGAGTCGGCCCGCGCGCTGACGTACGCGGCGGCGGCCAAGAAGGATCGCGGCGAGCCGGCCCGCAAGGAGGTCGCGATGGCCAAGCTGCTGGCGAGCCGGGCCGCGATGGAGGCGGGGGTGAAGGCGGTGCAGGTGTTCGGTGGCTACGGCTACATGAAGGACTATCCGGTGGAGCGGTATTTTCGCGACGCCAAGGTGACGGAGATCTACGAGGGCACGTCCGAGATCCAGCGCCTCGTGATTGCCAGCGAATTGTTCGACGAGTAATCTGGGCCGGCCCCGGGTCACCGGGGCCCCCGTAGACAACCCCGAGAGGAGACCGGCTTTGGACGTCTTCGACCAGATCCACGATGCGCATCACGAGCAGGTGGTGTTCTGTCACGACGCCGAGTCCGGCCTCGACTCGATCATCGCCATCCACGATACCACGCTCGGACCCGCCCTCGGCGGGACACGCATGTGGCAGTATCGATCGACGGACGAGGCGCTCAACGACGTCCTCCGGCTGTCCGAGGGAATGACGTACAAGGCCGCGGTGGCGGGGCTCGAGCTGGGCGGCGGCAAGGCGGTCATCATCGGGGACTCGAGGAAGGACAAGACCCCCGAGTTGCTCCGCGCGCACGGCCGGTTCGTCGACACGCTGGGCGGCCGCTACATCACCGCCGAGGACGTCGGCATCGGTGTGGAGGACATGGAGTACGTCTACGAGATGACCAAGCACGTGACCGGGATCCGCTCGAGCCCTCACGGGTCGGGCGATCCGTCGCCGGTCACCGCCTACGGCGTCTACAACGGAATCAAGGCCTCGTGCCTGCGGAAGCTCGGGAGCGACGACCTCGAGGGCGTGCGGGTGGCCGTCCAGGGCGCCGGCCACGTGGGGTACTACCTGTGCGAGAACCTGGCCGCCGACGGGGCCGTGCTCTCGATCTGCGACATCGACGAGGAGCGGGTTCAGAAGGTGGTCGACGACTTCGGTGCTCGGAGGGTCGGCCACGAGGCGATCTATGACGTCGAGTGCGAGGTGTTCGCGCCCTGCGCGCTGGGAGCGATCATCAACGACGGCACGGTCCGGCGGTTGCGCTGCAAGGTCGTGGCCGGGGGGGCCAACAACCAGCTCGAGGAGGACCGCCACGGCGACGCGCTCGACGCCAAGGGGATCCTCTACGCTCCCGACTACGTGATCAACGCCGGCGGCCTGATCAACGTCTACGGCGAGATCGTGGGGTACGGCCTGGAGACCGCCAAGGAGAAGGCGCGCGGGATCTACGGGACCCTGCTCTCGATCTACGAGATCGCGGCCGACGAGGCGATCCCCACCTACCGCGCCGCCGACCGGCTGGCGCGGGAGCGGATCCGCGCGGCCAAGGAGCAGAAGGTCATCCGGCCGGTGGCGGAGCGGGCGTGACGCCTCGTTCGGTCCTGCTGGCCGCCGACCACGCCGGCTACGAGCTCAAGCAGGACCTGGCCCGGCACCTGGCCGACCTGGGGTACGAGCCGCGGGACCTCGGCACCGATTCGGCCGACAGCGTGGACTATCCGGACTTCGCCCATCGGCTCGCGGTGGCGATCCGGGAGGGGGAGGCCGAGCGCGGGATCCTGTGTTGCGGCGCCGGCATCGGCATGTCCATCGCTGCCAACCGCCACGCCGGGGTACGGGCCGCGAACTGCCTCGACGAGCGGATGGCCTCCCTCGCCCGGGAGCACAACGACGCCAACGTGCTGTGCCTCGGATCGCGGCTCCTCGATCCCGACCAGGCGAAGAAGATCGTGTGGACGTTCCTGGAGACCCCGTTCGGTGGGGGACGCCACGGACGGCGAGTGGAGAAGATCGAAGGCGGCCGATCGGAAGCCCCCGCGTGAACGGGCTGCGCGAGACCGACCCCCGGATCCTCGACGTCCTGCGGGGCGAGCTCGAGCGCCAGGCCCAGGGCCTGGAGCTGATCGCCAGCGAGAACTTCGTGAGCCCCGCCGTGCTCGAGGCGACCGGCTCCGTCCTGACCAACAAGTACGCCGAAGGATATCCCGGCCGGCGCTACTACGGCGGCTGCGAGGTGGTGGACGTCGCCGAGCGGCTGGCCATCGACCGCGTCAAGGAGTTGTTCGGCGCCGAGCATGCGAACGTCCAGCCGCACAGCGGCTCCCAGGCGAACATGGCGGCCTACCTCGCGCTCATGGAGCCCGGGGCCAAACTGCTCGGGATGGATCTCGCCGCCGGCGGCCACCTGACGCACGGGAGCAAGGTCAACTTCAGCGGCAAGCTCTTCGAGGTCGCGAGCTACGGGGTCGACGTCGACACCGGTCTGCTCGATTACGACGACGTGCGGAGAGCTGCGGAAGAGGCGCGCCCGCAGGTGGTCGTGGCCGGCGGGAGCGCGTACAGCCGGACGCTCGACTTCGCCCGCTTCCGCGAGATCGCCGAATCGGTGGGCGCCCGCCTGGTCGTCGACATGGCCCACTTCGCGGGGCTCGTGGCCGGGGGCGCCTTCCCGACGCCGGTGCCGCACGCGGACATCGTCACCTCGACCACCCACAAGACCCTGCGGGGGCCGCGGGGCGGGCTGATCCTGAGCCGCGAAGAGCACGCCAAGGCGGTCGACAAGTGGATCTTCCCGGGAATCCAGGGGGGCCCGCTCATGCACGTCGTGGCGGCCAAGGCGGTTGCGTTCCACGAGGCGCTCCAGCCCTCGTTCCGCGACTACGCGGCGCGGGTGATCGCCAACGCCAGGGCGCTGGCGGCCACCCTGCTCGAGCGGGGCCACCACGTGGTCACGGGCGGCACCGACTCGCACCTGTTCCTCGTCGATCTGCGCAAGAGCGGGGAGCTGTCGGGCAAGGAGGCCGAGGCGGCGCTGGGCGCGGCCGGGATGACGGTCAACAAGAACACGGTGCCCGGGGAGACCCGGAGCCCGTTCGTCACCAGCGGGATCCGCGTCGGCACGCCGGCGCTCACCACGCGCGGGATGGGCGAGGAGGAGATGCGGCGGATCGGCGGATGGATGGCCGATGTCCTCGAAGCTCCCGAGGATCGCCCGGCGCTGGCGGCCATCCACGACCAGGTCCGGGAGATGTGCGTCGCGTTCCCGCTCTATCGCGGCTGGCTCGAGAGCCGCCGCGCCTCCGTCTCGATCGAGCGCTGATCCCCCGGACACCGCTCGTCGTCCCCCTCCGCCCGGCGGAGGCCCAGTCCACCGTCCACGGATCCCGCTTTCGCGCCTGGCTGGGCGCGGCAGGGGATCCCGATGCCGCCGCGCGAGCGCTGGCGGACCGGGAGACGGTCGCGCCGGACGCCACCCACCATTGCTGGGCCTACCGCGTCTGGTCTGACGGCCGGGTCGACGGGACGGGATTCGACGCCGGTGAGCCGGCGGGCACGGCCGGCCGGCCGATCCTCGGGTCGATGGAGCGCGCCGGAGTGGTCCAGGCGGTGTGCGTCGTCAGCCGGTGGTTCGGCGGGGTCAAGCTCGGAACGGGCGGGCTGGCGCGGGCCTACGGAGAGGCGGCCCGAGCCGCTCTCCAGGCGGCCCGGGCGGAGGGGGCGCTGGCCGCGGTGGAGGAGAGGCTCGCGTTCGGAGTCGGGTTCGAGTACCCGCTGTCGGGAGCCGTGATGCGGGTGGTCTCGCGGTTCGCCGCGCGCGAGACGGGCGCCCGCTACGGGGCGCGGGTCGCACTCGAGCTCAGCATCACTCCGGAGCGAGCCGACGCCTTCCGCCGGGCGATCGGCGAGGCGACGGCGGGCGCGGTGACCGTGGATGAGCTGGGCTCCCGCCTGGAATCCGCATGAATCGACGATCGTAAGCCAGCTGATGGGGGAGCTGGAAGACGTTGTCAACCTGCTGCCCGAGGGTCTCCGCGAGCTGTGGCCGGGCCGTCCAACAGGCGGCCCCGCTTCGTTTTGGCGGACCATTCCGGGCCCCTGCTCTGCTTGACTCGGCGACGCGCCGAGACCTACCTTCGACCCGGCTCCAGCGAGGACGAGGGATGAGCGAGAAGACCCATGAGAAGTCGCCGGTCGAAGAGCTACTGGCGGACATCGACACCTATATTCAGGACTGGTTCCAGGCCAAGCTCCCGTTCAGCTTCCAGGGGGGTGTGCGCTGGGCGCCACCGACCGACGTCTACGAGACCGAGGAAGCGCTCCACGTGACGATGGCGATCCCCGGCATCCGGCTCGAGGACATCAGCGTGCGATTCGAGCGGGACGTCCTCCATGTGCTGGGGGTCCGGCGGGAGCAGTGCGGCGACGTGCGCCGCTATCAGAAGATGGAGATCCCCGCCGGCCCGTTCTCGCGGCGGCTGCGGGTGGCTCGGCCGGTGGACGCCGGCGGCATCGACGTCTCCTACGACGACGGCATGCTGCGGATCACTCTGCCCAAGGTCCGCGGAGCCCGCGTCGAGATCCCGATCGACTGACGATGGAGCGCGGCACCAGGGAGCACCGCTGACGATGGAGAGCGTCTATCTCGACCTGGCGACGATCGAACGGCTGAGGGCGCTGGACCAGCGTTACAACGATCGGGCGTACGCGTTCGTGCTCGCCTCCCTCGAGGAAGTGGTGCAGGGATTGCCGCGTCGCCGCCACGTTTCCGGGAGCGAGCTCGTGACGGGCTGTCGCGACCTCGCGCTGCGGCTCTACGGTCCCCTGGCCAAGACCGTTCTCGAACACTGGAGCGTCCGCACGACGCGGGACATCGGGGAGATCGTGTTCAACCTGCTCGAGGTGGGAGTGCTTTCGAAGGATGACGCCGACTCGAGGAACGACTTCGACGATCTATTCGATTTCACGGAAGTCTTCGAGACGAACTATCCCTGGGGAGGGCGATCGCTCGCCTGACTCGCGGAATCCTGTCACGGGAGGGGGAGGTCGGTGATGGACGAGCAGCGGTTCCCGAAGTGCCAGAAGTGCGACAATGGGGTGTTGCTGCCGCTCTCGGATTATGGGCGGGAGGGGGCCACGATCCGATACAAGGCATGGGTCTGCACGAACCCCGAATGCGGCTTCAACCTGAGGATCGACAACGGCGAGATCTCGATCGGCCGCACGGTCGGACAGTCGTTCAAGTAGGCCTCCACACGCGTCGGACTGCTCTCCGGTGATCCGCGCGATCGTCTTCGACCTCGACAACACACTCGTCGATTTCATGTCGATGAAGCGGCTGGCCGTGGAAGCGGCGATCGACGCCATGATCGACAGCGGGCTTCCACTCGATCGGCAGGAGGCGGAGCGCGAGATCTTCGCGATCTACGACCGCGAAGGGATCGAGTACCAGCGCGTCTTCGACGAGCTGCTGGAGACCCGCATGGGTCGGGTGGACTTCAAGATCCTGGCGGCGGGGATCGTGGCCTACCGGCGGGCGCGGGAAGCGGCGCTCGTGCTCTATCCCCATGCCACCGTGACGCTGATGACGCTGATCAAGCGGGGGCTCAAGCTGGCGGTCGTCTCCGACGCGCCGCGGCGCGAGGCGTGGCTCAGGCTCTGCTACTTGAATCTGCATCACATGTTCGACGTGGTGGTGACGTACGAGGACACGGGGGAGCGGAAGCCTTCCCCCGCGCCGTTCCGTCTCGTGCTCGAGAAGCTGGGCGTGGAGCCCGGCGAAGCCCTGATGGTGGGAGACTGGCCCGAGCGGGACGTCGTCGGGGCGATGCAGCTCGGGATGCGGACCGCCTTCGCCCGCTACGGCGACACGTTCGGGACCGTCCACTCGGGCGCCGACTACGATCTCGAAGACCTGCAGCATCTGGTGGAGATCGTCCAGCGAATCGAGGAGGAGGAATGAACGACAGCGAGTGCCTGTTCTGCCGGATCGTGGCGGGCGAGATCGACACCGACCTCGTCGCCGAGGGCGACGACTGGATCGCCTTCCGTGACATCTCTCCGCAGGCACCGACACATGTCCTGATCGTCCCCCGCCGGCACGTGGCCACGCTCGACGACCTCGGCGAGGCAGACGAGCGGCTGGCCGGCGCGCTGGTCGGCGCCGCGGCCCGGGTCGCGCGGGACGAAGGCCTGGTCGAGGGAGGCTACCGCCTGGTCCTCAACTGCGGCGCGGGCGCGGGCCAGAGCGTCTTCCACATCCACCTGCACCTCCTGAGCGGACGCCGCTTCGCGTGGCCGCCGGGATAGGGAGATCACGTGAGCGAGATCGTCCAGCGGATCGAGGGGGACCAGAAGGCCGCCCTCAAGGCACGGGAGAAGGAGCGGCTGTCGGCGCTGCGCCTGCTCACGAGCGAGCTGAAGAACCGCCGCATCGAGCTGCAGCGCGACCTGACCGACGACGACGCCATCGAGATCCTGTCGAAGGCGCTCAAGCAGCGGCAGGAGGCCGCCGAGCAGTTCACCCGGGGCAACCGGCCGGAGCTGGCGGCCCGTGAGTCGGCCGAGGCCGGGGTGATCCGGGAGTACCTCCCCGAGCCGGTCTCCGAAGAGGAGCTCGACGGCATGATCGACGCCGCGATCGCGGAGGTCGGGGCCACGTCGATGCGCGACATGGGCGCGGTCATGGGGCGCCTCATGCCGCTGGTGAAGGGACGAGCGGACGGGGCGGCGGTCAGCGCCCGCGTGAAGGAGCGCCTGGGGTGAAGGCGAACCGGGCGGGATGAGGCTCGACCCCGAGACGGTCGCCGCGCTCGAGTGGGATCGGGTGCGCGAGATCGTCGCGAGCCGGACCACTTCGGCGCTCGCGCGCCGGACCCTCGAGCGGTGGCAGCCGAAGGCGAGCGCGGCCGAGGCCGGCGAGGCGCTGGCGGAGGTGGCGGAGGGGATGGACCTGGCCGGCGTCGGCCGGCTGCCCGCTCCATTCGTCGAGGACCAGGAGCCGACGATCCGGACCCTGGGCGTCGACGGCGCCGTCCTCGAGGGCCGCGCGCTGATCGACGCCGCGCGGACGCTCGAGGCGACCCGCCGCTTCGCGCGGTTCCTGCGGACGGACGCGGAGCGGTGGCCCCGGCTCGCCGGACGGTTCCGGGCCGCGCCCGAGGAGGCCGAGCTCGAGCGCCGGATCCTCGAGGCGTTCGACGCCGACGCGCGGCTGGTCGACGCCGCGAGCCCGGAGCTGCGGAAGCTGCGCGGCCAGGTGCGGGCCCACCGGGACGAGCTCGTCGAGCGGCTGAGCCGGCTGATCGCCCGGCTGCCCCATGTGCTGGTGGCGGCCGACAGCCGGCCCACCGTTCGCGACGGCCGCTACCTCGTGCCGCTCCGGCGCGAGGCCCTCGGAGAGGTCCCGGGCATCGTGCACGACGAGTCGGCCTCGGGTGCCACCGTGTATCTCGAGCCGCACGAGGTCGTCGAGCGGAACAACGCGCTGCGGGGTGCCGAGCTCGCGGTGCGACGCGAGGAGGAGCGAATCCTGCGCGCGCTGACGGCCGCCTTGGCCGAGCGGCGCGGGGAGCTGGAGCTGGCCGCGCGCCTCTGTCTCCACGCCGAGACCGTTCTGGCGCGGGCGCGCTACGCGCTCGAAACGGGTGGGCGGCCGCCCGCGATCGGGGGCGACCGGCTGGAGATCCGCGGGGCCCGCCATCCGCTGCTGGTCGAACGGCTGCGGGAGCAGGGCGGGGAGATCGTGCCGCTCGACCTGGATCTCGACGCGGGCGAGCGGGCGCTCGTGATCAGCGGTCCCAACACCGGCGGGAAGACCGTGCTGCTCAAGACCGTGGGGACGGTCGTGCTCATGGCCCAGAGCGGGATCGTGCCGCCGGTCGGCGCCGGGACGCGGTTGCCGTGGCACGCCGCCGTCTACGCGGACATCGGCGACACCCAGTCGATCGCGCACGACCTGTCGACCTTCACCGCCCACCTGACGCGTCTCAAGGCGGCGCTGGACGGGGCGGGGCCGGAGACCCTGGTGCTCGTCGACGAGATCGGGGCCTCGACGGACCCGGCCGAGGGAGCGGCGCTGGCGACCGCGCTGCTCGAGGCATGGAGCGCGCGCGGCGCGCGCTCGATCGTCACCACCCACTACCACACGCTCACGATCGCGGCCGCCAGCTCGGAGGCGATGGTCAACGGCTCGCTGGCGTACGACGTCGAGCGGAACCTCCCGCTCTACCGGTTCGTCAAGGGGGTGCCCGGCCGGTCGTTCGGGCTCGAGCTGGCGACGCGCTGGGGGATCGACCCCGTCGTGCTCGCCCGCGCCCACGGGGCGCTCGACCGGGGAGCCCGCGACCTCGACGAGGTCACCCGCCGGCTGGGGGAGGAGGAGCGCGCGTTCGCCGAGGCCCGCCGGGCCCTCGACGAGGAACGGAACGCGATCGGCGCGGCGGAGAGCGCCCGCGCCCGGCGGATCGCGATCGAGGCGTCGCAGGGCCGCGAGGCCGCGGAGCGCCGCCTCGAGGAGCTGGAGGACCGGGTGACGCGGATGCGGGAGGAGATGCGCCGGCAGACACGGAAGCTGCGCGAGCGCACGGCGGAGCTGTCCGAGGCCGCGGCCGCGGCCCGCGCGGCGCAGGCGCTGGCCGAGGAGATGTCCGACGCGGCCGAGGCGCTCCGGGCGGAGCGGGAGGCGCTCGTCGGGCAGCGGGATCGGCCGCCGATCGATCCCGGCGACCGCGTCCGGATCCCGCGCTACGACGTGACCGGCGAAGTGGTCACGCTGAACCGGGCCGACGACACGTGCGCGGTGCGGGCCGGCCAGGTGCGGATCACCTGCCGGGTCAGCGAGCTCGAGCTCGTCGAGAAGGCGGCGGAGCGCACGCCGGACGCCGGGTCGCCGCGGGCGGAGCCGGAGGGGGCGGCCGACGACGGTCCGACGCTGCCGCTCGAGATCGACCTGCGGGGGCTGGCGGCCGACGACGTCGGATACCCGCTCGCTGGGGCGCTCGAGCGCGCGTACCATACGGGCAGGCCGGCGATCCGGTTCATCCACGGGAAGGGGACCGGGGTCCTGCGGCGTCGCGTCGCGGAGCTCCTGGAGAAACACCCCTACGTGCATGAGTTCCGGCTCGGCCACTGGAACGAAGGCGGGGACGGGGTGACGATTGCCACGCTGGCGCCCCCGGAGTCCCGGGAGGAGAGCGGTTGAGCATTCCCGATCACGTCATCGAGGAGATCCGGGATCGCACCGAGATCGTCGAGGTGATCGGCGAGGTGGTGCCCCTCAAGAAGCGCGGCAAGAACTGGGTCGGGCTGTGCCCGTTCCATCCGGAGAAGACACCCTCGTTCACGGTCACTCCCGAGAAGCAGATGTACTACTGCTTCGGCTGCCAGGCGGGAGGGAATGTGTTCACGTTCCTGATGGAGCACGAGCGGCTCGAGTTTCCCGACGCGGTCCGAACGCTCGGCGAGCGGGCCGGCGTCGAGGTGCCCGAGCGGGAGGCCGCAAGCGGTCCCGATCCCCACGCCCCGATCCACTTCGCCAACCGGCTCGCGGCCGAGTTCTACCAGCGCCGGCTGCTGGAAGCCGAAGACGCAGAGGCGGCCCGGGACTATCTGCACGGGCGCGGCGTGGGTCGGGAGCTGTGGGAGGAGTTCCTGCTGGGCTGGGCGCCGGAGTCGTGGGACGCGCTGATCGAGGAGGCGGCCCGACACGACGTCGGGCCCGAGGATCTCCTGGCCGCCGGCCTGGTGGGCCGGAGCGAGAAGACCGGCGGGCTCTTCGACCGCTTCCGCGGCCGCGTGATGTTCCCGATCCGGGGGGTGGGCGGGAAGGTGGTGGCGTTCTCGGGCCGGCGCCTGGACGCCGAAGAGCCCAAGTACCTGAACACCGCGGATACGCCGGTCTTCGCCAAGGGCCGCATGCTGTTCAACCTCGATCGGGCGCGGACCGCGATCCGACGGACCGGGGCGGCCGTGATCGTCGAGGGGAACTTCGACGTCGTCTCCCTCGCCGGGGCCGGGTTCCAGAACGTCGTGGCCGCGCTCGGGACCTCGTTCACCGACGAGCAGTGTCGCGTGCTCCGCCGCTACACATCGACCGCCTATCTGGCCTACGACGGGGACGCGGCCGGGCAGCGGTCGGCCTTCAAGGCCGGGGACCTCCTGCTGGGGGCGGGCTTCGCGGTGCGCCTCGTCGACCTACCGGCGGGCCAGGACCCCGCGTCGCTGGTGCAGGCGGGGGGCGCGGGGGCCTTCCACGATCGACTCGAGAAGAGCGAGGACGTCATCGACGCCAAGCTCCGGATCGTGCGGGAGAAGGTGGACCTGTCCGACGTGCATCGGAAGCGACGCGCGATCCAGCGGCTCCTCGAGTCGGTGGCGCGGGTTCCCGACCCCGTCACCCGCGAGCTCTACGCGGGTAAGGTCGCGCGGGAGCTCGACGTCCCCCGCGAAACGCTCGCCCTGCCGGCGGCGGCTGCCCCCGCTGGGGGTCGGCCGGCGCCGGCCAGGCGGGAGCGGCCGGCGAGGCCCCGGGGGCCGTCGACCCCGGCGGGGATCGCCCTGCCGGAGAGCCAGGACGAGTGGTACGCGCTCCTCCACGCGGTCAGCGAGCCGCGCTGGCTGGAGCAGGTCATCGACGGGTGTCGGCCCGAGTACTTCACCGTGCCGGTGTACGAGCAGTTCTTCCGCCGTCTCGCCGATCTCCGGGCCGAAGGCGTGCGCGAGATCGGGGAGCACGTCGCCACGGGGGGAGACCCGGAGATGCTCGGGGTGCTGGCCCGGCTGGAGGCGCTTCGCGGCGAGGTCGAGAAGGGGTTCGAGCTCTCCGACAAGGCGTTGCGCGAGAGCCTCCAGCGGATCCACGAAGATGCGCTCGAGCGCGGGGTGCACGAGCGCCGGGTCGAGCCGACCGGAGACGTCCTCGAGGACATGGTCGAGCGGCAGCGGGTGCGGCGGGAGATCGCGCCTGGACGGTTCGGGACGCGGCGACCGCGCGGCTGAGCGGCGCGTGTTTGACACCGCGCCGGACGCCCGGGTACCTTGACTCCTCTGACTGGTCGAGCCTCCCCTTACCGACGACCTGCCATGGCCAATTCCCGTCGCGCGACCTCCCGGAACGATGTCGAGACCGGGCCACCCGACGACTCCCACGAATCGGAGACCATCGACCGCATGATCCTCGACCTGCGCGAAGACGAAGGAGACGAGCTGGAGGGCGACGAGGAGCGCCCGGACGGGAAGCTCGAGCGCCCCGCGGCGGAGGCGGCGGTCGAGGACGAGCCGGAGTCGGAGGTCGAGGAGGAGGAGGAACAAGACGGAAGCGGCGCGTTCGGCGCGCGGCTCCAGGTGTACGACGACCTGATCCGCATGTACTTCCAAGAGATGGGGCGGGTGCCCCTCCTGAGCGGGGAAGAGGAGATCGAACTGGCGCGAGCCATCGCCGAGGGCCAGGTGGCGCTCCGCGAAGCGGTCTTCCGCTCCTATACGTCGATCGAGCGGGCGTTCGAGCAGGGGGCCGCGGTGGTCGAGGGGTCGATGCGGCCGGAGGCGTTCTTGGGCGACGATTTCGCCGAGTGGGACGGCGACGAGGACGAGGCCGCCCCGCTGGACGCGAGCGATCTCGCCGACGAACTGCGCGCGCAGGAGGAGCTCTGGCGGGCCGGGCGCGCGGTGTTCGACCGCAGCGGGCTGCGGGGGCAGAAGGGCAAGCAGGCGCACGCCGAGATGGAGTCCGTGCGTCAGTTCTTCCTGGCGCTACCCCTCCACCACTCCCAGATCGAGTACCTGGCCGAGAAGCTGCGCGAGCTGGACGGGCTGACCGCCATGTCGTGGCGCGAGCGTGACCTCGAGCGCGCGACCGGGCTCACCCGGGCCGAATATCACGCGCTCCTGGCCGAGGTCGGCCAGCTCACCCGCCAGGTCATGTCGTCGCGCCGGCGGATGGTGGAGGCGAACGTGCGGCTGGTGGTGTCGGTGGCCAAGCGGTACATCGGCCGCGGCCTCGAGTTCCTGGACCTCATCCAGGAAGGCAACTCCGGCCTCCTGCGGGCGACCGAGAAGTTCGACCACCGCAAGGGATACAAGTTCTCCACCTATGCCACGTGGTGGATCCGACAGGCGATCACGCGGGCGATCGCCGAGCAGTCGCGGACGATCCGGATCCCCGTCCACATGATCGAGACGATCAACAAGGTGAACCGCTACACGCGCCGAAGCGTCCAGCGCAACGGGCGCGAGCCGACACCGGAGGAGGTCGCCGAGAAGCTGGACCTGCCGATCGAGAAGGTGAAGGCGGTGCTGAAGATCGCCCAGGAGCCGATCTCGCTGGACCGCCCGGTGCAGACCGATCAGGACACGCAGATCTCCGACATCATCGAGGACAGCCGGAGTTTGTCACCGTCGAGGAACGCGGCCTTCGCGCTGCTGAAGGAGAACGTGAACTCGGTCCTGCACACGCTTTCCCAGCGCGAGGAGCGGATCATCCGACTCCGGTTCGGGATCGGGGACGGGTGTCCGCGGACGCTGGAGGAGGTGGGCTCGATCTTCAACATCACCCGCGAGCGGGTGCGGCAGATCGAGGCGAAGGCGTTGAAGAAGCTGCGGCACCCATCGAAGTGCCGCGATCTGCTCAAGTTCTACGACCTCTGAGGACCGCCGCGACTCCGCCTATCGTACCCCGCGCGCAGTGGAACCCAACCGCGGCACGGGGTACACAGTTTCTCCGGCGATACCGGGTCCCACCGGCCGCCGGCGCGATCGGGCGATCCTCGACACACGTCGGGGCCCGTAGCTCAGCGGTTAGAGCACCGGACTCATAATCCGAGGGTCGCTGGTTCGAATCCAGCCGGGCCCACTCGATAACAGAGAGGGAGAGAATGCTGCATCGCACCTTGATAATCGCGCTGCTCGCCGCCCTGGCGGCCGGCTGCGAGAGCACCCCTTCCACCGGCGTGGAGGGGACCTACCAGCTGAACGTCTCGATCCCGGTCGACGAGTGCACCGGGCAGGCCAGCAGCTTCAGCGCCGAAGTCACGATCGAGCGCGTCGGAGACAACGTGACGTTCCTGTTCGGCGACGCCGCCACGCTCACGGGCACCATCGACACCGAGTCCCGGATCATGACGGTGGAGGGAACGATCCTCGTCGACAATCCCGCGGGGGGCACGTTTCCGGGCTTCATGGAGGTCAGTGAGTCCCGCGTCACGGAGGGCAGCATCGTCGGCTTGGGAACGATCCGGTTCGAGGGCACCTTCCCCGGCGTCTCGGGCATCTGCACGCAGCACTTCAGCTTCAGCGGGCAGCGGCTGAACCTGTCTCCGCTTCCGTTGACGGGCTCCTGACGCGGCGGTTAGCTTCTCGTCCTTCCGTGGGTGGTTAGCTCAGTTGGTTAGAGCGCCGGTCTCACATACCGGAGGTCGCAGGTTCGAATCCTGCACCGCCCACCATCACCGCGGCGTCTCCGTACCCTCATCTCGCCCGCCCGCCCGTGACGCCTGCCGGAACGGGGATCTCCCGTGAGGGCCTCGGCCTCGTCCCTGCTCGCACGGCTGGAGAGGATCCGGGACCACTTCGGTGGCTCGGCAGCGGTTCAGAAGCTCGAGCTCCTGGACGCGCTGGCGGGGCGGAGCCTCCCGGATGCGAACCGGATCGCACGGCTCCACGACGCGCTGACCTTCCTGCGAGCGTACCCCGACGATGCGGACGTGCTGGATCGGGTCGAGGCGATGCTCGGCTCCTTCGCCGATCGCGCCGACCTGAGGCGCAATCGCCGCGGGCTCGTCGATTCGGGAATCGCCGGAACGGAGCTCCGCTCCGAGTTCTACTGGCCCACCGCCCTCTGGCTCGCGGAGCGCTGGCCCGACCGGCTGTCCGTCGACTGGAGGGGATTCGAGAACGCATCGCGGCTCGTTGGTCTCCTGCACCTCCTCGTCCCGTACTCCGAGACGCCGGGGCTCGACGGGTTCGACTACTCGGCGGAGGAGTGGAGCGGCCGCCTGAAGGGTCCGAAGGAGACCGACGCCGAGTTCCTCGTGAAGCGCTTCCGCGCGATGCGCGCCGACTCGTTCGGTCGGGAGACGCTATACGATCAGCTCGACATCCCGATCCGGCTCTCGCCTGGCCCCGGCACCCCTTCGCGCACGAAGGCCAAGGTCCCTTCGAGGATCCACTTCCAGACCCGCCCTCTCGACCGGACCCGTCCGGATGTCGCAAAAGCCGTGCGGACCCGGCCGCGCTCCGTGCGCCCGCTCTCGGGCCGCGAGGGTCGGCGGCTGGTCGACCTCGCGCGAGAGGCGATGGTCACCCGAAGCCGCGACCTCGACGCGTTCGCGTACGCGGACCCGGGCACGGTCCGGATGGTCGATTGCGGGGACGGTCTCCAGTTCGCCTGCATGGGGACCCGTCCGGAGCGGCGCCTGCTGTTCGAGGCGGTCCACGGCTTCCTCACGCTCAAGAACGGAGTCCCCATCGGCTATGTCCTGCTGAGCGCGCTCTTCCGCTCGGTGGAGGTGGCCTACAACGTCTTCGACACCTACCGCGGTGGGGAGGCGGCCCGCGTCTACGGCCACGTCCTCGCCATGGCGCGCGAGCTCTTCCACGCCGAGACGTTCGCCGTCAACCCCTACCAGCTCGGCTACGACAACGAAGAGGGGTTGAAATCCGGGGCCTGGTGGTTCTACTACAAGCTCGGGTTCCGGCCCGACGACCCGCGGGTGAAGAGGCTCGTCCGGCGGGAGCTTGCCCACTTGAAGAAGGCTCCCCGGCACCGCTCGGGCGTCGCCACCCTCGAGAAGCTGTCCTCCGAGTACCTGTTTCTCGACCTGGCCGGGCGGAACGAGGCGTCGATAGGGAGGATCGACCTCGGGACGGTCGGTCTCGGCATCTCGCGGTACCTCGCGCGTCGCTTCGGAGCCGACCGGGAACGAGGGATCCGTACATGCGCGGAGGAAGCCGCCGCGCTCGTCGGCCTGCGCTCGTTCCGGAGGCTCCCCCGGGGCGAGCGGATCGCCTGGGACCGATGGGCTCCCCTCGTCTGCATGATCCCCGGGATTCGGCGGTGGAGCGCGAAGGAGCGACGCGACCTGGGCCTGGTGGTCCGCGCCAAAGGGGGCATCTTCGAGTCCGATTTCGTGCTCCGATTCGACCGCCACGCGAAGCTCGGGCGCGCCGTCCGGAGGCTCGCTGAAATGGATGCGTAGAGGAAGCGAGCTCAGGTTGGCGGTGCCCGGCGCGGGGTGATAGATTAGGATAGACCATGGAAGGAAGGCCCTCGATCAAGGTTCCCACGATTCCCGAATGAGTGGGGGGTGTCGCCCGCCGGCTCGTTCAGGGCGAGGGCGAGATCACGACCCTCTAGTATGCAGCGAGGTGTGCCGCGAGGCGCACCTTTTTTTGTTTCCCCGAACGGGAGGGCTATGACCGCTAGACCGATGAGGGCCATCGACAGCCTGGAGGCGCTGCTGGCCGTACAGACGCTCGATCGCAAGCTGTCGGAGCTGGGACGACGCGGAAAGGAGATCCCCGGGGACCGCGCCGAGGTCAGTCGTGAGATCACCGTGTTGGAAGAGGAGAGGGCGACGCGGGAGGGCGAGCTCGAGCAGGTGCGCCTCGAGCGACGGCGCCACGAGAGCGAGCTCGAGATGCAGCAGGAGCACCTCGCTCGGTACGAACGGCAGCTCAACGAGGTCAAGACGAACGTCGCCTACAGCGCGCTGCTGACTGAGATCCAGGGGACCCGACGCGCGATCGGCGAGCTGGAGGACGAGATCCTCGAGGAGATGGAGCGCCGGGAGGCGATCGAGGGCCGGATCGGCGAGATCGACGGCGAGCTCGAGCTCAAGCGCGCCGCGGCCGCCGACCGGCTGAAGGAGCTGGACGAGGAGGCGGCGTCGATCGAGCGCGAGGTCGCGGCGCTCGAGACGCGGCGCCAGGCGATGGTGACGGAGGTCGATCCCGCCGTCTATCGCCTCTACGACCGGCTGCGGCGCGGGCACCGCTTTCCCGCGCTGGTGCCGCTGAAGGGGCTGGCGTGCGGCGCCTGCTTCAGCCGGCTGCCCCCCCAGGTCGTGCGGGAGATCACCCACGAAGGATCCCTTCATCCGTGCGAGGCCTGCGGCGTGCTCGTCTACGCGCCGCTGGAGACGGCGGCCGTCGATCCGGCCCCCTCCGACGTGTAGTGCCCCGGCGCGAGCTCGTGATCCGCACCGACGGCGCGGCGCGCGGCAATCCCGGCCCCGCGGGCGCGGGGTGGGTGGTCGAGACCCGGGACGGCGAGCCGGTCGAGGAGGGGTGCGCGTACCTCGGCGAGCGCACGAACAACCAGGCAGAGTACGAGGCCCTGCTTCACGCCCTGCGGGCAGTCGATCCCGATCCCGACACCGAGATCGAGGTACGGTCCGACTCCCAGCTCATGGTCCGACAGCTGACCGGGGAGTACCGGGTCAAGCACGCGGATCTCAAGCCGCGCTACGACGCGGCCCGGAGCGCCTTGGCGCAGGCCGGCGACGTCCGCCTCGAATACGTGCGCCGGGAGGATAACGCCCGCGCCGACGAACTGGCCAATCGGGCCATAGACATGCATTTTGAATCGTTGCGGGAGCCGGGCGGACAGACGGTCGCCGGCGGTCCCTAGGGCCGCTGGAGGAAAGTCCGGGCTCCACAGGGCAGGACGCTCGTGGACCGCGTCGCGAGGCGCGGGTACGCGAGGCACCCTTCGGGGTGACGGAAAGTGCCACAGAGAACAGACCGCCCAAGGTCCCGCGAGGGACCCGGCAAGGGTGAAAAGGTGGGGTAAGAGCCCACCGCGCCTCCGCGCGAGCGGGGCGGCACGGCAAACCCCGTCCGGAGCAAGGCCATGTAGGGAAGGATGCGGTGGCCCGCCGCGTTTGACTTCCGGGTAGGCCGCTCAGATCGATGGCCGTCACCGCGCAACGCGGTACAGAACCCGGCTTATCGTCCGTCCGCTCCCGCAACTTTTCCCTCGATCATCTCGAATGAAACGGACGTGCTGAGACCCACCTGGACCTGGCCGGCAGCGGTGGACGACCACGCGTCGGCGTCGCTGGCGCGCGCACTCGGCGTTCCGGCGCCCGTGGGTGAGCTGCTGTGTCGCCGCGGCTTCGACACCGTCGACAAGGCGCGCTCGTTCCTCGACCCCTCCCTCGACGAGCTCCACGATCCGTTCCTGATGCGGGACATGGACGTCGCGGTGGCCCGCCTCGAGGCGGCCATCGCGGCGGGCGAGAAGGTGGTCGTCCACGGGGACTACGACGTGGACGGGATCACCGCGACCGCACTGCTCGTCCGCTACCTGCGGTGGCGCGGCGCGTCGGTCGAGTACTACATCCCCCACCGCGTCGAGGATGGCTACGGGCTATCCCGGGACGGCGTGGCCACGCTGGTCGAGGCCGGGGCGGGCCTCCTCGTCACGTGCGATTGCGGGATCACCGCCGTCGAGGAGGTCGCGGCCGCCCGCCGGGCGGGTCTGGACGTCATCGTGACGGATCATCACGAGCCCGGGCCCGAGCTGCCCGCGGCGACCGCCCTGCTCGACCCCAAGCGGGCGGACTCCGGCTACCCCGATCTGAACCTGGCCGCCGTCGGTGTGGCGTTCAAGCTGTGCGAGGCGCTCGAGCTGTCCGCCGGACGGGACCGCGACACGCTCCGCCGGGGGCTCGACCTCGTCGCCCTGGGGACGATCGCCGACCTGGTCCCCGTGACGGGCGAGAACCGGGTCCTCATCCGGCACGGGCTCGAGGAGCTCGGCCGCACGCGGAACGCGGGGCTCAAGGCACTGCTCGAGCGCACCGAGCTCGCGCGGAGCCGTCCCTCGGCGTGGCAGGTGGGGTTCGTCCTGGCCCCCCGCATCAACGCGGTCGGGCGCATGGACGCGGCGGTGCGGGGCGTCGAGCTCCTGCTGAGCGACGATCCCGCGGAGGCCGAGCGGATCGCCGACGCGCTCGAGGAGGTGAACTCCGATCGCCAGGCGGCGGACCGGAACCTGCTGGCCGAGGCGCTGGCCCAGCTGGAGTCGCTCTACGATCCGGCGCGCGACCGGGCGATCGTGCTGGCGGGCCAGGACTGGCATCCCGGCGTCATCGGGATCGTCGCGTCACGGGTCGTCGAGCGGTTCCATCGGCCGACCGTGATGATCGCGCTGGACGGGGACGGCCGGGGCCGCGGCTCGGCGCGCAGCGTCTCGGGCTTCCACCTGCTCGAGGCGCTGACCGCCTGCGCGGAGCATCTCGACGCCTTCGGCGGGCACCGCTACGCGGCGGGGCTCGCGATCCGGCACGACCGGGTCGACGCGTTCCGGGAGGCGTTCCAGGGCTTCGCGCGCGAGCGGATCGATCCCTCGCACCTGGTGCCCACCCTGACGATCGACCTCGAGCTGCCGCTGCAGGCGATCGACGCGCCGCTCTACCAGGCGCTGGGTCGCTTCGGCCCCTACGGCCCGGGCAACCCCGAGCCCGTCGTGGCCGTCCGCGAGGTGTCGGCGCGCGGGTATCCGCGTATCGTGGGCGAGAATCATCTGAAGATGCTGGTGGCCGCGAACGGCCGCACGCTCGACACGATCGGCTTCAACCTGGGGACTCTGATGCAGGAGCTGGATCTCAACCGCGGTCCGCTGACGATCGCCTGCCGGCTGCGGGAGAACACCTACCTCGGCCGATCGGCGATCCAGGGGCGGCTGATCGACGTGCTGCCCGGGAACGGCCGCGGGTGAGGGTGATCGCCGGGGAGTTCGGCGGCCGCCGGCTGGCGAGCGCCCGGGCGGCCGGTCTGCGCCCCACCGCCGACCGGGTCCGGGAGGCCCTGTTCAGCATCCTCGGCGACGAGGTGCGCGGCGCCCGGGTGCTCGACCTGTACGCCGGCACGGGGGCGCTGGCCCTGGAAGCGCTCTCGCGCGGGGCGCGGACCGCCACCTGCGTGGAGCGGTCGGGCGCGGCGCTGAACGCCCTGGAGCGGAACGTCCGGGATTTCGGGCTCGACCAGCGGGTGCGGGTCCGGCGCGGGGACGCCCTCGCCTACGCCCGCCGTCTGCGCGGCGGGCCGTCGCGCTACGACCTCGTGTTCTGCGATCCGCCCTACGCCGATCCGCTCGACCCCGTGCTGCGCGAGGTGGTCGGGGAGGAGTGGTGGACGACGGCCGCGGTCCTCGAGCATGCCGCCTCGCGGCATCCGGACGTCCCCGCCGGCCTCGAGGCGGACACGCGGCGATACGGCGATACCGCGCTCACGATCTTCCGGCGCCCGTGAGCGAGCCGAGCCGCCCCTCCGTCGCCCTCTATCCCGGGACCTTCGATCCGGTGACCCGCGGCCACGAGGACCTGATCGGCCGCGGGCTGGCGGTCTTCGACCGACTGGTCGTCGCTGTCGCCTCCGACACGTCGAAGTCGCCCATGTTCCCGCTCGACGAGCGGGTGGAGATGCTGCGGGAGGTCCTAACCGCGGAGTCGCGCGTCGAAGTGACGGCGTTCTCGGGACTCACGGTGGAGTTCGCGCGCGAGATCGGCGCGCGGACGATCCTGCGCGGCCTGCGCGCGGTATCGGACTTCGAGCTGGAGTTCCAGATGGCCCTCATGAACAAGCACCTCGCCCCGGAGATCGAGATCCTCTTCATGGCCCCCGACTCGACCTATTCGTTCCTCTCGTCCAGCATGGTGCGCGAGGTGGCCCGGCTGGGCGGCGACATCGGCGAGTTCGTCTCCCGGCCCGTCGCCCGCCGCCTGGCGGAGCGGTTCGCGGAGGGCGGGTGACCGTCGCCGGCGCGAGCCTGGGGAACCTGGCGGGGATCGAGGAGTCCGCCACCCTCGGGATGACGGCGCGGGCGGCCGCGCTCGCCCGCGCGGGGGAGCCGGTGGTGGCGCTGTCGGCGGGAGAGCCCGACTTCCCGACGCCGGAGTACATCGCCGAGGCCGGGGTTCGCGCGATCCGGGAGGGCCACACCTACTACCCGCCGGCCGCCGGGCTGCGACCCCTCCGCGAGGCGATCGCGGCCCACGTGACCGAAGCGTGCGGGGGTCCGTGCGTCGCGGAGGAGGTACTCGTCAGCGCGGGGGCGAAGCAGGTCCTCTTCGAGGCCCTGTTCACGCTCTTCGGACCGGGGGACGGGGTGGTCGTGCCGACGCCGTACTGGGTGTCGTATCCAGCGATGGCTCGGATCGCCCGGGCCGACCCGATGATCGTGGAGACGTCCGCCGCGGACGGCTGGAAGCTCCGGCCCGACGCGCTGGACGAGGCGGCGCGGGCGGGGGCACGGGGCGTGGTCTTGAATTCCCCCTCGAATCCCACCGGGGTGATCTACGATCGTGACGAGATCGACGCGCTGGTCGGGGTCGCGGCGCGGCACGGCCTCTGGATCGTCTCCGACGAGATCTACCGGGAGATCCGGTATCGCGAGGGGTTCGCCTCCCTGGCCGCGTGGCGTGGCGACTACGAGCGGATCGTCGTCGTGGACGGCTTCTCGAAGGCGTACGCGATGACGGGCTGGCGGGTGGGATACGCGTCCGGTCCCGTCGAGGTCATCCGCGCCATGACGCGCCTCCAGGGGCACGTGAACACGAACACGGCGCTTCCCTGCCAGTACGCGGCGCTGGCCGCGCTCACAAACCCGGGGGAGCGGGTGGCCGCGGTGACGGCGATGGTGACCGCGTTCGCCGCGCGCCGGGAGCTCCTGCTCGACGCGCTGGCCGGAGTCCCGGGGATCGAGCCGCTGCCCCCGGACGGGGCGTTCTACCTGTGGATCGACGCCCGGGAGTGGTGCCGGGCACTGGGCGGCGACTCGACCGCGCTGTGCTATGATCTGCTGGAGCACGAGCGCCTGGCCCTCGTCCCCGGCGCCGCGTTCGGCGTCGAGGGGTATCTGCGGCTCTCGTTCGCCGCTGCCGAGTCGGCGCTCCGGGAGGCGTCGGCGCGGCTGGCCGCCGCCGGCCGGCGGCTCCAGGGAGGATCCGGATGAGCGAAGACAGGACGTTGACGATCGAGCGCGACGCGCGCGAGAACGGGATCGTCGTGCTCGGGCTCGCGGGCGAGCTCCTGATCACGAACCGGGAGGAGCTCCGCCGGCGGGCCGAGGCCGAGATCGCGGACGGGGCGCGGAGCCTTGTCGTGGCGCTCGACCGGCTGAGTCACATCGACACGTCGGGTTTCGCGATGCTCGTCCACCTGGCGTTCCGCTGCGGCGAGGCCGGTGGCCATCTCGCCGTGGCGGGCCTGCGCGAGGACTTCCGCGAGATCCGCCGGCACCTCCACCTCGACGAGGCCCTCCTCTTCTCCGAGAACGTGGAGGACGCGGTCGCCGTCGTCTCGAGGTGACGCCGCGACTCTCCCAGCACTTCCTGCACGACCGCGGGGTGGCGGCCCGGATCGTCGACTCGATCGGCGCGCCGCCGGGCGCGCGGATCGTCGAGATCGGACCCGGAAGGGGCGCGCTGACCGAGCCCCTGCTCGCGCGCGGCTACCGCGTGCTCGCGATCGAGCTCGACCCGGAGCTGGCCGCGAGCCTCCGGCGGCGGTGGCCGGAAGGGAGCCCGCTGACGGTCGTGGTGGGTGACGCGCTCGAGGTGCCGCTCCCGGCGGGCGGCTCGCCCGATCCCGCCTGGGTCGTCGGCAACCTTCCGTACGCGGTCACGTCGCCGCTGCTGTTTCGGATCCTGGAGCAGGTCGAGGTCGCCGCCGTCCGTGACATGGTGTTCATGATCCAGCGCGAGGTCGCGGAGCGGCTCGCCGCCGACCCCGGGACGAAGGCGTACGGGGCGCTGACGGTCGGGGTCCGGCTCCTGGCCGACGTCGAGATCCTCTTCGAAGTGGGATCGGGCGCCTTCCAACCTCCGCCCGCGGTGGTGTCCACGGTCGTCCGCCTGACCCCGCACGACCGGTTCGGCCTGAGTGCGGCACGGCGGGAGCGGGTGCGGTCGCTCGTCCGCGACCTGTTCACCCAGCGCCGGAAGCAGATCCAGAAATCGCTGCGCACGCTCGACGAGTGGGGGCTGGACCCCGCGGGAGTCGAGGAGGTGGCGCGCCGGACGGGTCTCGACCTCTCCCGGAGGCCGGAGACCTTGACCCCGGAGGAGTTTCTGACCCTCGAGGCGGAGCTGGTCTTTTCCACACCCGAGGGTGTCGCCGGGGGCGAAGGGGCTCCGCGGGACCCGCGATCCAATGCCGGGAGAATGTGACGGATATGCACCATGATTTAAGGTACGGCCTAAAGTAACAAAAGCTAACCTGTTATGACGCAATATGTTGCACGTTTTCACCGCTTGTAAGATGCGTGACCAGGGTTCGACGCGTTCCAGCGAGGCCCCGTTTTTCACCCGATCGCGGCGATCTCCCCGCGGATCGACGGGGCATTGTGGACAGATGTGGAAAACTCTTGCCTCAGGGCGCGGGGATCAGCCCCTCCTCGGCGGCTCGAGCGGCCGCGCGGCCGGCGTCGACGTCGACGCGGGTCAACACGATGAATCCCACCACGAAGAACGCGAGGACCGACAGCACCCCCCCGCGAACCGAGCCGAGCAGAGCGACCGTCGAAGCGAATACGAACGGTCCGAGCGCCCCGCCGAATTTGTCGAGGACTCCCCAGAACCCGAAGAACTCTCCGGTCCGGTGCCGTGGGATGAGGCTGGTGAACAGCGACCGACTCAAGGCCTGCGTTCCCCCCTGGACCGTCGATATCACCACCGCCAGGAGAAAGAACTCGGCGGAACTATCCAGAAAGAAGGCGTAGATCGTGGCCGCGATGTAGACGACCAGGCCGATCTGGATCGACCGCTTGGGACCGATGCGTCCGGCGAGGGCGCCGAACAGAAATGCGAACGGGATCCCCACGACCTGGGCGACCAGGATCGAGAGGGCGATCGCGCTCACCGGGATGTCGAGCTCCGCGGCATAGAGTGCCGCCATCTTGATGATCGTGCCGATCCCGTCGTTGTAGATCACGAACGCGAGCAGCATCAGAAACGCCTGGCGGTAGGAGCGCAGGTCCCGGAGCGTCTCGGTGAGCCGGACGAAGGCGACCCGAACCGGGTTCTGCCCCGGCCGCTCGTCCGGCTCGATTCGACGCGGCGGCTCGGGCACCCGGAGGAAGAGAGGAATGGAAAACACCACCCACCACACGGCGACCGAGAGGAAGGCGAGCCGGTGGGGGAGTGTCGCGGCGCTCGGCGAGAGGTCCTCACCGGAAGGAAGGCCAAACGACCCGGGTGATGCGATCCAGGCCAGCTGCAGGGCGAGCAACATCGCGCTCCCGAGGTATCCGACAGCGTAACCGGCCGTAGAAACGCGGTCGACCTCGTCCGGTCGGGCGACGTGGCCCAGCAAAGCGTCGTAGAAGACGAAGGCACCCTGAGCGCCGATGTTCGCGGCGCCGAAGATCAACGCCGCCATCAGCCAGTCCCCGCGCTGGACGAAGAACAAGCAAGCCGTGGCGACCGCCCCGATCGCGAGAAAGACTCCCAGCATCCGCTTCCGGATCCCGGCGAAATCCGCCAGCGCCCCGAGCAGCGGCGCGGCAATGGCGATGAGCACGAGGGCTCCCGATGTGATCCAGCCGTATCGCTGCAGTGCCACGCCCTGGGCGAGATCGGCGGCCACTACGCTCTTGAAGTAGATGGGGAAGACCGCGGTCTGGATCGTCAGGACCCAGGCGGAGTTCGCCCAGTCGTAGAGCGCCCAGGCGCGGAGCTCGGGCCGGCCGAGGCCGATGCGTTCGAGGAAGCGGGGCACGGAGCCCCTAGCATACGGGCGGGGACGGGGAATGTCGACGGCGGGTCCGGCCGCGCCGCGGCGCTTGACCGTCTCGAACGGCGGGCCGTATACTGGCCTAGCTTGTGAAAACAATCACAAACTTTCCGCAGCCGCGATGAAGCCCCGCAAGATCTCCGACTCGGCCATCCGACGCCTGAGCCACTACCTGCGCTTCCTCGAGGCCTTCGAGAGCGAGGGACGCGAGACGATCTCCAGCGACGATCTCGCCGAGCGGGGCGGGACGACGTCGGCCCAGGTGCGGAAGGACCTGTCCCACTTCGGCTCCTTCGGCAAGCGCGGTCTCGGCTATTCAGTGCCCGCGCTCCGCGCCCGGCTGGCCGAGATCCTCGGCGTGGACCGGCGCTGGAACGTGGCCCTGGCGGGAGCGGGCAAGCTGGCCGCGGCGCTCCACGGCTACGACGCCTTCCGCCGCCGCGGGTTCGACGTGGTGGCGGTGTACGACAACGACCCGCGGAAGATCGGTCGCCGCTGGGGCGCGATCACCGTCGAGGACGTCCGCCGGCTCGGGAAGTCGGTGCGGGAGAAGCAGGTCGAGATCGGGATCGTAGTGACGCCCGCCGAGAGCGCCCAGGAGGTGGCGGAGGCGATGGCCGCGGCCGGGATCTCGGCGATCCTGAACTTCGCCCCCCGCAAGCTCGTCCTTCCCGCAGGCGTGACCTTGCAGGACGTGAACCTGGTGATCGAGCTGGAGGCGCTGTGCTTCGCTCTGACTCACGAAGGATGGGAAGTGGGCCGCTGAAGGCGCGCCCGGCGGGATCACGCGGTAGATTGCCTCCCATGCGCATCGTGACGGTCTCGGGGACGTGCTCGGAAGTCGGAAAGACGGGGCTCGTGTGCGACCTGCTGGCCCGTCTCCCGGGCTGGGCCGCGGTCAAGGTCACTCGCGGCCATTACCGGAGCTGCGGGCGGGACCCCGAGACGTGCTGCGTGAGCGGGCTCCTCGGCGACGAGCCGCGCGTGTTCGCCGACCGGGCCGACACGGCGGTCGACGGAAAGGACACCGGTCGATACTGGCTGGCGGGGGCCGCGGACGTGCGCTGGGTGGTCGTCGCGCGCGGGCAGGAGGCGCGGGGGATCGAGCTGGCGCTCGCCGAGCTCGATGGGGCCCCCGGGATCCTCGTCGAGGGCAACCGGGTCGTCGAGAGCCTGTCTCCCGACCTCGCGCTCATGGTCGCGCGACGCGGGCAGAAGGAGATCAAGTCCTCGGCACGGCGGATCGTCGACCGGATGGACGCGCTCTATCTCCCGGAGCCGGATGGAGCGACCGGAGACCCGGGCGCGCTGATCGGCACGGCACCGGGCGCGTGGCGGCGGCCGATCTGGGGCCCGCCCGATCTCGACGGGATCGCGGGGCGGCTCTCCCGCGGTGGCTGACGCCGCGCCCACGGTCCGCGCCCAAGTCGCGCTCTTCGCGGACGGCCTCCTGCTCTGCGTTCGTCACCACAAGTCCGGCGACGACTACCTCGTCCTTCCCGGCGGGCACCTCGAGCCCGGCGAGACCCTCTGGGAGGCCGCCTGCCGGGAGATGCGGGAGGAGACGGGCCTCGAGATCCTCGAGGGTCGGCTGTGGGCGCTCAGCGAGTTCCACTCCGGCGCCCGTCACGTCGTCGACTGCACGTTCTACGCGACCGCCTGGAGCGGCCGGCCGCGCCTCGGGATGGACCCCGAGGCGGAGTTCCAGCCGGTGACCCTGGTGGGGATCGAATGGCTCAGCCGCCGGACGTTCGCCGAGGCGGCGTTCCGCCCGACCCTCCTCGCGCGCTGGCTCCGAGCCCACTGGGAGAGCCCCGAGGCGCCGGCCGCCTACCTGGGGGTGGAGTCTCCCTGACCCCCGCCTGGGACCCTCCCGCGCTCGCGCTGGTCGCCGTGGGGACGGCCGCGCTGATCGCGTGGCTCGCGCTCTCGCCGCCGCGCCGGGCGGCGCCGCTGTCGGCGGGCCTCCAGCTGGGGGCGGCTCTCCTCCTCGGCCTCGCGCTCCTCAATGCCGGCTGGCGCCCGTCCGGGGTGGGGGATCGCCCGACCCTGATCGTCCTGGTCGACCGCTCCGCGAGCATGAACGTGGCGGCGCCCGGCGGCGCGACCCGGCAGGCGTCGGCCGCGGAATGGCTGGCGGGAGAGGCGTTCTCGCGCTGGAGCGCGGGGTGGCGGGTCGAGGTCGACTCGTTCGGGGGCGCGACGAGCGATCCGGCCGGCGCGATCGAGACCGCGGCCGCGGCCCTGCCGGGGGCGATCCTGCTCGTCGGGGACGGTCGCGCGACCGGGGGCCGTGCCGCCGCGGCGCCCAGCGTGCCGCTGTTCGTGCGCGCGCCCGGACCCCCCACGGTCGCCGACGCCGCGGTGCTCCGCCTCGACGTCGAGGAGGAAGACGGCGGGGCCACGGCGGTGATCGAGGTCGCGGCCGTGGGCGGGGAGCCGACCTCGGAACGGGCGCTCGCGACGCTCGTCGACGGGCGGGTCGTCGCGCGCGGTCGCGCGCCCGCCCTGGCGGCGGGGGAGCGCCGGGTCGTGCGGGTGGCCCTGCCCGATCCCGGTCCCGGAGAGCGGGTCGTCGAGGCGCGGCTCGAGGAGCCGGAGGATCCCGTGGAGGGGAACGACGCCCGCGCCGTCGTGTGGCGGCCGAACTCGGCCGGCCGGACCCTGCTCGCGGGGCTCGACCCCGGCTGGGAGCTCGGCTTCCTCCGGCGCGCGCTCGTCGCCGCTGGGGCGGGGCCGGTCGACGCGGTCTGGAGCGGGCGGGCGGGCGCGCTGCGGCGCGTCGACGGTGGCGCGGTGACGAGCTGGGACGCCCTGAATCCGGAGCGCTACGCGACCCTGTGGCTGGTCGGGGATCCGGGGCTCCTCGGCCCGGCCGGCCGGGGTTGGGTGGCGCGCTTCCGGGCGATGGGCGGAGGTGGGACGTACTGGGCCGCGGGGTCGGGGGGCGGCGAGTTGAGCGGCTTCCGGGCGCCGGCGGGCGGCGGCGTGTCCGCCGCCCCCGTCCTGACCGACGCGGGCCGGCAGTGGATCGAAGCCCTGGTGGGCCCCGGCCCGGTCCCGGACGGGAGCCCGGCGTGGCCGCCGATCGAGGGGCTTCCCGGCGCCGCCGTCGACCTCCCGGCCGGGGCCCGCGTGCTCGTCCGGGCGGGCGCGGCGCCGATCGCCTGGAGCCTCGAGCGCGACGGCAGCCGGATGATCGTGGCGCTCGGGACCGGCTGGTACCGGATGCCGCTCGAGGGGGGGGACGCGGGCCGCGGCTTCTGGGGCGCGTGGACGGAGGCCGCCTGGCGGTGGCTGGCGGGCGCGAGCCCGGCGGCGCGGCCGCTGGTCATCATGCCGCCGGGGGGAAAGGTCGCGGTGGGGGAGCCGCTCGTGGTGCCGTTGGCCGAGGGGCCGGGTCCAGCGCGCTGGCGGGTGACGCCGATCGGCGGCGGCGCGGAGGTCGCGAGCGGAAACGCGGAGGGGGACACGATCGCGGTGGCCCCCTTGCCCGCCGGCGCCTGGCGCCTCGAGGTCACCGCGGACGGCCGGACCGAGACGCGGGCGCTCGCGGTCGAGCCGTGGACGCCGGATCTCGCCCGGACGGAGGCCGACACGGCCACGCTGGCGGCGGCCGCGCGCGCGAGCGGCGGCGGGGACGCGGAGGGGACGCCCCTGCCCGCGGCGGCCACGGTCGAGGCCGGGACGCCCGGGCCGGTCGTCGGCCTGGGACTCGTCCCGTGGGCCTTCCTGCTGGGCGCGCTCCTCGTCCTCGGCCATTGGGTGGTCGCCGCCCGCGCGCGTTGACGCTCCGCGCCGGCTGCCGGTAGACTAGCGGTTCGTCTTCGAAGCGCCCCGTCCCGCACGCCTCCGCGAGGCCCATGCCCGAGACCGAAGCCCGACGCGCCGCCCCCGACGGCACCGCCGCGCTGCCGCCGCGATACAACCCCTCGGCGCTGGAGTTGCGCCGCTACGCCGTGTGGCGGGAGCGGGGGTATTTCCATCCGGAGCCCGGCCCGGGTCCCGAGCCCTACACGATCGTCATCCCGCCCCCCAACGTGACAGGCGTGCTGCACATGGGTCACGCGCTCAACAACACGCTGCAGGACGTCCTGATCCGGCGCGAGCGGATGCGGGGCCGGCGCGCCCTCTACCTGCCCGGGACCGACCACGCGGGGATCGCCACCCAGAACGTGGTCGAGCGGCAGCTCGCCGACGAGGGGAAGACGCGGCAGGACCTCGGGCGCGAGTCGTTCCTGCAGCGGGTCTGGGCGTGGAGAGAGAAGTACGGCGACGAGATCTACGATCAGCTCATGCGGCTCGGCATGTCGTGCGACTGGGATCGTGCCCGCTTCACGATGGACGAGGGACTCTCGCGCGCGGTGCGCGAAGTGTTCGTGCGCCTGTTCGACGACGGCCTCATCTATCGCGGCCAGTACATCATCAACTGGTGCCCCCGCTGCGGGACCGCCTTGTCCGACGAGGAGGCGGAGAAGCACGAGCAGACCGGCCGGCTCTATCGCGTCCGCTACCCGCTCGAGGACGGCTCCGGGTTCGTCGAGGTCGCGACCACGCGGCCGGAGACGATGCTGGGCGACACCGGGATCGCGGTCCATCCCGACGACGACCGGTACCGCGACCTCGTCGGTCGCGCCGCGATCCTGCCGCTGGTCGGCCGCAGGCTTCCGATCGTGGCCGACGCGTACGTCGACCCGGAGTACGGCACCGGCGCGGTCAAGGTCACGCCGGCCCACGACCCGAACGACTTCTGGATCGGCGAGCGCCACGGTCTCGAGCGGGTCAACGTGCTCGACCCCGACGCGACGATGAGCGAGGCGGCGGGCGCGTTCGCCGGGCTCGACCGCTACGCGGCGCGCGATGCCGTGCTCGAGGCGCTGGAGGCCGAGGGGGCGCTGGTCGGGGTCGAGGAGATCACCCACGCCGTGGGCCGCTGCTATCGCTGCGACACGGTGGTCGAGCCGTATCTCAGCGACCAGTGGTTCGTCCGGATGGAGCCGCTGGCCGGTCCCGCCCTCGAAGCCCTGCGCTCCGGGCGGCTGTCGATCACGCCGGCGCGCTGGGAGAAGGTCTACGCGCACTGGCTCGAGAACGTGCGCGACTGGTGCATCTCGCGGCAGATCTGGTGGGGGCACCGGATTCCGGTCTGGACGTGCGCGAGCGGGCACGCGTTCGCCGCCCGCGAGGATCCCGACCACTGCCTGGAGTGCGGTTCGGAGGAGCTCGAGCAGGACCCGGACGTCCTCGATACGTGGTTCTCGTCCTGGCTGTGGCCGTTCTCGACGCTGGGGTGGCCCGAAGAGACCGAGGACCTGGCGACCTTCTATCCGACGAACACGCTCGTGACGGCCTCGGAGATCCTGTTCTTCTGGGTCGCCCGCATGGTGATGGCCGGCTACTACTGCATGGGCGAGTGCCCGTTCGACGACGTGATCATCAATGGGACCGTGCGCGACGCCCAGGGCCGCCGGATGTCGAAGTCGCTGGGGAACGGGATCGACCCGCGCGAGGTGATCGACGAGCACGGGGCGGACGCGCTCAGGTTCACGCTGGTGGCGAGCGCCCCCACGGGAACCGACATCCACCTCGCCCCCGAGGACTTCAAGCAGGGGCGGAACTTCGCCAACAAGCTGTGGAACGCCGCGCGCTTCGCGCTGATGAACCTGCCCGCGGGCTTCCGCCCGGAGGCGCCGGCGATCACCGACCTCGAGGAGCCGGACCGCTGGATCCTCCATCGGCTGGACGAGACGACCAGGAGGGTCGAGGGGGCGCTGGCCGCGTTCCGCATGAACGAGGCGGTGCAGGCCGTCTACGAGTTCCTCTGGCACGACTACTGCGATTGGTACATCGAGTGGTCCAAGCCGCGCCTCGACGGTCCGGCCGGGGACCGGGTCCGGAGCGTGCTGCTGATCGCGCTCGAGCGTAGCCTGAGGCTCCTGCATCCGTTCATGCCGTTCGTCACCGAGGAGCTGTGGCAGCAGCTCCCGGACGCGCTGCGGGAGGCGGATTCGATCATGGTCGCGCCGTGGCCGGACCCGGGCGGCTGGTCGTTCCCCCAGGAGGCCGAGGCGATGGCGCTGCTCCAGGACGTGATCGGCGCGGCACGCGCGTTGCGCGCGCGGTACGACGTCCCGCCGGGACGCCGCGCGCCGATGACGGTCGCAGCGGAGACCGCGGCCGACCGCGCGACCCTCGAGCGGTACGCCGGCGACATCGCCCGGCTGTCCTCGGCCAGCGAGACGCGGATCGTGGCGGACGCGCCGCGCGGCGACGGGATCGCCGGAGAGGTCGTGAGGAGCGGGGTCGAGGTGGCGGTCCGCCTGGCGGACCTGGTGGATGTCGAGCGGGAGCGCGAACGGCTGGGGAGCGAGATCGAGAACCTGGAGGGGCTGCTGGGTGCCGCGCGCGGCAAGCTCGCCGACGAGCGGTTCGTGGCGCGGGCACCGGCGGCCGTCGTCGAGCGGGAGCGCGAGAAGGCAGCCGACCTCGAGCGCTCCCTCGAGCGGTTGGGCGAGCTCCGGGCGAGCCTCGAGGGTCACTGATCCGAGCCCCGGGCCGCGACCGCGGGCGGATCCTGGCCCGTCCTCGGGGCGCGTGGGTCGCGATCGCCGCGATCGCGCTCGCCGCCTGCGCGAGCGAGGGGTTTCCCCCCGGCGGACCCGAGGACACGAATCCCCCCGTACTGGTGGAGAGTGAGCCCGCCGATCGCGCGGTCAACGCCGCTCCGGACCAGGCGATCCGGCTCCGTTTCGACGAGCCGCTCGGACCGCGCGTCCAGCAGGAGCTGCCCCAGCTCATCCTCGTGAACCCCGAGACGCCGAAGTTCGACATCCGTCTGGATGGCGAGACGATCACGCTGTCGCCGCAGAGCCCGATGGTGGACGGCGTGACGTACATGGTAACCATTCTGCCGGGGCTGGCGGACCGCGGGGGGAACCGGACGACCCGTCCGCGGACGATCCTGTTCTCGATCGGAGGAGAGACGCCGCTCACGCTCTCGATCGTGCGCGCGTCGATCCTTCAGGACAGCGTGCCGGCGGCCCTCGCCCGCTACCGGCTCGAGGCGCTGGACCACGACCTCGACTACTCGACGGTCGCCGACTCTCAGGGTCGGGTGGAGATGGAAGGGGTGGCCTACGGCCGCTACGCGGCCACCGCGTGGCTCGAGCGCACCCGCCCCCCGGGGTGGCAGATGACGGAGGAGCCGGGAGCCCGTGACACGTTCGAGCTGTCGATCGATCGCCGCGCCCATGAGGCGACATATCGGATCGCGGTCGTCGACACGACCCCACCGCTCGTGGTGTCGGTGGAGACACCCGAGTCGCGCACGCTTCGCGTGACGCTGGACGACGCGCTGGCGACCGACCGGGAGATCGGGCCGCCGTCGGTCCGGCTGTGGCAGGCCGACGAGGGAGTTTCCGCCACCGTGCCGCTGGATTCGATCGACCCCGGCCGGCTGCGCGGGCGGCGGATCGCGATCTCGGCGGTAGAGGCGGAGGGGCCGCGCGGGTTGCGGGTCGTGCCGGCCGAGCCGCTCTTCCGCGACCGCGCCTACCGGATCGAGCTCGATCTCGAGAACGCGAGCGGCCTGGCGGCGACGCCGGAAGGCGGACGAACGTTCCGCCCGCGGTACGAGGGCCCGGCCGTGTGGCCGTCGGAGCGGATTCCGTGGCCGGGCGAGGAGGACGCGCCCGAGGACGGGACCCCGGAGGGAGGCGGATGAGCGGCCCCGCCGGACCGCGCTGGCTGCCCGCCGTCCACGACTGTCTCGAGCGGGTGCCGGCCGAGGTGCGGGCTCTCGTGGCGGGCGAACGCCTCGAGCGAGTCGGCCTCGAGCGCGCTCTCGAGGCCGTCCGTGCCGCGCTGAGGGAGGACGGAGGCGGATTCGCCTCACGCGAGGAGGTCGAGCGCGCGGTGCTCGCGCAGTGGGAGTCCGAGGTCCGGCGGCTGACACGGCCGGCGCTGAGGCCGGTCGTCAACGCCACCGGCGTCGTCGTCCACACGAACCTGGGCCGCGCGCCGCTCGCGCCCGAGGCGATCGAGGCCGCAGTGACCGCGGGCGCCCGGTACACCCCGCTGGAGTACGACCTGGAGCGGGGCGAGCGGGGGTCGCGGTACGTCCACGCTGGCGGGCTCCTGCGGCTCCTGACGGGCGCGGAGGCGGCGCTCGTCGTCAACAACAACGCGGCGGCGCTCCTGCTGGCGGTCGACACGCTGGCGGCCGGCGGCGCGGTCGTCGTCTCCCGGGGCGAGCTGATCGAGATCGGCGGCGGCTTCCGGATCCACGAGATCGTGGCCCGAGGACGCGCCCGCCTGGTCGAGGTCGGAGCCACGAACAAGACCCACCCCGCCGACTATCGGAAGGCGATCGAGGGCGGCGACGTGCGGGCGATCCTGAAGGTCCACCGCTCCAATTTCTCGCAGGCCGGCTTCGTCGCCGAGGTCGGTCTGGAGGAGCTGTGCCGGATGGGAGAGGAGCACGGGGTCCCCGTCGTCTTCGACCAGGGGACGGGGATCGTCGACGCGCTTTCCGCCGCTCCGGCGGAGCCGACCCTCCGCGCGGCGATCGACGCCGGAGCGGCGATCGTCTGCGCCAGCGGGGACAAGCTGCTGGGCGGCCCTCAGGCGGGGATCGTGTGCGGCCGCGCGGAGTGGGTCGGGAGGCTGCGGGAGAATCCGCTCCTGCGGGCGCTCCGCGTCGACAAGATGACGCTCGCGGCACTCGAGGCCACGCTTCGGCTGTGGCTCGGCGATCCCGAGGCTGTGCCGGTTCGGGCGATGGTCGCGGCCGACACGGCGGCTCTCGAGCGGCGGGCCGAGGCCCTGCTCGCGCGGCTCGGGCCGGCGGCGCGGCAGCGATGCCGCGTCGCTCCGCACGACGGCCGGGCTGGCGGGGGAACGCTGCCCGAGGTCCCGCTCCCCGGCTGGGCGGTCCGCGTGGAGGCTCCCGGCTCGGCGTCGCGGCTCGAGGCGGGGCTCCGCGAAGGGGATCCTCCGATCGTCGCGCGGGTAACCGACGAGGCGGTGTGGATCGACGTGCGGACCCTCCTCCCCGGGGACGACGAGCGGGTGGCCGCGCGTCTCGACGACCTGCTCGGACCGACCTCGTAAAGATAGGAGATCCCCGATGACGCTGCGAACGCTCCCGCTCCTCGCGCTCTCCCTCTTCCTGCTCCCCGGCTGCGCGGGAGCGCAGGAGCGAGGCGGTCCGACGGGCGCGCGTACCGACCTGCCGCTCGAATCGATCCGCCTGCCCCCGGGATTCTCGATCTCGGTCTACGCGGCCGACGTGCCGAACGCCCGCTCGCTGACGCTCTCGCCGGCCGGCGTCCTCTACGTGGGCTCGCGCGAGGGGGACAAGGTCCACGCGGTCGTCGACACCGACGGCGACCAGGTGGCCGACCGGGTCCACGTGGTGGACGAGGGGCTGCGGGCGCCGAACGGCGTCGCGTGGCGTGACGGGTCGCTCTACGTGGCCGAGGTGAGCCGGATCCTCCGGTACGACGACATCGACGACCGGCTGGAGAACCCGCCGGATCCCGTCGTCATCCGGGACGACTATCCGACCGAGCGCAGCCACGGCTGGAAGTTCATCCGCTTCGATCCGGACCAGGAGTGGCTCTACGTCCCGGTCGGTGCGCCGTGCAACATCTGCCTGTCGGAGGATCCGATCTTCGCCACGATCACCCGCATCCGTCCCGACGGCTCGGAGCGGGAGATCGTCGCGGAGGGGGTGCGGAACTCCGTCGGGTTCGACTGGAATCCCGCCACCAGAGTCCTCTGGTTCACGGACAACGGCCGCGACCGGATGGGGGACGACGTGCCCCCGGACGAGCTGAACCGCGTCCCCGAGCTCGGACGCCACTACGGCTACCCCTTCTGTCACGGGGGCGACATTCCGGATCCCGAGTACGGGGATCGCCGGCCGTGCTCGGAGTTCGTGCCACCGGCCCGGAAGCTCGGCCCGCACGTCGCCGCGCTGGGGATCCGGTTCTACGACGGGGAGATGTTCCCGGCGGAGTACCGGGGGGATCTCTTCATCGCCGAGCACGGCTCGTGGAACCGGAGCGAGAAGATCGGCTACCGCGTGATGCGCGTCGGGATCGAGAACGACGAGGCGGTGTCGTACGAGCCGTTCGCGGAAGGGTGGCTGCAAGGGGAGGACGACTGGGGCCGACCCGTCGACGTCCTCGTCATGCCGGACGGCGCGCTGCTCGTCTCCGACGACGAAAACGGCGTCGTCTACCGGATCGCGTATGCGGGAGGAGAGTGACTTCCGCCGGGGATGAGGTCGGCCTCGACCGCGCGGCCGGGTAGCACCCCTCCCCGCGCCTCCCCTACATTCCGGCCCCATGCGCTGGACCCGAGCCTTCATCCCGACCCTCAAGGAGGATCCCGCCGACGCCGAGGTCGCGAGCCACCGGCTCATGGTGCGCGCGGGGATGCTGCGCCCGCTCGCCCGCGGGGTCTACACCTATCTGCCGCTCTGCCGGCGGGTGATCCTCAAGGTCGAGGCGATCGTCCGCGAGGAGCTCGCCCGGATCGGGGCGATCGAGCTCCTGCTGCCGATCCTGCTGCCGGCCGAGCTGTGGCGCGAGACCGGCCGCTGGGATCTCTACGGGCCGCTCATGATGCGGCTCGAAGACCGTCACGGCCGTGAGTACGCCCTCGGGCCCACGCACGAGGAGATCGTGACCGACCTCGTGCGGAGCGAGGTGCGCTCCTACCGCCAGCTGCCGCTCTCCCTGTACCAGATCCAGACCAAGTTCCGCGACGAGATCCGCCCGCGGTTCGGGGTCATGCGCGGCCGCGAGTTCACGATGAAGGACGCCTACTCGTTCCATGCCGACGAGGCGTCGGTCGACGCCACCTACCGCGACTTTCACGACGCATACGGCCGGGTGTTCGAGCGGTGCGGCCTCGCGTTCCGCGACGTCGAGGCCTCGTCGGGAGAGATCGGCGGCGAGGAGAACCACGAGTTCATGGTGCTCGCCGAGACCGGCGAGAGCCTGGTGTTCAGCTGCGGGTCGTGCGGCTACGCCGCCTCGTCCGGGCGTGCCGAGGCGGTTCCCTCGCAGCACGAGGCGGGGAACTCCGCCCAGCCGCTGGCGGAGGTGGAGACCCCGGGCCGGACGACGGTCGAGGAGGTGTCGGAGCTGCTCGGACGCGCGCCCGCGGAGTTCGTCAAGACGCTGTTGTTCCAGGCGGCGGGGGAGACGGTCGCGGTCCTCGTCCGCGGCGACCGCGAGGTCGAGGAGGAGAAGCTCGGGCGGGCGCTGGGGGTCGACAGGGTCGAGATGACCGGGCCGGCCCGGGTGTGCGAGATCACGGGCGCGGAGGTCGGATTCGCGGGGCCGCACGGATTGCCGCCAGAGGTTCGCGTCGTCGCCGACTACTCCCTGGCCGGGCGCGGAAACCTCGTCGCCGGGGCGAACCGGACCGGTTTCCACGTCACCGGGCTCGAGATCGGACGGGACGTCGAGCCCGACGCCTGGATCGACGCCGTGCGCCTGGTAGGAGGCGATCCGTGTCCGCGGTGCGGGGCGCCGCTCGACGGGACCCGCGGCATCGAGGTGGGCCACATCTTCAAGCTCGGCACGAAGTACAGCGAGGTGATGGGCGCCACGTTCCTCGACGAGGAGGGCCGGCAGCGCCCGTTCCTCATGGGGTGCTACGGGCTCGGGATCACCCGCACGGTGGCGGCCGCGATCGAGCAGAACCACGACGAGCACGGGATCGTGTGGCCGGTCGCGATCGCTCCCTGGGAGGTGGAGGTTATCCCTCTCAACATGGACTCGCCGGAGGTCGTCGAAGTCGCGGAGCGGATCTACGACGATTGCCGCGCGGAGGGCCTCGAAGCGCTGCTCGACGATCGGGCGGACCGGGCAGGCTCCAAGTTCGCCGACGCGGATCTGATCGGCGTCCCGTGGCGGATCGTCGTGGGCGACCGTGGGCTCAAGGACGGGGTCGTCGAGGTGACGAGCCGGCGGGCGCGGAAGGACGCGGCCCGCTTCTCGCCGCAGGAGGCGATCGCCCACGTCCGCGCTCGCGTCCTCGAGGCTCGCGGCGGTGGCTGACGCGAGCGATGCCGAGGAGGCCCTGGCGGTGGCCCGTGAGGCGGCAGGCGAGGCGGTCGACGTGCTGCTCGCGGCCTGGGCGACGACCGGGCGAGCGGAGGCGACGCGCAAGCGCCCGCGCGACCTGGTCACGGAGGCGGACCGGGAGTCCGAGCGGCGGATCGTCGAGCGGCTCTCGCGGGCGTTTCCCGAGCACGCGATCGTTGCCGAGGAGTCGGGCGGCCGGAGCGGCACCTCCGGCCTGCGCTGGATCGTCGATCCGCTCGACGGCACCGCCAACTACGTCCACGGGTTCCCGATGTTCGCGGTGTCGATCGCTCTCTACGAAGGAGAGACGCCGCTGGCCGGGCTCGTCGTCGATCCGGTGCGCGGGGAATGGTTCAGCGCGCGCGCCGGCGCCGGCGCCTGGCTGGATCGGGGAGATCCCGCCGATGCCCGGCGTCTGACGGTCGCGGAGGCGGCCGACGAGGGGCCGCTCCTCGCCACCGGCTTCCCGTTCCGGCGACCCGCGGAGATCGACCGGTATCTGCGCGCCTTCCGGGAGCTGTTCCTGCGGTCGAGCGACATGCGGCGGGCCGGCTCGGCCGCGCTGGACCTCGCCTACGTCGCGGCGGGGCGGGTGGACGGCTTCTGGGAGACAGGCCTGAGTCCGTGGGACATCGCCGCCGGCGAGCTGCTCGTGCTCGAGGCCGGCGGCCGGGTGAGCGACTGGAAGGGCGGGGCGGGCCACCGGGGGACCGGCTGGATCGCCGCCGGGGGACCGGAGACCCACCGCTTCCTGCTCTCCGTGCTGGCGGACGCGTGAGCGCCGGCAAGCTCCGCGTGGGGGTGCTGTTCGGGGGAAGCTCGAGCGAGCACGAGGTGAGCCTCATGTCCGCCCGCTCGGTTCTCGGCGCGCTGGATCCCGGGAAGTACGAGATCGTCCAGATCGGGATCACCAAGGAGGGCCGCTGGCTGGTCGCCTCCGACGCGGTGGAGCGCCTGATCGAGCGGGCCGAGGCGGCCGGCGCGCTGGAGGGCGAGCCTCCCAGCACGGAGACGGTCGCTCTCCTCGCCGATCCGGGCCGGGGAGGGCGGCTGATCAGGCCGGGCGAGCGGGCGCCGGCCGACATGCCTCCGCTCGACGTCCTGTTTCCCCTGGTCCACGGCCAGACCGGCGAGGACGGTGCGCTGCAGGGCTTGTTCGAGCTCGCCGGGGTGGCGTACGTGGGGGCCGGGATCACCGGCAGCGCCGTCGGCATGGACAAGGAGATCGCGAAGGCGGTGTGGTCGGCGGCCGGGCTCCCGGTGGGCAGGTACCGGGTCTTCCGCCGGAGCGATTGGGAGCGGGACGCCGCAGGAGTCAAAGGCGAGGTCGCCGCCCGACTCGGCTTTCCCTGCTTCGTCAAGCCCGCGAACAGCGGCTCCTCGATCGGGGTGGGGAAGGCACATTCGATGGAGGAGCTGGGCCCGGCGGTCGAGGATGCCGCGACCTACGACGCGAAGATCCTGGTCGAGAAGGCGATCGTGGGAAGGGAGCTCGAGTGCGGGGTGCTCGGGAACGAGGACCCTCGCGCCTCGGTCGTGGGCGAGGTGGTCCCGGGCCACGAGTTCTACGACTACGAGGACAAGTACTTCGACGACGCGGTGCGGCTCGTGGTCCCGGCGGAGATCCCGGAGACGATTGCGTCCCGGGTGCGGGAGCTGGCGGTGGCCGCCTTCCGGGCGATCGACGCGCGCGGGATGGCGCGGGTCGACTTCTTCCTCGAGGCCGGGTCCGACTCGATCTGGCTGAACGAGATCAACACGATCCCGGGCTTCACGCAGATGAGCATGTACCCGAGGTTGTGGGAGGCGACGGGCGTCCCCTACCCGGAGCTCTGCGACCGCCTGATCCGGCTGGCGGTCGAGGCGCGCGCCCAGCGCGCCGCGCTCAAACGCACGCGCTGAGCCGCCGCCAGGTCAGAACTTGGTGCGGGGGAACACGAAGACCTCCGCGCTGTCGGACCCCTCGCCGAGCGCGGCTTCGACTATGATCGTCGCCTTCCCCGGAGAAATCCCGAAGACTCGACCCTCAGCGTTCACCTGCACGATCTCGGTGGCGCTGGAGGACCAGCGCAGAATGGCATTCGTCAGGATCTCCCCGTCGGCGGTGATCCCGCGCGCCTGCATCGGGCAGCTCTCCCCTTCGCCGATCGCCGAGCATCCGGCCGTGATCTCCACCTGCGCCAGCGGGATCTCGATCGTGGTCGGGCCGTCGTCCGAGCAGGCCGCGAGGGTCATGCCCGCCGCGAAGATCGCGGGAACGGTTCGTAGCAGACTCATCGTGAGCTTCCTTCCGTGGATTGTACGGTTCGGGTCACAAGATACATCCCGTCTCCGCGAGGGTCACGGGTCGTCGCGGGCATGAGGGTGGTCGGCGGTGTGCAGGAGATGTTCGGGTTCACGACCACCGGGAACGTGACCTGGTCGAACGCCCCCGTCTCCAGCACCTCGACCCGGATCGTCACGTCTCCTGCCCGCCATCCGTTCACGCGGCCGGTCTGCTCCACGGTCGCGCGTGAGGTGTTCCCCGAGGACCAGATCAGGGTGGGGAACGGGGCCGGCTTGCTGTTCTTGTCGTAAGCTGCGGCCTTGAGCAGGCACGTGCCGCACGCCTGGACGCTGGAACAGGCCGTGGCGTCGAGGACGACGCGGATGGCGGGATTCGGGTCCAGGACCAGGGTGTTGCTGTTGTCGCAGGCGGCCAGGGCCAGGCCTCCCATGCACGCGGTCAAAACGCGGACACCGCTCCCTGTCAGGGGTCCTCCTGTCGTGGGCGTGACGGGCACCGCGAGGTGTTGCCGCTCGCGCCGAGCGGGCCTACTTTCGTGACCCTGGTTGGCCCGTGGTGTAATTGGCAACACGCTTGACTCTGGATCAAGAGACTCCTGGTTCGAGTCCAGGCGGGCCAACCAGTCGACGGCGGGGAGCGGAGGTCCGCTCCCCGTTGTTCGTCGTCCACCACCATACCCGAAAAACGCGCCCACTCCGGGTCGCGTTTAACCCTAGCTGGAGGGAAACGCCCGTGTTTCGGCTCAAGCTCGCCCGCCACGCGGTCCTGGGGGCCGTCCTGGTCCTCGTGACGCCCGCGCTCGCGTTCGCCCAGACCGCGCCCGGATTCGCCGCCACCACAGTCGAGGTGGTCTCCGAATGGACGGGGCAGGATCGGGGCAACGGCAGTGGAAGCTATCACCTCAAGACCCGCGTGACCGACACGCGCGAAGGGGTGACGATCGAGCACGACCTGACCGCCGAGCGGACGGTGGAGCAGGAGATCGAAACGACCGAGTCCCTGGTCGTCCTGGAAGGGAAGGTGGAGAAGGCGCGGTCGAGCTCCGACCCGGCGCCGCTCGGGGCCTGGTCGGAGACGGCGATCGCCTACGTGCTTCCCTTCGACCTCGAGTTCAGCACGGATCCCCGCAAATCGTACCGGCCGCGGGACAAGCAGGTGGCCGACCTGGTCCGCTCCGTGGTGCCGGACGCCCGGGTCTCGACCCGCGCGGCGTCGGATGGCCGCACCACGGCGGTGGTGGAGATCCCGGGTGTCCTGCCCGTGCAGGTGCTGGCGGCGCACTTCGTCGGGATCCGCACCGCGTTCCGCGACGCCGAGATCGGGCTGGCGAAGCTCCAGATCAAAGGACGGGCCGACACCTCGCTGCCCGCGGAGGTGGGATCCACGCAGTGACGGAAGTCCCCCCGCCCGTCGAGAGCGTCATCATCCTGGGATCTGGTTGCGCCGGCCTTACGGCGGCGATCTACGCGGCTCGGGCGAACCTCGCGCCCCTGGTCGTGTCGGGGGTGGAAGCGGGCGGGCAACTCTCGCTCACCACCGAAGTCGAGAACTACCCGGGCTTCCCCGAAGGGATCATGGGCCCCCAGCTCATCGACAACATGCGGCGCCAGGCGGAGCGCTTCGGGGCGCGCTTCGTGGCCGGTGATGCCACGGCGGTCGATCTGTCCGCGCGACCGTTCGCGATCGAGATCGAGGGCGAGCCGCATCGCGCCCGCGCGCTGATCATCTGCTCGGGCGCGACCGCCCGGATGCTCGGGGTCCCGGGAGAGAAGCGGCTCCTGGGTCATGGGGTCTCGACCTGCGCCACGTGCGATGGGGCGTTCTTCCGCGACCAGGTGGTTCTCGTGATCGGGGGTGGGGACAGCGCGATGGAGGAGGCGCTCTTCCTGGCACGCTTCGCGCGTCGCGTGATCGTCGTCCATCGGCGCGACGAGCTGCGCGCCAGCAAGATCATGCAGGACCGCGCGCGAACCCACCCCCGGATCGAGTTCCTGTGGAACACGCATCTCACCGAGGTCCTGGGCGAGCGTCAGGTCGAGTCCGTGCGGCTCTGGAACCACGAGACCGACGCCCGGTGGGAGATGAAGGTCGACGGGGTGTTCCTGGCGATCGGCCACGTCCCGAACACGGAGATCTTCGAGAATCAGCTCCCGATGGACGCCCTGGGATACCTGATCCCGAAGGACCCGGGGCGGTCGCTCACGGATATCGAGGGGGTGTTCATCGGCGGAGACGTGCACGACCACGTCTACCGGCAGGCGGTCACCGCGGCGGGCGCTGGGTGTCGCGCGGCGATCGACGCCGAGCGGTACCTGGATCGGGTGGGTGACGCCCTCGATCCGGTGGTGGGCGATGTCGCGGCGAGGGGGGCGTGACCATGCGGGCGGTCGTCAAGGTCGACGACCGGGAGGGGCGGGACGGAACCGAGATCCGTGAGGTCGCCGTGCCCGCGCCCGGCGAGGGGGAGGTGCGCCTGAAGGTGCGCGCGACGGCGATCTGCGGGTCCGACCGCCACATCTACCACTGGGACCCGACCGTGCGCGACATGATCGTGCCGCCGCGGATCTACGGACACGAGTTCTGCGGGGAGATCGACGCGGTCGGCCGGGCGCCGGGACGGGACGACCTCCGGGAAGGGGCGTTCGCATCGGCCGAGATGCACGTGACGTGCGGTGTCTGCCGGCAGTGCCGCAGCGGTCAGGGGCACGTCTGTCGCGACACGCGCATCATCGGATTCCACAGCGACGGGGCCTTCGCCGGCTACGTCATCGTCCCGGCGCGGAACGTCGTTCCCCTCGATCCCGCGGTCGTGCCGCTCGAGGTGGGGGCCTTCCTGGACGCGCTCGGGAACGCCGTGCACACCGTCCAGGATCACGATCTCACGGGGGCCGTGGTGGCGATCACGGGCTATGGACCGATCGGCGCGATGGCCGCGGCAATCGCGCACCACGAGCGCGCGAGACGCGTCTACCTGATCGACGTCAACGAGAAGGCGATCGCCCGGGCCCGCAAGTGGCGCGAGCTGAAGGCAGCGGACAACGTGGTGGTCCTGCGGTCGGGAACGGAGGAAGCCGCCGAGGTGGAGGAGCGAATCCTCGACGAGACCGCCGGCGGCGTGGACCTGGTGCTGGAGATGTCGGGAGCCGAGTCCGCGATCAACCAGGCCCTCCGGATCGCGCGCATGGGCGGGACGGTCTCGCTGCTCGGGTTGCCGTCGCGCGAGGCGGTGACGATTCACCACTTCGCACGGGACCTGATCTTCAAGGGCCTCTCCCTGCACGCGATCATCGGCCGGCGGATCTTCTCCACCTGGGACCGCATGCTGGAGCTGCTGGCCGGTGGACTCGACGTACGGCCCCTGGTGTCGCACGAATACGAAGGTCTGGAGGCGTTCGTCGAGGGCATGGAGGCCTTCGACGCCCACGAGGCGATGAAGGTCGTCTTCTATCCACACGGGAAGAACGGAAATGTCGCGGAATAACACCGCCGGACTGCTGGAGCACCTGGAGGCGGAGCTCACCGCGCTGCGCGAGGCGGGCACGTTCAAGGTCGAGCGCGAGCTCCAGGGCCCCCAGGACGCGGAGGTCGAGGTCGAGGGCCGCGAGGTCGTCATGCTGACCTCGAACAACTACCTGGGGCTGGCGAACCATCCGCGGATCCGCGCGGCGGCGACCACGGCGGTGGCGGAGTGGGGCTTCGGGATGGCGTCCGTCCGGTTCATCTGCGGCACCGCTTCACTGCACCTCGAGCTCGAGCGGCGGATCGCGGACTTCTTCGAATCCGACGACGCGATCCTCTACACGTCGTGCTGGAACGCGAACGAAGCGCTGTTCGCCACGATCCTCGACGAGCAGGACGCGGTGTTCTCCGACGAGCTCAATCACGCCTCGATCATCGACGGGATCCGCCTCTGCAAGGCCACCCGCTACCGCTACGCCCACGCGGACATCTCCGCGCTGGCCGACATGCTGGAGCAGGACGAGTCGCGCCACCGCGTGGTCGTGACGGACGGCGTGTTCTCGATGGAAGGCGCCCTCGCCGATATTCCCGCTCTGCTCGAGCTGTGCCGGCAGCACGGGGCCCTCCTCGTGGTGGACGACTCCCATGCGACCGGCGTGCTGGGCGAGCGCGGACGGGGGACGGCCGAGGAGCTGGGCGTGCACGGCGAGGTCCCGATCACGACGGGCACGCTGGGCAAAGCGCTGGGCGGAGCGGCAGGGGGCTTCGTCGCGGGCCCGCGGGCGGTGGTCGGAGCGCTGCGTCAGCGATCCCGTCCCTATCTGTTCTCCAACGCGCTTCCGCCGATGATCGTCGCGGCATCGCTCGCCGCTTTCGATCTGCTCGACGAGGATCCCGGCCTGGTCGAGCGCCTGCGGGAGAATACCCGCTGGTTCCGCCGGGCGCTGCGAGAGCGCGGTTTCGAGGTTCCGGACGGGGTGCACCCGATCGTGCCCGTGATCGTGGGCGACACGGCCCTGGCGATCCGGCTCTCGGACCAGCTGTTCGAGCGGGGCGTGTACGTCTCGGGGTTCGGCTTCCCGGTCGTCCCGAAGGGCGAGGCCCGGCTGCGGTGCCAGATCTCCGCGGCGCATACCCGTGACGAGCTGAGCCGCGCGGTCGAGGCGATCGCCGAGGTGGGGGCGGCCAACGGGGTCGTCGAGCGATGAGCGCGTCTCCCCCGCCTCGCGACGACGTCGTGGTCAGCCACAAGGTGACCGTGCGCCGCTTCGTGCTGAACAGCCTGCTGACGAACGGCTTCCTGGTGAAGGACAACGACACCGGAGCGCTGGCGATCGTCGACCCCGGGGACCGGGTGGACGACCTGGCGGCCGCCGCGGCGGAATGGGGAGGCGACCTGCGGTGGATCCTCGTCACTCACGGCCATCCCGACCACTGCGCCGGCGTCGAGGCCCTGGTCGAGCTCGCAGGGGGCGAGGTGGCCGGCGCACCGGGGGGGTCGTTCCCGGTCGATCGGCCGGTCTCCGGAGGCGAGGCGCTCGACTTCGGGGCACGCTGCATCCTCGTCCAGGCCACGCCCGGCCACACGGCCGACAGCGTCAGCTTCCAGATCGAGGAGCATATCTTCGTGGGCGATTTCCTGTTCCGGCTCGGCAGCGGCCGGACGGACGGCGAGGGCGCGAGCGCCGCGGCTCTGTTCCAGACCGTGCGGGAGGTGTTCGACGACCTGCCGGACGAGACCGTCCTGTGGTGCGGCCATGGCCCCCCCTCGACCGTGGGCGAGGAGAAGGCGGAGAACCCCTTCTGGCGGCATGCCCTGTCCGACGGAGCGGCGGTCCCGGTGGACAAGGTCCGGTACCGGGGCGAGACGGTCCCCGTGCTCGCCTGGGCGGACGACTACGACGGAGGAAGGAAGGCCCTCTTGCGTCTGGTGGACGGCTCGAACGTGATCGTGCCGGGATCGCAGGTCGCCGGCTGACCCCGATCCTGTCGTCCCTCGATCCTGCCATGCACTCGTGAACTCCCCTCAGTCCAGCATCCCGGCGGGAACGGTCACGTTCCTGTTCACGGACATCGAAGGCAGTACCGACCTGTGGGAGCGTCATCGCGACCGCATGCGGCACGCCCTCGAGCGTCACGACCGCGTCCTGAGGGACGTGATAACGGCCTCCGGCGGGGTCGTCTTCAAGGAGGTGGGGGACGCGTTCCACGCCGTCTTCGCCGACGCCGCCCGCGCGATCGAAGCCGCGCTGGCGATCCAGCGCTCGCTGCGGGCCGAGACCTGGGAGACTCCCGACCCGATCCGTGTCCGCGTCGCGCTCCATTGCGGTGATGCCGAGAAGCGCGACGAGGACTATTTCGGGCCGGCGCTCAACCGGACGGCGCGGATCCTGTCGGCGGGCCACGGTGGTCAGATCCTGCTCAGCCAGGCGGTGGAGCGGATCGTCGAAGACCGATTCCCGGAAGGAATCGCGCTGCGGGACCTGGGGAAGCGGCGCCTGAAGGACCTGGCGCAGCCGGAGCGGATCTTCCAGCTCGTGGCCTCCGACCTGGAGGCCGATTTCCCTCCGCTGCGAACGCTCGACGTCCGCCCCCACAACCTGCCGGCTCAGGCCACGCCGCTGGTCGGTCGGGAGCGGGAGCTCAAGGCCGTGCGCGAGCTCGTGCTTCGCGGGGGCACCCGTCTCGTGACCCTGATCGGACCGGGAGGGGTGGGGAAGACGCGGATCGCCCTGCAGGTGGCGGCGGATATCATCGACGCCTTCCGGGACGGGGTGTTCTTTGTCAACCTGACGTCCGTCCGGGAGCCGGACCGGCTGGCGGCCGTGATCCTCGAAGCGGTCGGCGTGACCCCGGAGAGTGGGGAGTCCGCGGAGTCTGCTCTGGGTACGTGGCTGGCCGAACGCGAGCTCCTGCTCGTTCTGGACAACTTCGAGCAGATCGTCGAAGCGGCGCCGCGCATCGGCCAGATCCTCCGCGCCGCGCCGCGCCTGACCGTGTTGGTCACCAGCCAGGCGGCTCTCCGCATCCAGGGGGATCACGAGTTTCCGGTGGGCCCCCTGTACGTCCCCGGCGAAGGGGACGATCTCGATGTCCTGGAAGCCAACGAGGCGGTGACCCTGTTCGTGGAGCGGGCCCAGGCGAAGCGGCCTGACTTCCAGCTCGACGAGGGCAACGCCCGGACGCTCGTGGCGATCGTGCGGCAGCTGGACGGCCTCCCGCTGGCGATCGAGCTCGCGGCGGCGCGGGTCCAGCTGTTCGCGCCGGAGGCCATCCTGCGGCGGCTCGAGCGGCGCTTCGATCTGCTGACGTCGAAGGCGCGGGACGTGCCGGACCGTCATCGCACGCTCCGAAACGCGATCGCCTGGTCCTACGAGCTGCTCGACGCGGAGGAGAAGGCGCTGTTCCGCCGCCAGGCCGTGTTCGACGGCGGCTTCGCGCTCGACTCCGCCGAGGAGATCTGTTCGCCGGCGGAGGATCCCCTGCCCGTCCTCGACGGGCTGTCGTCGCTGATCGACAAGAGTCTGCTCCAGCAGCGGCCGACCTCCACGGGAGAGCCCCGCTTCGAGCGCCTGCGCACCGTCCTCGCGTTCGGGGTCGAGTGCCTGGAGGCGAGTGGCGAGGCCGATCGGTGGCGACGGCGCCACGCAGAGCACTTCGCCACCATGGCGGAGCACTTCGATGAGTTGATGCCAGCCCGCCAGGATGCGACCAGCCGACTGGACCGGCTTGCTCTCGAGGTGGCGAACATCCGGGCCGCGATCCGGTGGGCACTGGATCAGGGCGCGGCGGACCTGGTGGTCCGGCTGTCGGCGGCGATTCCGGCGCTGTGGTTCCGCACTGGCGCCCTGAGCCTCCAGGACGGCCGTGACTGGTTGGACCAGGCACTGGCGCAGGGTGAGGCGTTGTCGGTACCCGCGCGCGCGCGGGCGCTCAACCTGTGCGGGCGGCTCCGCCAGATCGGAGGCGACAACAGCCCGGAGGTGGCCGCGAACTTCCAGGAGAGCCTGGCGCTCTACCGGACCCTCGGCCACTCCAAGGGGGTCGCGCGGGCGCTCATGAACCTGGGCAACCTGAAGCGTCGCCACGGGGAGCTGGACGAGGCGGAGGCGATGTTCCGCGAGGCGCTCGGCATCTACCAGGAGGTCGGAGGGACGTTCGGGCACGGTGGCGCCCTGCTCAATCTCGGCGACCTGTACGCCGCGCGCGGCGACCGGGAGACCGCCCGCTCCTTCTTCGAGCGGGGGCTGGAAGTGTCGCGCCGGGAAGGGAGCCCGGTCACCTACGCGTTCTCGCTGCAGTACCTGGGCACGATCGCGGTGGAGGAAGGCGATCTGGATCGGGCCGAGGCGCTGTTCCGCGAGAGCCAACGGGAGTTCGAGCAGCTGGGGTCCCGTCCCGGTGGCGTCTGGTCCCTCTACTATCTGGGGGTGGTGGCGCGGGAGCGCGGCGACCGGGGACGGGCGCGGGAGCTGTTCGCGGAGGCGCTCCGCGGGGAGGAGGAGCTGGGCCACGAGCCCGGCATGGCGATCACCATCCTGGCGCTCGCGACGGTGGACTCGGCCGAGGGACATCACCGGCGGGCCGCGGTCCTGCTGGGGGCGGGGCGGGAGATGCACCGCCGCGCGAGTCTCTCGACGAGCCCCCTCGAGGAGAGATCGGTGGCGACGGCCGAGGCGGCCTGCCGGGAGGCGCTGGGTGAAGCGGAGCTCGAGCGCGCCCTGTCGGAGGGACGCGAGATGACCCCGCGGACCGCGGCGGCCCTCTCGATGACTCCAATCGACGCGCTCGCGCTGTAGCGGTGCGGATCGCTCTCCTCCTCGCGGCCTGCGCCGCAGGCTCCCCGCTCGTCCCGTCCGCGGGGCTCGCGGTCGGCCGCTGAGGGGTCGCCTGGGCACCGGAATCCCACCGGTCCGCTCCGGAACCCGACATCGTGTAGAGTGGTATAATATGATTCTGGAGCGTGTTATGACCGATCTAATAAACCGGTTTCTAGGTCGATGATCACGGTTTCGAACCTGTCGAAGTCGTTCGGCGACCAGACCCTGTTCAGCGGGGTGTCGCTGCAGCTGTCGGAGGGGTCCCGCTACGGGCTCGTAGGGGCGAACGGCTCGGGCAAGTCGACGCTGCTGCGGATCCTGGCGGGCGAGACGCCTCCCAGCGAGGGGACGGTCTCGATCCCGCGCCGCGCCCGGCTGGGCGTCCTCAGACAGGACCACTTCGAGTACGAGGCCGTCCCGATCCTCGATGTCGTCCTGATGGGGAACCGGGAGCTCTGGGATGCGCTCGTCGTCAAGCAGGAGGTCCTGGAGCGGGCGGCCGACCACTTCGACTCCGAGCGATACTCGGCCGCCGAGGAGGTCGTGCTGCGCCACGACGGCTACTCCGTGGAGGCCCGCGCGGCGGAGATCCTCGAAGGGCTCGGGATCCCGACCGCCGTCCACCGGGAGCCACTCGCCACGCTGTCCGGGGGGTTCAAGCTGCGCGTCCTGCTCGCGCAGACGCTCGCCGCCGACCCGGACGTCCTGCTGCTGGACGAGCCGACCAATCACCTCGACATCCTCTCGATCCGCTGGTTCGAGAAGTTCCTGCAGGGGTTCGAGGGAACGGCCGTCGTCATCTCCCACGACCATCGGTTCCTCGACAACGTCTCGACCCACATCCTCGACGTGGACTACGAGACCGTGACCCTGTACGCGGGAGGCTATACCCGGTTCCAGGCTGCCAAGCGCGAGGAGCGGGAGCGCAAGGAGACCGAGATCACGCGGCGGGAGAGGGAGATCGCGGACCACCAGGCGTTCGTGGACCGCTTCCGGGCGAAGGCGAGCAAGGCGCGCCAGGCCCAGAGCCGGATCAAGCGAATCGAGAAGATCGAGATCGAGAGGCTCCCCCAGAGCTCGCGGCGCTGGCCCACGTTCCGCTTCCGTCAACGGCGGCCGAGCGGCAAGGTGGCGCTCACCGCGCGCGGGATCTCGAAGGCGTTCGGGGACCGCCAGGTCCTGTCCGACGTCAACCTGGAGGTCAAGCGGGGGGACCGGCTGGCCGTGCTGGGCCCCAACGGGATCGGGAAGTCCACGCTGCTCAAGATCCTCGTCGGCCAGCTCGAGCCGGACGCGGGCGAGGTCGAGTGGGGCTACGAGACGTACCCCGGATGGTTCGCGCAGGACCATCGCGAGCAGCTCGGGGACGGCCGTCAGACGGCAGAGAGCTGGCTGTGGGACGCGAGCCCCGGCGAGGGGATCGGCTTCGTCCGCGGTCAGCTGGGCCTGGTCCTCTTCTCCGGCGACGAGGCGCTGAAGCCGGTGGGGAAGCTCTCCGGCGGCGAGGCCGCGCGGCTCGTGTTCGCGCGCCTGGCCGTCGAGAAGCCCAACGTCCTGGTCCTCGACGAGCCCACCAATCACCTCGACCTCGAGGCGATCGAGTCGCTGGTCGAGGGGCTGGCGGCCTTCGACGGCACGGCGATCCTCGTCAGCCACGACCGCTGGTTCGTCAGCGAGGTCGCGGATCGGATCCTGGAGATCCGCCCCGACGGCATCCGCGACTTCCACGGGTCGTACGACCAGTACGTGGAGGTGTGCGGGGACGACCACCTGGACGCCGAGTCCGTCTCATCCCGGGCGTTGCGCGAGCGCACGGCGCGGGAGCGGCCAGCGCGCGCCCCGGAAGGCGCTCCCGCGGATCGCGCCGCAGAGAGGGAGCGCCGCAGGCGCGCGGCGGATCTCTCCGCGGAGCGCGATCGGCTGCTGGAGGAGGTCGACCAGGCCGAGGCCCGGTTGGCGGAGATCCACGCCCGGTTCGCGGATCCCGGCTTCTATGCGGGGACCGAGCACGAGGATGTGCGTGCGCTGGAGTCCGAGGAGCGTGAGGTGGCGGGCCGCGTCGAGCGGCTGATGGAGCAGTGGACGGCCGTCGAGCGCGAGCTGACGGCCCTCGGCGGCGAAGCGGCCGGGACCCGCGTCCGGTGAGGAACAGCCGCCAGTTCCGCGTCTTCCTGCTCCTGACCGCCGCGTTCGTGCTGGCGTTCCTGGCGCTGGGCTGGGTCCGGTGGCGGGGGCAGGCACCGGAGCGGGAGGCCTGGGCCGCCATGCAGGGAGAGATCGAGGTGGGAGCGACCCGGATCGACTCCCTGAAACAGCTTCTCGCCCGCCTGGACGACCGGCTGGCGGGGGAAAAGCGCGCCCTGGCGAGCGCCAGCGAGCGGCTCGGCCACTGGGAGCGCCAGGCCGTGGGGGGGAGGCTCCCCACGCCGCAGCACCGGCAGTATCTGGGGGAGATCGACCGCCACAACGAGGCCGTCTCCGCGCACAACGCCGTCTTGGCCGAGATGCAGCGCGTCTATGCCCGGTACTCGGCGCTGGTCGACACCCACAACGCGCTCGTGGACAGCGCCAACGCGCTCCAGCGGCGGGCGGTGCAGGAGGGGATCCAGCTCGCGGTCCCCGAGCGCTGAGGGCCGGACCGCCCCGGGGCTATTCGTACCGGAGCGCCTCGATGGGATCGAGGTTGGCAGCCTTGCTCGCGGGGAACAGCCCGAAGAAGATGCCGATCGCGGCGCTGAATCCGACGCCGACGACGAACGACCAGAGCGGGAGCGACACCGGAAAGTCGATCAGCTTGGCGACACCGGCTCCGAGTCCGCTCCCGATCAGCACCCCGAACACCCCGCCGATGCCGGTCAGCACGACGGCCTCGATCAGGAACTGCCACAGGATGTCGCGGCGGCGCGCGCCCAGCGCCTTCCGGACGCCGATCTCCCGCGTGCGCTCGGTGACGCTCACCAGCATGATGTTCATCACGCCGATCCCGCCGACCATCAGCCCGATCGAGCTGATGACGATCATCGCCAGGAAGATGGAGCCGGTGATCTGATTCCAGAGGTCGAGGAAGTTCGACTGCGTGACGATATCGAAGTCGTTCTCCTCGCCCGGTCGCAGGTTGTGGCGGCTGCGCATCAGGAACGTCAGCTCGTCACGGGTCGCGTCCAGGACTTCGGAGCTGGAGGGCACGATGACCATCATGATGTCCATCTCGGAGCCACCCTCGAAATCCCGGTGCAGGGCGGTGTAGGGGATGACCACGCGCTCGTCCTTGGTCTGGCCGAACAGCAGCAGCGCCTGCTCCTCGAACACCCCGATGACCGTGTAGGGAAGCCCTCCCAGCCGGATCGCCTTGCCGACCGGGTCGATATGCGGGAACAGAACCTCCACGACCCCCTTTCCGAGCACGACGACACGGGTCGCGTTGCGCACCTCGCTGGCGGTGAAGAACCGCCCCGACTCGATGTCCGCGGCGCTGACGATGGGGTACTGCTCGCTGACCCCCAGGATGTCCTCGTCGGTAGTGTTGGCGCGGTAGGAGATCTGCCGGTGGACGGGGAACGGGCCCGTGCCGAGCATGACGTCGTAGTTCTGCACCGTCGAGATCTCGCGCGCGATCGCCCGCACGTCGGCCTCTGTAATCTCCGGCCGCCGCTCGAGTCGCAGGTATTCGCGCTCGCTCGCCACGATCCGCCCGCCCCACTTCCGCATGTACAGATGGTCGGCCCCGATCTCCTTGATGTCGCCGACGATCGACTCGTCGAGGCCACGCACCAGGGACGTCATGCCGACGATCGCCGTGACGCCGATCACGATGCCGAGGATCGTCAGGAACGAGCGCAGCTTGTGGGTCACGATGGTGTCCAGCGCCATGCGGGCGCTCTCGCGGATCTGGGTCAGCCCCTGGTGCTCCCGGAGACGCGAGCCGAGAGTGGGCCGCCCCGCGTCACTCATGGCGCAGCGCCACGATGGGGTCCAGGCGCGCGGCCTTGGCGGCGGGATAGATGCCGAACGCGATCCCGACCAGCGACGAGACCCCGATGCCCAGTCCGATCGACCACCAGCGCAACGCGTAGGGGAGCGGCGTGATCTGCGAGATGAGGATCGCGATCGCGAAGCCCAGAGCGACCCCCGCCAGTCCGCCGATCGCGGAGAGGATCACCGCCTCGGTCAGGAACTGGCGCTGGATGTCCACCGCGCGCGCTCCGATCGCCTTTCGGATGCCGATCTCGCGCGTCCGTTCGGTCACCGCCACCAGCATGATGTTCATGACCACGATGCCGCCGATGACGAGGGAGATCGCGACCAGGCCCACCAGCGCCGAGTAGATGCCGGTCGTGATCTTGCGGTAGAGATCCAGCAGCTCCTGGGTGGTCATGAAGCCGAAGTCGTCGGGCTCCGACGGCCGGAGATTGTGGCGGAGGCGCATGATCATGCGCGTCTCGTCGATCGAGGATTGGATGTCGTCCGGGTCGGCGGCCTTGATCGAGATGCTCACGCTCTGCCGCCGGCTGAAGATCTTCTGCCACGTGGTGAGCGGCACGACGACGAAGTCGTCCTGGGTGACACCGAACGTGGAGCCCTGGACCGCGGCCACGCCGACGATCGTGAAATGACGTCCGCGCACGCGGATCGTCTCGCCGAGCGGATCGCGGGTGGGGAACAGCTCCCGGGCGACATCCTGGCCGATGACGGCGATCGGACGCGCGCGCTCGATCTCCAGCGGCGACAGGTGACGGCCGCGGGCGATCTCGAACGTCGACAGATAGGGGTACTCGGGACCCACGCCGCGGATGTTCATGTCCTCGACCCTGCGGCTGCCGCCCCAGACGTCCTCCCGCTGGTTCGCCTCGGCGGCCACGTAGGCCAGCGACCTGCCCTCGCGGGCGAGCGCCTGCGCGTCGTCGGCGGTCAGCTCGGGGCGTCGCATGGCCTCGATCATCGCCTGCGAGCTGAACGCCTCGCTGGTGCCGATGCGGTCTAGGATGAAGACGTCCGCGCCGCGGCCCGTGACGAGCTCGGAGACCTTGGAGTCCAGTCCCTGAATCACGGTGACGACGGCGATGATCGACGTCACGGCAACGATGATCCCGAGGAGCGTGAGGAATGACCGCAGCTTGTTGGCGCGCAGGGACTGTAGGGCGGAGGAGAGCGCTTCCCAGAAGTTCACGGCGAATAGACCGAGCGACCTGCGAAGGCGTTCAACCCTGCGTCACACGAACCCGGTAGGTGAGCGTCGCCGAGCCACCCGCGGGGACCGGCACGGTCCAGCGCACGACCTGGGCGTCGATCCGCTCGTGCGGACGGCTCTCCTCGACGATCGTCCACTCGAAACCGGGCATCCGCTCGACGACCAGGACCGAAGCGGCCGACCGGCTGCGATTGCGGATCTCGATCCGCCAGGCGGATTCGAAGGTGCGCGGATCCAGCTGGCGGTAATCGGTCTGCGCGCGCTCGGCCACGATGTCGAAGGCGGCGCCGATCGTGGCCACGACCTCCTCACCGGAGGGCGTGTGGGGGATCGCCGCCTCGCCGCTGAACTGGAGTCGGCCCTGGTCGTCCGCCCGCCAGGTGTGGAGCACCCCGGCCGGCAGCGGGTCGTCGCCGCCCGCGACGTTCCGGTTCTCGAAGGCGAGCCTCACCTGCGGATGCTCGGTGGCGGGAAGGTCCGGCGCGCGGCTCTGGAACCACCAGGGCTGGCTGTAGAGGACGTATTCCCGCCGCACCGGGACGCGCGGAGCGTGGAACAGCGAGATGCGGGTCGAGCCGACGGCCGACAGCGTGACCGGATCGTCGACGGTGTAGAGATGCACGTCGCCGAAGGCCTCCCGGGAGACGTCGTCGCCGACGGCCGCCTCGGCCATCCGCATCGCGACGGGTCGCGGGGCGCCGCCGTCCGCCACGCGGCGGACTTCGCCGGCGACGAGTTGGAGGCGGGCGCCCGTGAAGGCGAGGCCGGTGCCGTTCTCGACGGTGACGAAGCCGTCGAGCGCCATCGAGTCCTCTCCCAGTACCGCCGTGTAGTCGGCCGACCAGCTCAGGCCGTCGGCCAGGAACGCGGCGGTGAGAGGAGAGGGCGCGGGGGCGGCGAGCTCCCAGCGCAGCGCCCCTCCCGCCGAGGCGTCGGGCGGCGCGGGCAGCTCGACCGCTCCGGGCCAGGCGACGAGGAGCCGGTCACCCACCCGGAACGTGGGACCGTCCGCGGACTCGAGGACGGCCGCGATCCGCGACCCGTCCTCGCCCACCAGCGTGACTCTCGAGCCGACAGCGGAACGGAGCGCGGCCCCCGAGGAGAGCGGAGCCTCCCAGGCCTGGCGCCGGATCTCCAGCGTGCGCCCGTCGCCGCGGAGGATGACGGTTCCGGGGTCGAGCGAGGGGGGGACCTCCGGCCAGAGGATCGAGCGTTCCGATCCGCCCGGAAGGGAGCGGCTCTCCCGGACGACCGCGAAGCCGTCATATACGGTGAGGCCGAGGGCGGTCCTCGCCGACGGAGGCGCCACCGCGACCTGGGCGAGGGCGGTCGAGGCGACGAAGAGGAAGGCGATCGTGGAGAGCAAGGCCCGCATCGCGCCCGAAGTTCGCCGCTGGCGCCCCGCCGGTGCAAGCCCCTAGAATCGGGCGCATGTCGCTCCTCGGCGCGCACATGTCGACGGCCGGCGGTCTCCACACCGCCTTCGCGCGGGGCGAGGCTCTCGGCTGCACGGCGATCCAGATCTTCACCTCCAGCCCGAGACAATGGCGCGGCCGCGATCTGTCCGACGAGGATGTAGCCGCCTTCCATGCCGCGTGGAAGGCCTCGTCCTGCCGGGTCGTCCTGGCCCACGACATCTACCTGACCCGCCTGGGAACCCGCGATGCCGCGGTCCGGGCCAAGTCGCGCTCGGCCTTCGTCGAAGAGATCCGCACCTGCCAGCGGCTCGGCATCCCGGCCCTGGTCATGCACCCGGTCGGGGACGCCGACGCCGACGAGGACGCGGTCCTCGACCGGGTGGCCGCGTCGCTGAACGCCGTCTTCGAGAAGGTCCCCGACGAGGGCACCCGGGTCCTGCTGGAGACGACGGCGGGTCAGGGGGCCAACGTCGGATATCGGTTCGAGCAACTCGCCCGCATCATCGAGGGCGTCGAGCAGGAAGGCCGGCTCGGGGTGTGCGTCGACACCTGCCACGTCTTCGCGGCGGGCTACGACATCTCCGACGAGGAGGGTTGGACGAGGCTGATGGCCGAGCTCGACGGCACGGTCGGCCGGGCGCGTCTCGGCGCCCTCCACCTCAACGACTCCCGCAAGCCGTGCGGGAGCCGGGTCGACCGGCACGCTCACATCGGGCAGGGCGAGATCGGCGAGACGGCGTTCCGGACGATCATGCGGGACGGGCGCCTCGCGGGCGTCCCCAAGGTGCTCGAGACGCCGAAGGAGGACGACATGGACGTCGTCAACCTGGGGCTGCTGCGGCTGCTGGCCGGCGGTTCGTGACTCCCGGGCGCCGCCGCCGGCTGATCTCGTGGGCGACGGCAGTGTCCGGCGCGGTCGTCCTGGTGCTGACAGCGATCTGGTGGTGGCGGTCGCCCGAGCCGACATCGGATCTGTTCGGCGATGCGGTCGGGGAATCGGGAGAGCTCCCGACCGATCTCGTTCCGGTGGTGGGGAACGTCGGCTGGGAGTCACTCCCGCCGGAGGAGCAGCGGCGCGCGCGCACGCCTATGTCCCGATCCGCGCGCCAGTGGCTGGCGCGCAATCGCGAGCCGGTCGTGTCGGTGGCCCGGGCGTTCGACGTCTCCCCGATCGCGCTGGGCGGCATCGTGGCCGCGGAGGAGACCCTCCTCGTGGGCCGCATCGACGCGATCGGAGAGAGCCTGTTCCAGGCGGTCTTCGGAACCATCCGAGAGCGGGACCTCGAGCGGTGGGTCGCCGATCAGGAGCGGGCCTACCAGCGCGACGTGGGTGCCGGCCTCGAGCCCGAGCGCGACCGCGTGCGCGCTCCCTACCTGTGGACGCTCGGGCCGGCCCAGGTCTCGTTCCGGCTCGCCCTCAGGATCGAGCCACAGGTCGCCGCGACGATGGGACGGTCGCGACGGGACGTGAAGGAGGTACTGTCGGCGCTGACCACGGTGTCGGGCAGCCTGGAGTACGCGGCCGCGCTGCTGGCGCAGTCGCGGCGGGCCTATGCCCGGATCGCCGGCCTCGAGATCGGCGACAACCCGGGGGTGATGGCCACGCTCTACCATCTCGGCGCGCCGACCGTGCGGGCCCGCCGCCTCGCGGCCAGGGAGAGCGGCTCGGTTCCGGTCGAGATGCCCCAGGTGAACTTCTACGGCGCCTGGGTGAACCTCCACGCGGAGGAGATCGCCCGCCTGCTCGAGGTCCCGCCCCCCGGGGGCGGCCGCTGATCCTCGGCTAGCTCGAGCTCCGCGCCGTCGAGGGCGCCGCGGGCGCCGGCGCTCCCGGCTTGGAGAACTTCAGCAGCATGCGGTCGGAGAGGTGCCGCTGACCCTCCATGAAGTCGGTGTGCGGGTCCTCGGGGTTGTAGAGCGCCTCGCTCGCCCCGACGTAGTCGAACCCGTGCTGCTGGAACTCCTCGATGATCGTCTTCTCGCCCATCCGGTGGGTCTCCATGTCGTGCCCATAGTCCTGTCCGAGCCGGACCTCCACCACGCCCACCGTCCCGCCGGGCTTGAGGGCGCGGTCGAGCTGGGACAGCAGGACCGAGGCGTCCGGGAACAGGTGGTAGCCGCGGATGATGATCGCCGCGTCCAGGGCGCCGTTCGGGAGCTGCGAGAGGGAGTCGACGAGCTCGACGTTGCCGGCGCCGGCCAGATCGCCGCGCTCGGTGCGGGCGGCGAGCCCCGGGCTGAACCCCTGCGCCCAGACCTTGCCCGTCGGCCCCACCCGCTCGCTCAGCAGGTACGTGTAGTAGCCGCTCCCGGCGAAGATGTCGGCCACCTGATCGTCGCGGTCGATCCCAAGGAAGTCCATGACCGCCTGGGGCTTCGAGCCCGCGTCCCGCTCCAGCTCCGCGGCGCGGGAGGGAATCTCCTCGACGTGATCGTGCCCGGCGGGCTCGGCGGCCAGGGTGTCGTTCACCGCCTCCCCGGCTGAAGTCCCGCCCTCGTTCTGGCACCCGGCGACGAGAAGCAGAGCGAGGAGCGCGACGAGCGAGCGAGCCATGAAGCCTCCTTGAGCGATAGCAGGTTCGAGGGGGTCCGACTAACGTAGTGCCCGCACCGTCCCCGAGCCATCGACGCGGATCGCCCCCTCGACGGAGGTCGCAGTGTTCAACGAACCGGTTCCGGTGGCTCGCCCCCGCATGATCGCGGGCAAGTTCCTGGGGGGGTTCGTGCCCGCGGTGGCGTACCATTTCGGCGTCCTCGAGGTGCTCGAGGAGCGGGGTTTCGTTCTGCGGTCGGGCTTCCGCGACCGCGCCGAGCCGCGGGAGACCGGTCCCCCGGGGATCGACCTCGCCGTCGGCTCCTCCGCCGGCGCGTTCTTCGTGACCGCGGCGTGCGCCGGCGTGGGGCGGGACGATCTGCTCGGAACGATGGCGGAAGGGATGTCTCGGATGGAGCGCTTCGACGCCAGCCTCCTGGGCCAGGGGAAGGGGTTGAGCCGCAAGCTGCTGGACTGGTCGCGCGAGGGCCCGCGGGCGTCGTGGTCCTCGCGGCGCACCTGGAAATCGTGGGCGGCGGAGTCGACGGTGAACGTGCTGTTCCCCCTGTGGACGCTGGAGCCGATCGGGGAGTACCTGCGGGACGAGGTGCTGCGCGGCCGCGACTGGGAGGATCTTCGCACCGAGGCCGCCATCCTGGCGGTGGACCTCAACCATCCGGTGACGCTGATCCTCGGTGAGCGCGAGGCGCGGATCCTCGAGCTGTTCCGCGAACAGCCCGTCCGTCCCGAGGCGATCCACCTGATCCTGGGGTCGGAGGGACGCAAGATCGTCCGGGCGTTCGAAGAGGGTGGGGTGGACCCGGGGCACCCGATCCTGGCCAGGTTCCGGGGAGACCCCCACACCCGCAACACGTCGCTGCGGATCCGCGGGGTGCCGATGGCGCGGGCCGCCATCGGCTCGATGGCCAGCTATCCCTTCTACCAGCCCGTGACGCTGGAGGACGCCGCCGGAGAGCCCTATCGCCTCGGGCATTACACGGTGGAGGTGCTGGACGGGGAGGATCGGAACCCGTTCACGACCGACGTGGCCGAGGAGAGCGGGGCCGATCTCGTGATCGTCTCCTCGATCAGCGCGCCCTACAAGTATCTCCACGGCTTCCGCTCGCTCTCGGAGCTGGGATATTCGGCGATCCACCAGCAGAAGACCGCGCAGAGCCGGGATGCCAAGCAGGACGATGTCATGCGGGCGCACCGGACCCAGTTGGCGCTCTATCACGCGAGCCGGGAGATCCTGGGGGGCTCCGGCTGTGGCCCCGAGGTCCTCCGGAAGCTGACCGATGCGTTCGAATCGATGGCCTGGATCGACCACGTGCGGATTCGCGTGTACCCCGATCCCGACATCGCCGCCGAGAATCACATCCTGCGCATGCTCGACCCGCTGGAGTTCACCCCCGAGGCGGTCGATCGGGCGCGGGAGCTCGGGCGGATGGTCGCCCGGCGCGTCCTGTCCAACTACCGGTTCGAGTTCCTGGAAGACGGCTGAGGCGCTTGGTCGCGGCCGCGAGGCGGCGTAGATTTCAGGCTATGCCGTTGCGAGTCAACGAGATCTTCCACTCCATCCAGGGCGAGTCCACGCACGCCGGCCGTCCCTGCGTCTTCGTCCGCCTCACCTACTGCGACCTCCGGTGCAGCTACTGCGACACCGAATACGCGTTCTTCGAAGGGAGCGAGCGCTCCCTCGACGACATCGTCGCGGAGGTGGGGGGCCACGGGTGCCGCCTGGTCGAGGTGACGGGCGGGGAGCCGCTCATCCAGCGGGAGACGATCGCGCTCCTGGAGCGGCTGCTTGCCGCCGGTCACGAGGTGCTGCTGGAGACGAGCGGGGCCTGGCCGGTGGAGGACGTCCCCGAGGGCGTGCGGGTCATCATGGATCTCAAGACACCGGGCAGCGGGATGGTGGGACGGAACCGGTGGGAGAACCTGCGGCACCTGGATGCCGCGGACGAGATCAAGTTCGTGATCTGTGACCGTGCGGACTACGAGTGGGCGCGGGGAGTCGTGGGCGAGCATGGCCTCGCGGACCGGCACGCGGTGCTGTTCTCGCCGGAGTGGGGCGGGCTCGACCCGGCCGCGATGGCCGCGTGGATCCTCGCCGACCGGTTGCCCGTGCGGCTCCAGCTCCAGCTTCACAAGCACATCTGGTCACCCACCGCGCGCGGCGTTTGACGTCCGGTCTCGACGCGGCCCGTCAGCGCGAGGTCACCCGGCTCGACCCCGAGATCCTGGAGGCCATCGGCCGCGGCTGGCGCGACCCCTTGACGGAGGCCGAGTTCGATCGCCTCGCCCGCGACGTCTTCGCCCACCAGCATCGCTTCAACCCCGTGTACCGCCAGTTCTGCCTCCTTCAGGGAGTGGGAGCGCCCGCCGACGTCACGGAGTGGGCGATGATCCCCCCGGTGCCGACGGGGGCCTTCAAGGTCGGGAGGTGGACGACGTTCCCCGAGGCCGAGGAGCGAGCCGCGTTTCGCACCTCCGGCACGACACAGGCGACGCGCGGCGTCCACGCGTTCGACTCGCTCGCGCTCTACAACGCGGCGGCGCTGCAGTCGGGGCGGCGATTCCTGCTGCCGGACCGCGAGCGGATCCGCTGCCTGTTCCTGAGCCCGGCGCCGGGGGATGCGCCGGATTCGTCGCTCGTCCACATGTTCGCCGTGTTCCGCGAGGCGTTCGGAGCGCCGGGGTCGGCGTTCTTCCTGACGGACGGGCCGGGGTCGGGCGGGTTCGACCCGGGGATCCTGGCCGCCGCGCTCGACCGCGCGCGGTCCGACGGCGAGCCCGTGCTCGTGGCGGGCACCGCGCTGGCTTTCCACCACGTCGTGTCCTCGCTGGCGCCGGAGTCGTGGGCGCTGGCGGCCGGTAGCCGGGCGATGGTGACGGGAGGGTTCAAGGGCGTCCGGGGGGACGCGGACCCGGGTGGCCTCGCGGCGGCGATCGAGCGGACCCTGGGGATCGGCCCGGCGCTCCAGGTCGCGGAGTACGGCATGACCGAGCTCTCCACCCAGTACTACGACCCCCGGGGCCGGCGCGCGCTGGGTGTGGACGCGAGCCCGGGGAGCGGCCTCGTCGTCCCGCCGTGGGCTCGCGTACGGATCGTCGAGCCCGAGACGGGCCGCGAGCTGGCGGACGGAGAGGTCGGCGCGGTGGTCCATTACGACCTGGCGAACCGCGGGAGCGCGGTCGCGCTCCAGACCAGCGACCTCGGTGCGCGGCTCGGCCCGGCGGAGTTCGAGCTGCGCGGCCGGGAGCCGGGAGCGGAGGCGCGGGGATGCTCGCTGGCGGCCGACCTCTGGCTGGCGGGGGAGTGAGCCCCGAGCCGCACGAGTCCGGCCCGGCGCGCGCCCGGTGCGCCGAGCTGGCGCGCGCCGGGGAGGCGTTGCGGGAGCGGCCGGTGCGGGAGATCGCGGCGGCGCTGGAAACGGTCGCCGCCCGATGGCGCGACCCCGCCGATTCCGCCCGGCGCGAGGGGGAGGAAGCGCTGGCCGTCCATCACGGCGTCCCGGAGCGAGCGATCGCCGAGGTCCTCGACGCCGGGTTCGCCGCGTGGACGGCGGAGACGCTCCTCGCCCGCGTGGACGGCGAGCTCGGAGACGCGCGCGCACTCGACGGATTCGTGGAGCTGGGGGGCGCGCGTCGCCGGGCGGTCGGCCCACGGCTGGCGGTGGCGCTCGCGTCGCGCGGGGTGCCAACGACGCCGGTCGGCGACATGATCGACCTCCTGACCGTGAAGTCGCCGGTCTGGCTCAAGCCCGCCACCGGCGCCGACGACCTCGCGGCGCGCTTCGCGGCCACGCTGCGGGAGGTCGATCCCGGACTGGGCGCGGCGATCGAGGTGGCGACGTGGCCGGTCGACTCTCCCGCGGCGGCCGCCGCCCTCGGGGCCGCCGACCTCGTCGTGGCGACGGGACGGGGCGAGACCCTCGCCGCGCTCCGGACCCGCGTGCCCGAGGCGGCAAGGCTCGTGGCTCACGGGCCGCGGCTGTCGGCGGCGGTCGTGACGCGGGAGGCGCTGGCGGAGGACCGGGGGGGCGTCGTCGCCGCCCTCGCCGACGACGTGGCGTTCGCCGGCCAGGCGGGGTGCCTGTCCCCGGTCGTCGCCTGGATCGAGGGAGCCGGGGGCGAGGAGTTGGCCGAGGCGGTCCTGGCGGCATGCGAGGACCGCTGGCCGGCGGCGCCGCGACGGGAGAGCGCGGCGCGCGAGCGTGCCGCCTGGGCCGAGTGGTTCGCCCTGGCGGGGGTCGAGCGGGCGGCGGGGGCGGCGGGCCTCACGGTGGGGGATGCCGCCGCCGGGTGGTCGGTCCAGTGGCGGGTCCGGGCCGGAGCCCCGGAGCCCCCGCCGGCCCCGCGGATCCTGATCCTCGCGCCGGTCGAGCGGGCCGAGGACGCGGCGGATCTCTGCGAGCGGCGCCGGGGTCTGGTAGCGGCGGTGGGCGTGGCCGGCCCGCCGGCGCGGGTCGAGCCGCTGGCCGCGGCGCTCGCCCTCGCGGGCGTTGAGCGCGTGGCGCCGCTCGGGCGGCTTCAACGGCCTCCGGCCGACTGGCGCCGGGACGGGCGGCCCGGGCTCGTCGACCTGGTCCGCTGGGTGGATTGGGAGGCGTGAAAAAAAGGGGGCCGGTCGAGTCGCGACCGGCCCCTCGAGAGGGAGCGGGAGCGGGGCGGGGGCTACTCCAGCCGCTCGACCTTCACGGCCTGGGGACCCTTGGCGCTCTGCGAGACCTCGAACTTGACCGCCTGCCCCTCGGTCAGCGTGCGGAAGCCACTGCCGATGATGTCGCTGTAGTGGACGAAGATGTCGCTACCGTCCGGTCGCTCGATGAACCCGAAACCCTTCTGCGCGTCGAACCACTTCACGGATCCGCGCTCCGACACCGACTCGGCCTTTCCGAACAGGTTCTTGAGCATGCGGCCGAACGAGAAACTGCCATTCGATCCCATCGGGAAATCCTCCCACGAACGGACGAGAAAACAACTGAAGTGACAACTGTAATTGACTATCAGGGCACTGACTTACAACCCTTCACACGCTCGCGCCTCAGGGCCCTCGCGAGCGGGGCGAATATACGCGGGTCCAAAGTCGGGAGCAAAGCGAGTCGTTGGTGCCCCTCATGGAGCGACCGTAGATTCCCGGCATGGAGCTGACCGAACAGGAGCGGGAGCGACTGCGCGGGCTGGTGGAGGAAGCCCGGCGGGAGGCACCGGCTGATCCCATGCTGGCCTCGCTGGCCGCCAAGCTCAAGGCGGGAGGAGGTCCGTCCTTCGCGCGCTACTCGGAGCTGCTCGACGCCGGCGGCCGAGCCGACCCGGCGATCGCGGCGCGGGTCCGGGAGGCCGTGGAGAGCGCGGGCCGGCTTCGCATCCGCTACACGTCGAGATCGAGCGGCGACACGACCGAGCGGGTCGTCCGGCCGTTCAACATCCACTTCTACGACGGGCAGGAGTATCTCGAGGCGTTCTGCGAGCTGCGCGGCGCGGATCGGCTGTTCGCGTTGGGGAGCATCGAGGCGATCCTGGCGGAGCCGACGGGGGAGGGGCACGGGGCGGAGTAGCGGGGGCCCCCTCGGCTCGTGCGTCCCATGAACGAAGGCCCCGCGGATCCCGCGGGGCCTTCGTAGTTCCTCCTTGCGGCCGCGACCGATGTTACATCGTTTCGGTCGCGTTCTCCCCGGCCGGAGCCTGCATGCCGGACTCCGCGGCCGTCGGGACGGTCGCCAGGCGATCGAGCTTCCACTCGTCGCCGACCTTCTTGAAGCCCGCGATCCAGTCCGTGCTCTGGGCCGTCTCCTCGCCGTCCGCGCCCGGGAACGTGATCGTCGTCGTCCCGGTCCCGTAGGCGACGTCACCGGACTCGGAGACCTCCAGGGACTTCGTCTCGATCGACATCGTGGCGCCCTCGGGCGGCAGGTTCGCGCTGTCCTGCATCATCGCCGCCACTTCGGCGTGGCCGTACGATCCTTCGGCGCCGATCTCGTGATACTCGGGCGTCAGCATGGCGACGATCGCGTCCATGTCGCGCGCGTTCCAGGCCTGCTCGTAGTCGGTGCGGAGCACGTCGAGCTGTTCCTCGGCGGAGACGGTCGCGACGGTGTCGGACGGTGTCTCCTCCATCTCGCCGGTCTCGACGGCGGGCTGCTGGCAGGCGGACAGGGCCAGGCCGATCGCCAGGACGAGCGGGGTCGCAGTACGAATCGAACTCATTCGGATCCTCCGTTGCGTGAGCGTGTGGAAAGGGGGTCGAATCTCGGTGCCAATCCTTAAAGATAGCGCATCCGGCCGCCGCGGGCCGCAATGGGGCTCAGGCCCCGCCCGAGGAAGGGGAGCCCAGGCCCCGCAGGAGGCGCACGCGCTCCTCGGTCGGGGGGTGGGTCCGCAGGAGTCCGGCGGCGCGCTTCTCGAAGGCCTTGATCGGGTTCACGATGTAGAGCGGGGCGGTGGCCCGGTTCGCGGCCTCGAGGACCTCCGGGTCCGCCTCGATCTTCAGTAGCGCCCGGGCGAGCGCCTCGGGGTAGCGGGTCATCTCCGCCCCGCCCAGATCGGCGAGGGTCTCGCGGCCCCGCGAGACGGCGGCCTGGAGGAGGCGGGCCGAGATCGGTGCCAGCACCGCGATCAGGACCGCCACCAGGATCAGGGGCCCCCCCACGTCCCGGTTCCGGGACCGGCGGGGTCCGCCGCCCCACCAGAGGTGCCGGAGGGCGAAGTCCGCGAGCAGCGCGATCGCGCCCACGGTCACGGCGACCAGCGTGGTGTAGCGGATGTCGTAGTTGCGGACGTGGGCCAGCTCGTGGGCGATGACCCCCTGGAGCTCGTCGCGGTCGAGCTTCTGGTAGAGGCCGGTCGTGACGGCGATGGCCGCGTGCTCCGGGTCGCGACCGGTGGCGAACGCGTTGGGGGCGGAGTCCTCGATCACGTAGACGGCGGGAACCGGCAATCCCGACGCGATCGCCATCTCGTGGACCACGTTGACCAGCATCCGGTCGCGCTCGGGATCGGCCGGCCGGGCGGTGCTGGCGGCCAGCGTCATCGAGGCCCCGCCGTACCAGGTGGTCAGGAGCAACACGACCGCGACGACGACCGCCACGACGAGGCCGGCGGAGGGCTCGCCATACAGTGTGCCGAGAGCGGCGCCGAAGGCGCCCAGGAGGCCGATCAGCGCGACGACGAGCAGCAGCGAGCGACGCCGGTTGGCCGCGATCTCGCCGTAGAGGCCGCGGGTCTGCATGGGTGCCGGTGGACGCCCGCCGCGAGCGACTAGCGGAGGTCGACCTTGACCGGTTCCCGTTCCGCGTCGTCGTCGGTGGCGAAGAACTCCCGCGGCGTGAAGCCCAGCATGCCGGCGATGATGTTGGTGGGGAACGTCTGCAGCCGGGTGTTGAAGCGCATCACCATGTCGTTGTAGAACTGGCGCGCGAACGCGATCCGGTTCTCGGTCCCGGTCAGCTCCTCCTGGAGCTTCATCACGTTCTCGTTCGCCTTGAGCTCGGGGTAGTTCTCGACCACGGCGAACAGCTGCCGCAGGGCCCCGGTCAGAACGTTCTCGGCCCGACCCTGCTCCGCCGGGCCCTGCGCGGAGACGGCGGCGGCGCGGGCCTGCGTGACCTGGGTCAGCACCTCCTGCTCATACTGCATGTAGTCCTTGACCATCTCGACCAGGTTCGGGATCAGGTCGTACCGGCGCTTGAGCTGGACGTCGATCTGGGCCCAGGCGTTCTGCAGCTGGTTGCGGAGCGTGACGAGGGCGTTGTAGGTCAGGATCCCCCAGCCCACCAGCAGCACGAGCAGGCCGAGAAACGCCAGCAGGACGACGCCGATTCCGAGACCGAGCACGCGGACCTCCTGTCGAGGGGATGGGGAGACACACGACGCTACGCCGGGCGGTATCGCAAGTCAACGAGCGCGAGCGAGCCCGCTGGATCGATGGCGAGGGGAAAACCCGCGGATATATTGACCGACATGGCGATCGCCCAGCAGATCTCGGTCTTCCTCGAGAACCGGCCGGGACGCCTGGGCGCGCTCTGCGAGGTGCTCGCCGACGAAGGAATCAACATCCAGGCGATCATGGTCCCCAGCGGGACCGACTACGGGATCGTCCACGTCATCGTCGATCGCCACGAGGAGGCGCTCCAGGCGCTCGAGGCGCGCGGATACCGCACCTACACGAGCCGCGTCCTCGACCTCAGGGTGGAGGATGAGCCGGGCGCGCTGGCGGCCCTCGCCGACCGCCTCGCCGACAACAGCATCGACATCAAATACGCGTATTCGGCCGTGTCCGGGGATCGGGGTCGGCTGATCCTGTCGGTGAGCGACGCCGAGCGGGCCAGGGAGCTGCTGGACGGGGGCTGACCCCAGCTCAATCGCCGCGCTGAAGCTCCGGGGGGTAGGGGAAGTCGCCCGCGGGGACCCGGACCACGCAGTCGCCACCTACGACGACGAGACAGCACAGGCGCCATCCCGACGCGATCGCCGCGCCGAGCTGGAGCCGCTCGCGTGCGTCCGGCGGCCCCACCGCGTGGCTCCCTTCGACGACCTGTACCCGGCACGTCGAGCACACCCCCTGGCCGTCGCAGTCGTGGATGATCTCCACCCCCGCCCGGACGGCGGCCGTGGTGAGGTACGTGCCGGCGGGGACGGAGACCTCGCGCCCCGACGGGAGGAAGCGGACGGAGCATTCCCCGCTCACCGGGGGCCCCCGAGCGCGGCCAGCGCCGCCGTGGCCGCGCGCTCGCCGCTCCGGACCGCGCCCTCCATCGTCGCGGGCCACCCCGTATCGGTCCAGTCGCCGGCGAGCCAGAGCCCCGGCAGCGGGCCTTCGGGCCCGGGTCGCAGACGGGCGCTCCCGGCCGCGGCGCGGAAGGTGGCGCGCGGCTCCTTGACGACGGCCGAAGCCTCGAGCCGCGCCCCACGCCGGAGCGGGAAGACACGCCCGACCGCGGCGTCCAGATCGGCGGCGATCTCCTCCTTCGGGCGCTCGACCCACGCCGCGGCGGCGCTCAGGGAGATTCCCAGGCAGGGCCCGCCAGAGCGGTCCGCGCCGAGGAGCCGCTCGCGGTCGAACACCCACTGGAGCTGCGAGCCGAACGTGCCGGCGAACGGGTGCTCGGTGACCGGCCGGTCGTACCAGAGATACGCGTTGACGATGGGTGCCTCTCCGATCGCGGCGTAGCCCGGCCCTCCCGGGAGCACGGCGTCGAGCTCGCGGGGCGGCAGCGCGCTCACGACCGCGTCGGCGGCGAGCGCCTCGCCGCCGGCCAGCCGCGCGCCGACCGCGCGGCCGGCGTCGGTCTCGATCGCGGCCACGCGCGCGGCGAGCCGGACCTCGACCCCGGCCGCCTCGAGCGCGCGCAGGCCCGGCTCGCCCAGCGCCTCGCTGAGCCCGACCCGCGGCAGCCAGAGCGCCCCGCCCCGCGCTCCACCCCAGAGCGCGCGCTCGAGGAAGAACGCGGCGAGCGGGAGGTTGGCCTCGGCGATCGCGACGTTGAGGGCCGGAGTCACGAGCGGCTCCCAGAACCGCTCGACCTGTGTGGGAGAGGCGCCCCGGCGGGCGAGCCACTCGCCCAGCGGGATGTCCTCGAGCGCCCTCCGGTCCGGATGGCGGACGAGGGCGCGCGCGTCCCTGGCCACCCGCAGGCGGTCGGAGAAGGAGAGATGGCGATAGCGGAGAAGGGCGGGAGCCAGGTGAAGGGGAGGCGGAGCGGGAACGGCGGAGAGGGTCGCGCGACGGCCCGTACCGTCGAGGATCGGAACGGCCAGCGATCGCTGGCGGACGAACGCATCCGGCGGGGAGCCGATCGCGGCGAGGAACGCCCGCAGGCGATCGCACGCGCCGAGGAGGACGTGCTGGCCGTTGTCGATCACCGCGCCCGACTCCGGATCGCGGAACGAGAACGCGCGGCCCCCGAGGAAGGGCCGCCGCTCGCAGAGGAGGACCTCGCAGCCGGCCGCGGCGAGATCGAGCGCCGCCGCCATCCCCGCCAGGCCGCCTCCGAGGACGACGACGCGGCGGCTTCCCGGCTTCACGCGATCAGCGCGCGCGCGGTCGCCCCGAGCGCGCGGACGACCTTGGCCGGCGGGCCGATCGAGACGCGCTCGCGGAGGACGCGGCGGGGGTCGGCCGCCATCCGCTCGAGAAGGCCCCGGTAGACGGCGGCGAGCGCGGCCGGACAGGCGCGGGTCGAGACCGGCAGCCAGCGATAGAGCCCCGCCCCCTCGTCGTAGAAGGCGCGCGCCCGCTCGACCTGGAACCGGAACAGCGGCTCGAAGCCCGGCCCGGGCGCGCCGCTCTGGACGCGGGCCGGGTCGACGCCGAAGCGGAGGGTCTCGTCGAGCGGGAGGTACCAGCGGCCGCGCTCGCCGTCCTCGCGGATGTCGCGCAGGATGTTCGTCAGCTGGAGCGCGATGCCGAGCCGCTCGGCGGCCCGCTCGGCGGGCTGGCCGGCGCCGCCGAAGATCCGGAGCGACACGAGGCCGACGACGCTGGCCACCCCCCAGCAGTACGACTCGAGGGCCGGCCAGTCGGGGAAGGGCTCGGGATCGAGGTCGCGCGCGACGCCGTCGAGAAGCGCGTGGAGAAGGGTCGGGGGGATCGCGTAGCGCCGGACCGCATGCGCGAGCGCCGCCCAGCGCGCGTCGGCGGGCGAGCCGTCGAGCGCCCCATCGAGCCGGGCCCGGAGCGCGTCGAGCGCGGCGGGGCGGGGGCCGGGGGGCGTGTCCCCGTCGACCACGTCGTCGGCCAGGTGGGAGAACCAGTACACCGCCGACAGCGCGCGCCGGCGCTCGGCGGGAAGCAGGCGGATCCCGAGCCCGAAGTTGGCGGCCGCCCGGCGCGTGGCGAGCTCGCACGCGGCATAGCCCGCGGCGACGGGGTCGGGCCTCCCGGCCGGGATCCCGTTCACGGGCGCCCGACCGGGTGCGCGATCCCGGTCCGCCACGCGCGCGCCCACTCGGCGAGGAGCAGGCGGGTCCGATCGCGGCGGGAGAGCGCGGGCCGGCTCGCCAGCGTGTCGAAGTCCTGTCGCTCGATGGCATCGCAGATCGCCCACCCACCGCGGGTGAAGGCGCGGACGAGCGGACGCCAGCGGAGAGGGAGCCGGTCGGCCAGCGGCCACCCTCCCAGGAGATGCTCCCGCGCCCACCCCACCTCGTCGGCGACGAGCGCCCGGAGGGCGGCCCCCGCGGCGGGGGCGGCGAGAGCGGCGCCTGGCTCCACCCCGTGTCGCCGGCAATCGGCGAGGGGCAGGTAGCAGCGGCCCTGGTCGCGGTCCCGCGCGAGGTCCTGCCAGAAGTTCGCCAGCTGGAGACCGATGGACGTGTGATCGGCCAGGCGCCGGAGCTCCTCTTCGCGGGCGCCCGCGACGCCGAGGACCATCCTTCCGACCGGCGTGGCGCTGTGCTCGCAGTAGTCGAGGAGCGCGTCCCGGTCCACGTACTCGCGCACCGTCTGGTCGCGCACGTTGGCCTCGATCAGGCGGAAGAAGAGGTCCGGCTCCAGGTCCCGCCCCGCCGCCGCGCGCGCCACCGCGGCGAGGATCGGCGCGCCGGGGGGCGGGCGCCCCGCGAGCGCGTCGGCGACCTGCTCGCGCCACGCCGCCAGCAGCGCGGTCCGATCGCCCGCAGCCTCGTCGCCCAGGTCGTCGGTCGTGCGGCAGAAGGCGTAGATCGCGGCGAGGTCGCGGCGCTCGGCGGGCCGCAGGAACGGTCCGCGGACGGGGAAGTTCTCGTAGTGGGTGGCCGCCAGCCGGGCGCACGCCGCGTGGGCGTCCCGCTCGGCGCGGACCCCCGCGCGCGGGGCAGGGCTCGGTTCCGGCATGGGTGGTGCGAACCTAGGGGCGCCGCGGGAGCCGGGCAACGCCGCCACGGTCGGCGATCACGGGGCGAGGTCGAGACGGCGAAGGATCTTCTGGAGGCTCTGGCGATGGAGCCCGAGCGCGCGGGCGGTGGCCGAGACGTTGCCGCCGTGCCGCTCCAGGGCGGCGGTGAGGAACGACCGCTCGAACGACTCCATCGCGCGGTCGCGCGCCTCCGTGAACGGCAGATCGGCCAGCGCCGCGTCGACCGGGCCCGCGGTCCCGGTCGCGCCGGTCACCCGGGAAGGGAGCGCCGGGAGGTCGATCTCCTCCCCCTCCGCGAGCACGACCGCCCGCTCCAGCACGTTCCTCAGCTCGCGGACGTTCCCGGGCCAGTCGTAGGCGACGAGGGCGCGGCGGGCGGCCGCCGTGAGCGAGCGGACGGGCCGGTCGTGTCGCGCCGCGAGCTCGGCGACGAAGTGGACCGCGAGCGCCGGGATGTCCACGCGACGCTCCCGCAGGGGGGGCAGGCGAAGGGTGACGACCTGCAGGCGGTAGAGGAGGTCCTCGCGGAACCCGCCCTCCTCGACCATCGTCTCGAGCGGCCGGTTCGTGGCCGCTACGAGGCGCACGTCGACGGGCCGCGCGACCGACGTGCCGACCGGGGTCACGCGGCCTTCCTCGACCGCACGCAGGAGCTTGGCCTGGGCGGACGGGGAGAGGTCTCCGACCTCGTCGAGGAACAGGGTCCCTTCCTGCGCCGCCTCGAAGATCCCCGCGCGGTCCCGGTCGGCGCCGGTGAACGCGCCCTTCACGTGTCCGAAGAGCTCGCTCTCGATCAGCTCTCCGGGCAGCGCCGAGCAGTTGAGCGCCACGAAGGGCCAGTCCGACCGCCGGCTCTCGGCGTGGAGCGCCCGGGCCGCGAGCTCCTTCCCCGTACCGCTCTCGCCGGTCACGAGCACGGTGGCGTCGGTCGGCCCGGCCCGGCGGATCGTCTCGGCGACTTCGCGGATCGCTTGGGAGTCGCCGATCATGCCGCGGAATTCGCCGGAGAGCTCGCGGCGGAGCCGCCGGTTCTCCTCGCGCAGCGAGAGGACCTCGTGGGCGTGCCGCAGCGTGGCCCGGATCTCCTCGTTGTCGAACGGCTTGGGGAGGTAGTCGTAGGCGCCGAGCTTGAGCGCCTGGACCGCGGTCCGCTCGTCCCCCTGGGCGGTGATCAGGACGACCAGCGTATCGGGGTAGCGGGCGCGGACCGCCTCCAGGAGCCGCATCCCGTCCATCCCGGGCATGCGCAGATCGGCCAGCACCAGGTCGGCGGGGGCCCCGTCGAGGGCGGCGAGGGCCTGGTCGCCGTCTCCCGCCTCGCGGACCGAGTGCCCCTCTCCACGCAGCAGCTCGTCCAGCGCGAGCCGGATCGCCTCCTCGTCGTCGACGACCAGGATCTTCACGCCACTTCCACCGCGGCCGCGGTGGCGAGTGGGACGCGGAGCCGGAACTCCGCCCCGCCCGCCACCGCGTCGTCGACCTCCACGCGCCAGCCCGACTCCGCCGCGATCCGGCGGACCACCGCGAGCCCGAGCCCGCTCCCGCCGCTCGAGCTGTAGAGAGGCTCGAAGATCCGCTCGCGCTCGACGTCGGGGACGCCAGGGCCCTGGTCCCGCACGACGAGCAGGGCGGCATCGCTGTCCACGCGGGCCTCGAGGACCACGCGCCCGCCGGCGGGGGAGTGGTGGATCGCGTTGAGGAGCAGGTTGAGGAGCGCCTGGGCCAGCGTCTCGCGGGTCGCGCGCACCCGCACTCCGCGGGGCGCGACTTCCACGGCCACGCCGGCGCGCTCGGCCCGCGAGGCGACGAGGATCCGGAGGTCGTCGTAGAGCGGGTCCAGCTCGATCGGCCCCGGGGCCGGCGGCCGGAAGGGCGCGCGGCGCGCGAAGGCGAGCAGGTTGGCCACGATCTGCTCGACCCGCCCGACCTCGCGCATGATGACCTCCGCGTAGCGTCGCCGGTCGGGCTCGGCGACCTCGTCCTCCGCAAGGCGCTGGGCGAGGGAGCGCACCCCGGTCAGCGGGTTCCGGACCTCGTGCGCGAACGAGGCCGCCAGCTCGCCGACCAGCGCGTTCCGCTGGAGCTCCGCCGCGTCGGCCGCGAGCTCGCCGCGTCGTGTCGAGCGCACCTCGATGTCGTAGAAGCGGAGGTGGAGGACCCCGACGAACATGGCGATCTGGATGGCGACGGTGACGAGCGGCATCGCGTAGACGAAGAAGGAGTCGTCGGTCAGCCAGCCGAGCACGACGGACCCCGGTACGACGACCACGAGGAAGGCGAGGACGACGATCCGCAAGCGGCGGCGGGCTCCCGGGTCGAAGGCGCCCGGCAGCTCGCGGCGGATGTGGAGCGCCGAGCCGAAGCCCCACCCCGCGAGCTGCCAGACGACCGCGGCGAGCGCGACGGCTCGCGCGGGGTCTCCGGTGAACGCGCGAACGGAGAGGGGCGTGGTCAGGAGCGCGACCGCGAGGAGGGGGACGATCGTCCGCCAGCGGATGTCCCGCAGGTCGACCAGCGTGGAGATCACGAACAGGGCCGGCAGCAGGTGGACGGAGATCGCGTAGGCGGCGTGGTGCGCCGGCGACATCTCGCCGGTCGCGAACGCCCAGCCCTGAAGGGCGAGCCAGGCCATGATGTCTAGCTCGAAGACGGCGAACCAGCGGAGCCCCCGGCTCCGCGGGTCGAACAGGAGGACGTAGAGGGTCCCGATGAAGTTCGCGCCGAGCGCGAAGAACGCGATCGTGGCCGGAACCGGGTGCTCCATCTACAGGTCGATCTCCGCGCCGGCGACGAGGGTGCGGTCGGCGAAGAAGGAGTCGACGAAGCGGGCGTTCTTCCAGTCGGCGTCGTAGACGACGCCGGAGGCGTTCGCGCGGTCGAGCACGTTGAGGGCCTCCAGGTAGAACACGGTGAACCGGCCGCCGATCCGCTGGAAGCGGGTCAGGCGGGCGTCGAGCCGCACGTAGTCGGGCAGTCGGCGCGACATCCACTCTCCGTGGACCGGCTCGGGAAAGCCACCGTCCCGGATCGCACCGATGGCCGGCGTGTAGGGTCGCCCGGTCGCGTAGCGCGCGGTCGTCCCGATCTGCCACGCTCCGATCGTCCGCGTCGCCACCGCGGTCAGCGAGTGGGTGACGTCGACCTCCGAGGGGACGCTGCTGCCCTCCACCAGGTCGAGCCGCCCGCGCAGCAGCGAGTACGCGAGCCAGCCACCCCAGCGGTCGGTGTGCGGCCACTGGACGAGCGCGTCGACACCCGACGCCCGGCCCCCTTCGATCTCCAGGTCATCCTCCTCGGGAACGTACCGGTCGTACGCCTTGGTGAACGCCTCCAGGCGGACCGCCGGCCGGCCCTCGCGCTCCACGCCGAAGGCGAGGTGGCGGGCGCGCCGCGGAATACCCGCCGGCATTCCCCCGTCGGGGATCTCGTACCCCGCCCGCCAGCGGCCCTGCTGAAACGTGCCGCCCGCGGCGCGCCAGGTCCAGTCGCCCGCCCGCCAGGCGATCGCCACGCGGGGGTCGAGCGTGGCGTCGGCCTCGCCGGGGAGCCGGTCGACCCGCGCTCCGGCGACGACCGCCAGCGGCCGAAGCGGCCGGATCTCGGCCTCGACGAAGGCTCCGAGATGGGAGGTCTCCTCGCGCGAGCCGTCCAGCGTCTCGAAGGGTGACCCCGGGTCGACCCGCTCGGTGGTCGGGACGCGCCCGTCCTCGCGGGCCTCGAGCGCCGCGGCGTCGACCCCGAAGCGGAGCTGCCGGGCATCGTCGGCGCCGAGGTCGCCCGTCACCCGCAGCTCGACCCGCTCGTCGACCCGCTCGCGGTCGAGCACGCCGAACTCGAACCCGGTCGACCGCCGGGACCACGACGCGGTGGCGCGGAGCGCGGCGCCCGCGTCCGGCGCCAGCAGTCGCCCGGAGAGGAGCGCGAGAGCGGTCCGGCCGCGGCTCTCGAAGGGGCCCCGCCACCCGATCGCGTCGATGTCCCGCGCCGCTCCGTCTCCCTCGGCGAGCGCGACGGCCTTGAGCTCCACGCCGCGCCGGGGAGCGAACGTGGCGCCCACGACCCCCTCGATCGAGCGCGGGGTGGAGGGGTAGTCGTCGGACTGGTCCTGGAGGGCCAGGAGGAGCGAGGTGTCGGTGGCCCGGACCGAGGTCCAGATCCCCGCCCGCGCGCCCAGCGGCCTCCGAACCGTCGCGCCGCCACCCACGAAGTTCATCCCCAGCCGCCCGCCGGCGACGGTCGGCGCGCCGTCGGTCTCGAGGTCGACGATCCCGGAGAGCGCGTTCCCCCAGCGGGCCGAGAAGCCGCCGCTCGAGAAGTACGCGCGCCGCAGGACGGCCGGATCGAGGATCCCGAAGATGCCGCCGTGCAGGGTCTCGAAGACGCCGGGATAGAGGAGCCGCGCCCCCTCGACGAAGACGGGGGCCTCGGCGGGATCACCGCCGCGGACGAACAGGTCGCTCCCCTCCGATGCCCGGGTCACTCCGGGCAACATCTGGAAGACCTGGAGGATGTCGGCGGTTCCTCCGGGGGCCATGTAGACGTCGACCTTGCTCAGCGTCGCCTGGGGCCGCGTGTCGTCCATCGCGTATCCGGCGTCTACGTTCACGACGAGCGGCTCGGCCTGGTAGTCGATCGTCGGCGCGCCCGCGCTTCCGGAGATCGGCTCGCCGTCCGCGCCCTCGGCACCGTCGGGCGCCGCTCGGCCGAGCCGCTCCGCCAGGCGCTCGTCGGAGGGGAACAGCGCCGCCCCGCGCTGCCACACCGCCCGCGCGTCCTCGGCCCGGCCGGTCCGGAGGTAGAGATCGCCCAGCCAGGCGTACGGGCCGGCCATCTCGGGGAAGTCGGTCCGGCCGTCCTGCTGATCGAGCAGGGTCTCGAACTCCCGGATCGCGTCGTCGGTCAGCCCCATGAACTCGGGATTGTGATAGTAGTTGAGCGCAAGTAGGTAGCGGGCCTCCCAGTGCGTCGGGTCGAGCTCCAGCGCCGCGCGCAGGATCTCGCCGGCCCGGGCTGAGATCGCCCCCTGCTCCATGAACGCCGCGAACGGGATCCGGCATTGGAGGAGGACCTTGGCGAGCCCGACGCGGGGCTCGGGGTCGTCCGGCCGGGTCTCCCGCCAGCGCTCGAAGCCCGCCTTGGCCTGATCGGCGGCTTCGGCGGCCGCCGCCGGATCGCCGGCCTCGGCGGCGCTGGTGCAGGTCGCCAGGGCGGCGGGTGCCGCGCTGGCTTCGGCGGGGACGTCCTGGGCGGAAGCGGGGCCGGCCCACAGGGCCGCGCCGAGCATCACCCATGAAATGGATCGGATTCGAGCGGTCATCGATGCCTCCGGTTTTGATTCTCGAGTGTCGAGGAAATGCCGGGTTCGAGAAGAGCACATCGCGTGCCAGAATCGTAAGTGCCGCCGGGTAAACGACTTGGAAAATCGCGCAGGGATTGGAACCGCAGCCGGATGGCGTCGGCGCAGCCGCCGGGCTGCGCCCTGTCGGTGGGGTCGGGCGCCGGCTATCTTGGGGCCGTCCCGCAGCGCCCCAGCCCTCGCAAGGAGGTCCCCACGCGACCGAGCCCTTCCCGGCGCGAAGGCGCGTCCCGGCCCTCTTCCGCGCGCGCCACCCTCGTCGTCATGTTCGGGATCGGGGTCAGCCGCGTGTTCGGCCTCGTTCGCGAGCTGGTCGTCGCGTTCTACTTCGGCCGCGCGGCCGCCTACTCCGCGTTCGTCGCCGCGTACAAGGTCCCGAACCTCGTGCGGGTCCTGCTCGGCGAGGGGAACCTGTCGGCGTCGTTCATCCCCGTCCTGGCCGAGAAGATGCGGACCGACCCGGCCGAAGCCGAGCGGCTCGCGCGCGGCGTGCTCGGCCTGCTGCTGGCGACCGTGGCGGTTCTGACGCTGGCCGGGATGGCCGCGGCGCCGGTCCTCGCGTGGGTCGTGGCGCCCGGGTTCGATCCCGACCTGCGCGCGCTCGTCGAGCGGCTGATCGTGATCCTGTTCCCGACGATGGCGCTCCTCGTCCTCGGCGCCTGGTGCATGGGGGTCCTCCACGCGCACGGCCGGTTCTTCTGGCCGAACTTCGCGCCCCTCTTCTGGTCGGTCGTCTCGGCCGGCGCGCTGATCGCGTTCGTCGGGCGGGTCGACCTCGACCCGGTCTACGTGCTCGCGTGGGGGGTCGTGGCCGGGAGCGCGCTCCAGCTCCTCGTCCAGCTGCCGGCGACCCGCGCCGCGCTCGGGACCCTGCGGCCCGCGGGCGGGTGGAGGGACCCGGCGGTGCGGAAGGTCGTGGCGCTCTTCACGCCGATGCTGGTCGGGACCGGGGTCGCCCAGCTCTCGACCCTCGTCGACGTCCAGATCGCGAGCTTCCTCGGCGGCGGCGCGGTCGCCTCGCTCGCCTACGCGCAGCGGCTCTACCTCCTCCCGCTGTCCCTCTTCGGGGTCGCGATCGCGCAGGTCGCGCTCCCGACCCTGGCCCACGACGCGGCCCGGACGGGCGAGCGGGTCCGGGACGAGCTCGCGGCCTCGTGGCGGCGGATGGCGTTCCTCATCCTACCCTCCGCGCTCGCGCTGGTCGCGTTCGGGCGCCCGGCCGTGAGCCTGCTGTTCGAGCGCGGCCGGTTCGAGCCCGCCGACACGGCCGCGGTCACGTGGGTGCTCGCGGGGTACGCGGCCGGGCTCCTCGCCTACGCTTCGGTCCGCCTGTTCGCGACCGCGTTCTACGCGTTCCACGACACCCGCACGCCGGTCCGGGTCGCGGTGGTCGCGCTGGGGGTCAACGTGGCGCTCGGGATCACGCTGGCGTGGCTCCTCGGGACTCCCGGGATCGCGCTCGCGACCGCGACCGCGGCGGTCGCCAACGCGCTCGCGCTCGGAGCCCTGCTGCGCCGCCGGCTGGGACCTCTCCTCGGCCCGGATGGCCGGCGCGCCGCCGCGCGGATGGCGGCCGCCGCCGCGGTCGCCGGCGCGCTGGCGCTGGCGCCCTACCTCTGGCTCCTCGGGCGCTGGCCGGCGTGGGGCCTCGGGGGGCGGCTCGTTGGCGCGCTCGCGCTCTACGGCGGGATCGGGCTAGTCTACCTAGGCGCGACGGTCGCCCTCGGGGTCGAGGAGCCGCGCAGGATCCGGGAACGGCTTGCCCGGCGGAGGCGTGACGGCTAGCAGGACGTTGAAACGTCCTGCCTTTTCAACGACCGGCTAGCGAAGGAGGAGGGGATGGAAAAGTGGATGGGCGCGTCGCCCGGCGAGCTCGCCTGGGTGGCGGTCAGCGCGGTGGGGATGTACGCGGCGGTGGTGCTCCTGACCCGGCTGGCGGGGCTCCGGAGCTTCTCGAAGATCTCCAGCTTCGACTTCGCGGTGACGGTGGCGATCGGCTCGGTGCTCGCGAGCGCGATCCTCGCCCCTGACCCGCCGCTGGCCCGCGCGGCGGCGGCGCTCGCCGCGCTCTACGCGATCCAGATCTCGGTCGCCGCGCTCCGGACCCGCTGGGGCGTCGCCCGCCGCGCGGTCGACAACCGGCCGCTCCTGCTCATGGCCGGATCCCGCGTCCTCGAGGAGAACCTGCGGACCGCGAAGCTCACGCCCGGCGACCTGCGCGCGAAGCTGCGCGAGGCGAACGTGCTCTCGCTCGAGGAGGTGCGGGCCGTCGTCATGGAGTCGACCGGCGACGTCTCGGTCCTCCACGGGCCGCCGGACGGAGCCGCGCTCGACCCCGGCCTCCTGGAGGGGGTGCGGGACGTGGAGACGCTCGCGGCCGGGGACGGCCCCGGCTAGCTCCTTGTGCGGACCGTCGCGGGAGGAGCGAATAGCCGAAGCCGACCGTGCCGCTCGATCCAAGTAGCGGTAAATTAAAGAGTTATGAGACAGTTACCGGAGCAAGTCGCCCGCCTGCCGAGGCGCCCCGGTGTGTACCTGTTCAAGGACGCGGTTGGGCGGATCCTGTACGTGGGGAAGGCGCGCGATCTGCGGTCGAGGGTGCGTTCCTACCTGCAGGACGCGGCCGCGCTGCCGGCCAAGACGCGGGTCCTCATGGGACACGCGCGGGACCTCGACTGGATCGTGACGGGAACCGCGGCCGAGGCTTTGCTCCTCGAGTCGAACCTGATCAAGGAGCACGACCCGCGCTTCAACATCGTGCTGCGGGACGACAAGTCGTACCCCTACATCAAGGTCACGCTGCACGAGGAGTTCCCGCGCGTCTACGTCACGCGGCGGGTCTCGGCCGATGGCGCGCGCTACTTCGGCCCTTACACGCAGGTCAAGCTGCTGCGGCGGAACCTCGCGCTGATCAAGGACCTGTTCCCGGTGCGGTCGTGCCGCTACCGACTGCTCGACGAGGCCCCGTCGCGCCCCTGTCTCGATTATCACATCGATCGGTGCGAGGCGCCCTGCGTGGAATTCGTTTCCCGCGAGGAGTACCGGGCGATGATCGACGAGGTGGTCCGCTTCCTGGAGGGCGACACCCGCGCGGCGCGGCGCGCGCTGGAGGACCGCATGCGGCGCGCGTCCGGCCGGCTCCAGTTCGAACGCGCCGGAGCGTACAAGCGGCAGATCGACCAGCTGGAAGAGATCCGGGAGGGTCAGCGGGTGTCGAGCCTTGGCGGCGAGGACCGCGACGTGATCGGTCTCGCGCGCGTGGGCGACGAGGCGTGCGGCCTGATCCTCAAGGTCCGGGACGGGCGCATGCTCGGGAAGGAGCATCACGTGCTGGGGAACGTGGCCGATACGGAGGAGGGGGAGATCCTGTCGCTGTTCCTGACCCGCTACTACCTGCGCTCCGACCGCTACCCGCCGGAGGTGCTCCTGCCGTTGGACTTCGAGGACCGCCCGCTCGTCGAGGAGCTGGTGGGTGAGCGCGCCGGACGCGCGGTCCGGCTGAGAGCCCCGGCTCGCGGCGAGAAGGCGCGGCAGGTAGGCCTGGCGAACCGGAACGCGCTGCTGCTCCTCGAGGAGCGGCTGCTGCGGGACAAGCGGGAGACGGAGCGCGCCACCGACGCGGTGCTCGAGCTTCAGGCCGCACTCGGGCTCGCCCGCCTCCCGCGCCGGATCGCGTGCATCGACATCTCGACGATCCAGGGCCAGGACTCGGTCGGCTCGGTGGTCACGTTCGAGAACGGAGAGCCGCGGAAGGGGGGATACCGGCGGCTCAGGATCAAGTACGTGGAGGGGCAGGACGATTTCGCGATGATGGCCGAGGTCACCGAGCGGTACTTCCGCGGACTGTTCGATCACGGCGGGGACCCGCCGGACCTGCTGGTGATCGACGGGGGCAGGGGGCAGCTGAACGCGGCGCGCGCGGTGCTGGCCGAGCTCGGCGCGCTGGACGACGTCGACTCGATCGGGCTGGCGACGCGCGAAGAGGAGATCTGGCTCGCCGGCCGCCGCGACCCGGTGTGGCTCCCGCGGCGCTCGCGCGCGCTCCAGCTCGTCCAGCACATCCGGAACGAGGCGCACCGCTTCGCGGTCACCTACCACCGGACGCTCCGCTCCCGGCGCACGATCGCTTCGGAGCTGGATGTCGTCCCCGGGATCGGCCCCAAGCGGCGCGCGTCTCTGCTCCACCACTTCGGCTCGGTCGCCCGGATCCGCGCCGCGGGTCCCGGCGAGATCGCCAAGGTGCCCGGGTTCAGCCGCGCGCTGGCGGAGCGGGTGACCGCGGCGCTGTGGGACGC
>DATKCO010000033.1:0-24911 GCA_035513155.1 Gemmatimonadota bacterium | reverse complement strand
AATCCTGCCGTGCTGGCAGTCGCCCCTGCCGGACGGGTCAGGCCGTGGCCGGAAACAACCGGTCGTGGCCCCAGGCGATCCCCTTGAGCGTGAGGTCGGCGTCCATGAGGTCCACCGAGGCACAGCGGGAGGCGATCGCGTCGCCGAGGCCACCGGTCGCGATCACGCGGGCGTCGGCGTCCCACTCCGCGAGGATCCTCCGGACCAGGCCGTCGACCATCAGCGCGGCGCCCTGGTAGAGCCCGATCTGCATGCTTTCGACGGTGCTGCGGCCGAACGCCGCGTCCGGGAACCCGACCGCGACCCGCGGCAGGAGCGCGGTCCGTGCGGCCAGGCCCTTGGCGGCGGTCTCGATCCCCGGCGCGATGACGCCGCCCAGGAACGCCCCGTCGGCGGCGATCACGTCGAGGCTCGTCGCGGTGCCGAAGTCGACCACGATGGCCGGCCCCGGATAGGCCAGGTGTGCGCCGAGCGCGTTCGCCACCCGGTCGGCGCCCACGCGGTCGGGCTCCAGGACGTCCAGCCGGACGCCGAGCTCCGGGGTCCAGCGGAACTCCCTCAGTACCAGCCCCAGATGGCGCTCCGCCGCCTCCGCGAGGACGCGGGTGAACGGCGGAACCACCGAGGCGGCGCAGAAGGCGCCCAGGCTCGCCGCGCCTCCGGGCAGCACGTCGACCAGCTGCCGGAGCAGCACCCCCACTTCATCCGGAGTCTGCTCGGGGTCGCTCTGGAGCCGCCAGCGGCGCTCGATCGCGCCGCCGGAGCCGCGGGCCCCCAGGACGGTCTCCGTGTTCCCGATGTCGGCGACAAGCAGCATGGCGCGGCAAAGATACTCGCCCGCGGCGATCGTGCGCCCGGCGAACTCAGGCGGGACGGACCCGGCGCGCCTCCCCGCTCTCGAGCCGTTCCTCCCCGTCCGCCGTCTCGAGGCGGAGCCGACCCTCGCCGTCGAGCCCCCGATAGCGCCCGCGCCGAGCCCCCCGGGACAGCTCGACGACCAGGTCTTCGCCGAGAGCCAGCGCGTCGTAGCGGGGCCAGGACCCCAGCCGCGCCGCCACGCCGGCGGGTCCGTCCGCCAGCACGGAGAGGGCCGCCCGGAGGAGGGCCTCCGTCACCACCAACGCGCCCGGCCACCCCGACCAGTGCCGCGCGAGGTGAGTCGTCGGCTCCGGCACTTCGTCGGGGGAGGCCGCGAGATTAGCGCCCAGGCCCAGGTGGATCTCTCCGGGTCGGTCGGCCGGGCGGACGGCGAGCAGCCCCGCCCACTTCGCCCCCTCGAGCCACCCGTCGTTCGGCCACTTGCACCGGACCGCGGGTCCCCCCAGGCGCTCGATCGCCCGCGCCCATTCGACCTGGACCGCCGCCAGGACCGCCGGCGGGAAAGGCGCCCCCGGCTCCGGCCAGCGGAGCGTGGCGTGGAGATTCCCGGCGGGGCTCTCCCAACGCCGCCCGTGGCGCCCCCGGCCGGCGGTCTGGCGGACCGCGAGGTGGAGCGCCGGGGCCGGTCCGGCGTCGGCAAGTGCCCGCGCCATCGTCGAGTCGACCACGCCGTGCTCGACCACCCGGATCCCCAGCCGGTCCGCGAGCCCGCCCCGTTCCCTCCCCGTCACTCCGGCTCGATCACGCACGACAGGTCGAGCGCGACGGCGGAGTGGGTCAGCGCCCCGACCGAGATCCAGTCCACCCCCGTCTCCGCGATGGCGCGCGCGGTCGCCAGCGTCACGTTCCCGCTCGCCTCGACGAGGGGCGCCTCCTCCACCGACTTGATCCGCCGCACCGCCCGGAGGAGGTCGGGCAGGTCGAAGTTGTCGCAGAGGATCCGGTCGGGACGGTGGGCGGAGGCCAGCACCGCCTCGACGTCGGCCAGCGTCCGGACCTCGATCTCGATCGGCAGGCCGCGGGTGTCGTGGCCCGCGACGGCTGCCAGCGCCGCCTCGACCCCACCCGCGCCGCTCACGTGGTTCTCCTTGACCAGATAGGCGTCGTGAAGCCCCATCCGGTGGTTCCCCCCTCCCCCGGCCCGCACGGCCGCCTTCTCGAGCGCGCGCCATCCCGGGGTCGTCTTCCGCGTGTCGACGATCCGGGCGCCCGTCCCCTGGACCGTCACGACGAAGCGGGCGGTCAGGGTCGCGACACCCGAAAGCCGCTGGAGGAAATTGAGCGCGGTCCGCTCCGCGACGAGGAGCGACGCGAAGGCGCCGCGGGCGGTCGCCACCGGATCGCCTTCGGCGACGGCGGCGCCGTCGTGGAGGGGAGTCTCGACCGCGACGTCGGGATCCACCTGGCGATACGTCTCCATGAACGCCCCCAACCCGGCAACGACCCCACCCGCGCGTGCGACCACGCGCGCCACACCGCGCCGATCGGCCGGCACGGTGGCCTGGGTGGTCACATCGCCCGCTCCCACGTCCTCGGCGAGCGCCGCGCGGACCAGCTCCCCCAGAGTGAGGGATTCCCCGAAGGCCGGGCTCACGGAGCCCACCACAGCCACGCCGCGAATCCCGCGGCGACGGCCCAGCAGTACCAGCCGAAGAGGCGGAAGCCCTGGCGCGCCAGAAGGCGGAAGACGAGAGCGATCGCCACCAGACCGGCGACGAGCGCGGCCGCCCAGCCCGCGAGGAACACGGCGGTGGACCCGGCCGCCGCCGCGTCGCCCAGCTCCCCCGCCTGGAGGATCACCGCGCCCGCGATCGCCGGCACCCCCAGCAGGAACGAGAACTCCGCCGCCGCGCCGGGCGCGAGCCCCAGCCACCGGGCCGTCACGATCGTCGAGCCCGAGCGGCTGACGCCGGGCAGGATCGAGATCATCTGCGCGCAGCCGATCCACCAGGCCTGGAGGTAGGACGGCTCCGCGACCTCGGTGGACCGTTCGGGCAGCGCGTAGAGCGAGAAGAGGATCGCGCCGGTGCCGAGGAGCGTCACGACGACCAGCCACGGCGAGGCGAACGCGCGCTCGACCGTGGACTCGAACAGGACCCCCACGATCCCCGCCGGGATCGTCCCCACGACGAGCTTGCCGGCGTACGACCACGACCGGTCGGTCACGATCCGCACGATCCGGCGGCGGAAGTAGACGAGCACGGCGAGGAGCGTGGCGCCGTGCAGGAACGCCTCGAAGGCCACCCCCGGCTCGTCCAGGCCGAAGAGCGTCTCGCCGATCACCAGATGTCCGCTCGACGAGACGGGCAGGAACTCGGTCAGTCCCTGGACGATCCCCAGCACGATCGCCTCGAGGAAGCTCATCGGCGGCCCCGCCAGAGTTCCGCGATCGCCGGGGCCGCATCGTCGGCGGGAAGGGGGCGATAGTCGCCCTGGTTCCGGAACCACGTCGATTGTCGCTTGGCGTAGCGGACGGTCGCGGCGCGGATCGCTTCGATCGTCTGCTCGCGCACCTGGACGCCCTCGAAGCAGGGCCACCATTCCTGCACGCCGATCGTGTCGAGTCCAGGCTCGTCGGGCGACCGGCCGGCCGCCCAGAGCGCGCGTGCCTCACGCTCCAGCCCCGCCTCGAGCATCGCCTCGAGCCGGCGGCCGATCCGCTCGACGAGCTCGGCCCGCGGGCGGACGAGACGGACGGCGAGATGGGCGCGGGGCTCCGATCCCCCGGATTGCCGCGTCGAGAGCGGCGCACCGGTCAGGAACCACACCTCGAGCGCGCGATCCACCCGCTGCCGGTCGGCGACCGGGAGCCGCTCGGCCGAGACCGGGTCGACCCGCGCGAGGACGGCGTGGCGCTGGTCGGGGGGGATCTCCCCGACCCGCGCCCGCGCGGCCACCCGCTCCGCCTCGCCCACCGCGTCCTCGATCGGATCCAAGGCGCCCGCCAGTGCCGCGAGGTAGAGCCCCGTCCCCCCGCAGACGACGGGGACCCGGCCCCGTGACCGGATCTCGTCGATCGCCCGACCCGCGTCGGCCGCGAAGTCGGCCGCCGTGTACCGCTCGCCGATCTTCACGATGTCGAGCAGGTGGTGGGGCGCCCGGGCGCGCTCCGCGGCGGTCGGCTTGGCGGTCGCGATGTCGATCCCCCGATAGACCTGACGGGAGTCCGCGATCACGATCTCGCCCGCCAGCCGCTCCGCCAGCTCGATCGCGACCCGGGTCTTCCCCACCGCCGTCGGGCCCGCGACCACGAGGTACTCCGGAGACGCCGACGGGGAGGACACGCGGGCCTCAATGCCGCCCGAAGTGGCGGTCCAGATCATCGAGGCCGATCTGGAGCACCGCGGGGCGGCCGTGGACGTCGTCGTAGGGCAGGCGGGTGGCGAACAGGCGATCGATGAGCTCGGCCATCTCCTCGCGGGCGAGTGGCGCGCCGGCCTTGATCGCGGCCTTGCACGCGAACAGCCGGGCGATGCGCTCGTGCTGGTTCATGTCCGCGCTCCCGCGACCGGGCTCGGCCAGGTCGTCGAGGAGGCCGGCCAGGGCCCCCTCGGGATCAAACGCGTGCCGGAAGGCCGGCACGGCCGAGACCGCCACCGCGTCCCCGCCGAAGGGCTCGATCTCGAACCCCAGTCTGGCGATCATGCCCCCGTACGTCTCCCACGTGGAGCGCTGGAGCGGAGTCAGGTGGAGGACGAGCGGGAAGAGGAGCCGCTGCGCCGCGCGCGCACCACTCCGCAGGTCCTCGACCACCTCCTCGTAGAGGACGCGCTCGTGGGCCGAGTGCTGATCGATGATCGCCAGGCCGCTGCCGGTCTGGGCGAGGATGAAGCGGTCGTGGAGCTGCCAGAGCCCCGCTTCGAGCTCCGCACGGTCGGCCTCGGCGGTCTCCTCCCGGGTCGTGGGATCGGGAGGATTCACCCGCCGTGAGACGAAGAGCGCGAGCTGGTCGGGGCCCGCCGGCGGAGACCCCGGGGCCGGCCCTCGGTCCGCCGGGCGGGGCTCGGAGACCCGGGCCGCGCGGGAGGACCGACCGCCGGCCCGCCCGCTCGCCGCGGAGTCCCGCGGGACGTACCCCGCCACCGCCGGGCCCGCTCCGAGCGCGCCCCGCACGGCTTCTTCCACGACCGCCGCGACCGCGGCGGGATCGCGAAACCGGACCTCCCGCTTGGCGGGGTGGACGTTCACGTCCACCGCGGTCGGGTCGAGCTCGATCAGGAGGTACAGGTCGGGGCGGGCCCCGCCCGGCAGGGTCGAGCGGTATCCGCGGAGCGCGGCCCGGAACAGGTCGGGCGCGTCGACGGGACGGCCGTTCACGAACACGTGCTGGCGGCGCCGGCTCGCCCCCGCGGCCACAGGGCGTTGGGTGAGGCCCCGGGCGGCCACGCCTCCTTGCTCGAGCCGCTCCACCGGAAGGAGCGTCTCCACGTACGCGGGGTCGAAGAGTCCCGCGATCCGCTCTCGCAGGTCGCGCGCCGGGGCGAGCGAGAGGATCTGGCGCGAACCGTGGGTCGCCCGCCACGCCACGTCCACCCGCGCCAGCGCGTGCTCGACGAGTCGCTGGACGAGGTGGGCCTGCTCGGTGGCATGGGTCTTCAGGAACCGCCGCCGCGCGGGCGTGTTGTAGAAGAGCTGGCGCACGTCGACGGTCGTTCCCGAAGCGCGAGCCACCCGCTCGACCGCCTCGACGCGGCCGCCCGCGACCCGGACGCGGGTCCCTTCCCCTCCCGGCGTGGCGCTCTCCAGGGTCAGCCGGCTCACCGCCGCGATCGACGGCAGGGCCTCGCCGCGGAATCCCAGCGAGACGATCCGCTCGAGATCCTCGGCGTTATCGATCTTGCTGGTGGCATGACGCTCGAGCGCGGCCAGCGCGTCCTCGCGGTCCATCCCACCACCGTCGTCGGCGACCGAGATCCGCTCCTGGCCGGCCGCCTCGATCGTGATCTCGACGCGCGTCGCGCCGGCGTCGAGCGCGTTGTCGATCAGCTCCTTGAGGACCGATGCCGGACGCTCGACCACCTCGCCGGCGGCGATCTGGTTGACGACCCCGTCCGGCAGGATCCGGACGCGGCCCATCAGGGCATTTCGAAGCGGTGCTCCGGGTGGCGCACCACCAGCACCGCGCACGGAGCCTTGCGGACGACCCGCTCGGCCGTCGAGCCGAACAGGGTCTCGGACAGGCCGGTCTGGCCGTGGCTGCCGACCACGAGGACGTCCGCCTCGACGTCCCGCGCGGCGCGGACGATCTCGACGAACGGCTTGCCCTGGCGGACGTAGATCTGGACGCCGGGACCGAGCTCCGCTTCCTCGGCCAGGTCTTGGAGCGCGATGCGGGCGTTCCGTTCCAGCTCCTCGAGCACGTCCGGGGAGGGAAAGTGCTTCAGGTTGAAGCTCTCCCAGTACGAGAACTCCTCGATCACGTGGAGGAGGTGGAGGGTCGCGCCCTCGGCGGCGGCGAGCGCGGCCGCGTGCCCGGCGCCCTCGCGGGCGGCGGTGGAGAAGTCGGTGGCGAGGAGGACGTTCCGGTAGCGGACCATGGGGCGACGGGTCTCGGGATGGAGGAGAATCGGGCGCAGGCGGTCCGCGGGGGATCCGCGGCGGCGGCTAATCTAGCGGGACGATCCGATCCGGCGCCACCCAGCCCGCCGGCTGTCCCGGGGGGTCCACCCGCCATCCGTCGGGCTCGCGCTCGAGCACCCGGACGAGCGCTCCCTCGGGAAGCGACGCGATCGGCTCGCCACCGGGCGAGGCGAGGATCTCGGCTCCCGCGGTCGCGACCGCGCGGTCCGGCCGCTCGATCGTCCACGCGTGGAGGAGCGCGGCCAGCCCGATCCCGGCGGCGACCCCGAGCAGGGCACCGGCCGCCGGCCGGAGGGAGACCCGGCGGCGAGCCAGCGCGACGGTCCCGAGCCCGAGGAGGCTGGCCGCCAGGAGCGCGAGCAGGAGCTCGTCGAGCCGGAAGAGCCCGAGCCCCCGGGCGAGGGCGCTCGCCTGCGGCGGGCGCTCGAGCTCCAACCAGAGCCGGCGCGCGTCGTCCCGGATGGCGCCCTCGCGCGGCGCGAGCGCGAGCGCGTCGTGATACCGGGCCAGGGCCTCCCCCCGCCGGCCCTGCCGCCAGAGCGCGGCCGCCAGGTTCGCCTCGATCCGCGGATCGGAGCGGCGACCGGCCAGCGCCGCGTAGCCGCGCGCGGCCGCTCCGAAGTCCCCCGTCCGATACGCTTCGTTCGCCGCCCTCCAGGCGGCGACCGCGGGATCGACCGGCCGGACAGTTTCCTGCCCCGATGCTGGCGCCGCGAGCGCCAGCAGCAGAACCGCGAGCGGCAGGACCGGCGGGACGCCGCCGCCGCCCGGCACCGACCCGTCCACGGAGAGCGCTCGCGCGAGCCGATCGAGCGCCCCCGTCACGGCCACTGCGGTTCCCCCGCCGAAGCGCAGGTCCTCGAGCGTCGCGCGAACCTCCTCGGCCGCCTCGACGACCGCCGGCGGCACGCCGTGGCGCGCCAGCCGGTCGCGCCGCTCCCGCGGCGGCAGTCCCGCCACGGCGACCCCGGCCCGGATCTCGAGGGCCCGGTCGACCGCGCGGGCTGCGGCCGACGCGGCGGCCGGACCGCGGCTCTCGATCTCCCGGCGCGCGCCGTTGACGATCTCCGCCGCCGCGCTCCCGACCTCCCGCTCCTTCCGCTCCGGCCGGCGGCGCCACGCGGCGAGGCCGAGCCACGCGAGCCAGGGCCCGGCCAGCGCCGCCCAGAAGAGCGGGGCGCCGGCGAGCCCGCGGGGCCATGGCTCCCGCGGGGCCCGCGCTTCCCAGAGCGTCGGGTCCCGCCGCGTCTCGCCGGAAGCGCCCGCGACCGTCGGGCCGGGGAGGACCGCCAGCTCGCCCAGGCGGAGCGTGTCCACCGCGTAGGTCCCGAGGTCCGGATCGAAGTAGGGGAGCCGGATGGATCCCAGATCCATCTTCCCCTCCGTGCCGGGCACGAGGATCCAGCGGAAAGTCGACCGCCCGCCGAGGCGCGTGCCCACCTCTTCGGTCTCGGTCTCGACGCTGGGGGAGCCGACGTCGATCCCCGGCCACTCCGGGATCTCCGGCGCACCCACCGTGGCCGGGTTGCCCGTCCCTCCGACCGTCACCGCCAGCTCGACCGGAGAGCCCGCCGGGGTGCGGCGGAGCGCCAGCCCGCCGGAGAGCGCGTAGCGGCCCACCGCACCACCGAACCCCTGCGGCGACCCGGCGGGCAGCTCGTCGACCATGACGGTCAGGGGGTCGGTCTCGATGATGCGGGCGCGCCCCGGCTCCCACCACCGCTCGACGTCGGGCTGGATGACCCGGACCCGCGCGGCCCCGATCTCCGCCGCGCCGGACTGCAACGGGAACAGGGCGTAGCGGAAGCGCTGGACCTGATAGAGCCGATCCCCGATCCGCTCGCTCGAGATCTCCGGCTCGGCGGAGAGCTCGACCCGCCAGAATCCGGGGGTCTCGGGCGGGTCGTAGTCGGGGCTCTCGGCCAGCGGCGCCGTCGGATCGTGATAGAACGAGAACGTCAGGGTGACCTGCTGCCCGACCCACGCCCGCGGTCGGTCGACCCGCGCGGACACGAAGATCGGTGGAGTCGGGCCGCCTCCGCCCTCCACCACGCGCCGCTCCCCCTCCCCGACGACGAGGACGACGAGCGGTTCGGTGAAGCGGGTCTCGCCTCCGATCCGGACGGCGATCGGATCGATCCGCGCCGTGCCCGCCTCGATGCCGCGCAGCGTGTAGCGGAAGACCGTCCGCCGCTGGACGTCGAGGCCGGTCACCGAGACCCTCGACTCGCGGGCCCGCGCCACGATCGCGATCTCGCTCGGCAGCTCGGGAAGCGCCGGCTCGTCGACCGACCCCACCGTGCTTCCCGGATCGACCTCGATGGTCAGCTCCGCGGTCCCGCCCAGCGGCACGAGGCGAGGCTCGATCCGCGCGGTCACCCCCTGCCCGCTCGCCGTCCCCGCCCCCCCGAGGAGCGCCACGGCCAGCAGCGCGGCCGCGCGACGTGCGCCCGTCACCATCCCGGCCGGCGCTCTTCCCCGGCCTGGCGCTCCTCCTCGCCGCGCGCCAGCGCTTCCCGCTCCTGGGCCGCGAGGGCGTCCAGCAGCCGCTCGGCCTGGGAGCGGGTCATCGGCCGGGCGTCGCCCTGGCCGCCGGTCGACGGCGGCTGGATCCCGCGGCCGCCTCCTCCCCCGCCGCCGCCTTCGCCGCCTCCGCCCCCGCCCGCGCCTCCGCCGCCCCCGCCGCTCTGCTCCCGCTTCCGCAGCGCGAGCTCCAGGTTGTGCTTGGCCTCCTGGTCGTCGGGATCGAGCAGGAGGGCCTCGCGATAAGCCGCGACGGCCGCGTCCCAGTACCTCTGGCTGTCGCTCGTGGGGTCGGCGTCAAGCGCCTCGGCGATCCGGTAGCGGGCGTTGCCGGCGTTGTACCAGCCATCGGTGGCGCGGCCGGCGTCTTCCACGGTGCGGGCCGCCACCGTCCAGCTCGCCGCGGCCTCACGGAACTCGCCCATGCGGTACGCGGCGCTCGCGCGTCCGTACGCGTCGGCCGCGTCCGCGCCCGAGACGCGGTCGGCGTGCCGCCACGCGAGCAGCGCCTCGCGATACCGCCCGCTCTCGTACAGCTCCCGCGGCGAGTCCGCCTGCCCCATCCCGAGGAGGAGGAGGGCGGCGACCCCCGCCAGCGCCGGCGCGGGCCGCGGCGGGCGACGGCCGCGGAACCGCAGCGCGACCTCGCCCCCCAGGCAGAGAAGCGCCAGGACCAGCGGCCAGCGATAGCGATCCGCCTTCCGCTCACGGGATGGGCCCTCGGAAGCGCCGGCGTCCAGAGCGCGCAGGCGCGCCAGCACCGGCCCCACGTCCCCCGGGCCCCCGGCCAGCTCCACGTAGGCGCCGCCGGTCGCGCCCGCCAGCGACCGCAGCGCCTCGGGCTCGAGGCGGGTCACGACCTCCACCCCCTCCGCGGTCAGGAACCCGCCCTGAAACGGGATCCGGGCCCCGGCTGTCGTGCCGATCCCGATCGACTCGACCTCGACCCCACGCCCGCTCGCCACCGCGACCGCGGCGTCCACGCCGCCGGTCTGGTCCTCCCCGTCGGACAGGACGACGATCGCCTCTCCGGGACCGGGCTGAGGCCCGAACGCGTCGAGCGCGACGGCGATCGCGTTCGGCAGGTCGGTCGACGGATCGCTGATCCAGTCCGGCCCGACCGATGCCAGGTAGAGCTCGAGCGCGTCGTGGTCCCGCGTCAGCGGGACGGCCAGCGTCGCCTCGCCCGCGAACGCGACCAGCCCGGCCTCGGCCGCGGGCAGCCCCGCGAGGAGCTGGCGGACGGCCAGCCGCGCGCGGTCGAGGCGCGTGGGCGCGACGTCCCGGGCGAGCATCGAGCGGGACACGTCGACCGCGAACACGACGCGCTGCCGGACGGGCGGGGCGGTCACGCTCTCGATCCCCCATTGCGGGCCGGCGGCCGCGAGACAGAGGGCCGTGATCCCGACGACGAGGAGGGCCCCTCGCAGGACCCGCCGGCCCTCCGAGAGATCCTGGGTCCGGGCGCGCACGTCGGCCTCCGAGAAGCTCTCGAGCGCCCGCGCCCGGCGGCGGAGCGACCAGACGATCGCGAGTGCGACCAGCGGAACCAGCGCCAGGCCCCACAGCCATTCGGGACGAGCCCAGGAGATCGCGCCCCACGCCGTCACGGCAGCCTCCGGAACAGCGTCCCCCGCAAGGCCCCTTCGGCCACCACCAGGCCGAGCGCGACGGCGAGCAGCCACGCGTAGCGGTCGATCCGGACGACCGGCCGCCGGCCGGAGAGCGGCGAGCGCTCGAGCCGGTCGATCGCCGCGTAGACATCCGACAGCGCCTCGGGGTCGGTGGCGCGGAAGTAGCGGCCGCCTGTCCGGCCGGCGATCTCGCGCAGGATCTCCTCGTCGATCCGCACGACGACCCGCACATAGCGCCGCCCCAGCCGGGGATCGTCGATGAGGTAGGGCGCCTCCCCGGTCGTGCCCACTCCGACCGTGTAGACCCTCACCCCGATCGCCTGCGCGGTCTCGGCCGCGGTCAGGGGGTCGATCTGGCCGGCGTTGTTCACCCCGTCGGTCAACAGGATCACGACCTTGCTCCTCGCCTCGGAGACCCGCAGGCGATTGACCGCCGTAGCCAGGGCGGTGCCGATCGCCGTGCCCTCGCTCAGGCCGCCGATCTCGATCCGGCGGATCGAGTTCCCCACCGCCTGGTGGTCGAGCGTGAGCGGCGCCTGGGTCACGGCCTGCCCCGCGAAGGTCACGAGGCCGATCCGGTCGTTGGCGCGCTCGGCGACGAAATCGACGGCGGCCTGCTTGGCGACCTCCAGCCGGTTGCGCGGCTGGAAGTCCTCGGCCTTCATGCTGCCCGAGGCGTCGAGCGCGAGCACGATGTCGACGCCGGAGGTCGTGAGCGGCCGGCCGGCGGCCAGCTCCTGGGGCCGGGCAAGGGCGAGGACGATGCCCACGAAGGCGAGCCCGCGGAGGGCGTCCGGCGCCCAGCGGAGCCGCTCCCGCCAGGTCCGCGGCAGAGTCCCCGCGCGGGCGAGCGCGGGAAGGACCAGGGCGGGGCGGCGGCGCCTCCGCGCCCACCACCAGGCGAGCGGCAGCGCGAGGAGGAGGAGGAGCCACGCGGGGCTCGCGAGCGTCCAGGCGAGGTTCACGACGCCGCCTCCTCTTCCCCCGGAATCGTCGCCGCGGGCGCCCGAGCCGTCTCGGCCCCGTCCAGCCAGTCGATCGCGCGCCCGGCGAGGAGGGGCACGCGGCCGGGCTCCGGCGCCAGGCGGGCGAACTTCGCCAGGTCGGCCTCGCTGAGGATCGATCCCAGTCCCGCCCGGTTGCCGGCCAGGGGCGGCGGCAGCGCGGGGAGGATCTCGAACGTCGTCCGCTCGCGGGCCGGCACGCCCCACGCGGCCGCCAGGTAGTCGCGCAACGCCTCCCCGATCTCGGCGGCGGCCACGATCCGCTCCTCCGGGCGCGCGGGATCCTGGGCCAGGGCCTCGAGCCGCCGGTGGGCCTCCTCGTACGGGTCGACGACCCGCGCCGCGGCGCGCGGGCCGGCGACGGCACGGCGCCGACGCCACCACCACCAGAGGGCCGCGGCGAGCGCGGCCAGGGCCAGCGCCAGGGCGGCCCACACCCAGAACGGCACGCCCGGGCTCGGCCAGAGCGGCTTGATGTCGGCCAGCAGCGTGTCGCCCGGCGCGAGCACGGAGGCGACGTGGAAGGTGTCGGAGCGGACCGGCACGGCGAGCGTGTCGCCGGTCGCGGTGGCAACCCGGGCGAGCACGGCCGGCAGGACGACGTCCCCGGGCCGGAACAGCGCGATCCGGAGCCGGAGCTGCCCGTCGCGCCGCTCCGTCCCCAGCACGGCGAGCTCCGGCTGCGTCGCGTACGCGTCGACGACCGATCCCGGCAGCAGATAGGTCCCGCTCGGGCCGTACGCGCGCACGGTGGCCCACAGCGGGTCGCCGACGGTCGGTTCGGCCGCACCCGGCGCGACAGGGTCCGGGACGAGCTGGAGCGTCACCGCGACGGGAGGTGCGAGGGGCTCCCGATCCGGCGGCCGCTCCTGGGCGCCCAGCGGCGGCGCCAGGAGCGCCAGCCCCGCGAGGGCGGCCAGCGCGGCGCGTTCCGCGCGCCTCATCGGCGCGCCCTCCGCCGCGGGCCGGCACGCCCGCGGGCGCGCTCGCGCGCCTCGAAGAAGCGGCGCAGCGGATCGACCCAGTCCGCCAGGGTGTCGAGCGGAACGGCGTCGATGCCGGCGCGCTGGAACGCGAGCCGGCGAGCGTCGCCCGACTTCTCGGCCGCGGCCGCGTACTCGCGCCGCACCCGGTCGGACGACGTGTCGAGCCAGCGCCGCGCGCCAGACTCGGGCTCGACGACCTCGATCAGCCCCACGTCGGGGAGATCCTGGTCCCGCCGGTCCTCGAGGACCAGCGCGACGACGTCGTGGCGCACGGCCAGCGCCGCCAACGGCTTCTCGTACCCTGTGTCGAGGAAGTCCGACAGGAGGAACACGACGCTCCGCCGGTGGAGCACGCGGGTGAGGAAGCGGATCGCCCCCGCGAGGTCGGTCCCCCGGGAGGGCGGGTCGAACGAGAGGATGTCCCGGACGAGGCGGAGGACATGGGTCTTCCCCTTCTTCGGCGGGACGTACCGGTCGATCCCCTCGGCGAACAGGAGCGCCCCGGCACGGTCGTTGTTGCGGCTGGCCGCCAGCCCAAGCACGGCCGCGACCTCGGCCGCGCGCTCGCGCTTCAGCGCCCCCTGGGTCCCGAAGCGGGTCGAGGCGCTCCCGTCGACAGCCAGGATGACAGTCAGCTCCCGCTCCTCGGCGAACTGCTTGACGTAGGGGATCCCGCGCCGCGCGGTCACGTTCCAGTCGATCGCGCGCACGTCGTCGCCCGGCTGGTACTCGCGAACCTCGGCGAACTCGACGCCGCGCCCCTTGAAGACGCTCTCGTACTCGCCCGAGAAGATGTCGTTGACGAGGTGGCGGGTCTGGATCTCGAGCAGCCGGACCTTCTGGGCCAGCTCGGCGGCGCTCACGGCACGTCGATGCGCTCCAGCAGTCGCGTCAGCACGGCGTCGGGGTCGACGCTCTCGGCCTCCGCCTCGTAGGTGAGGAGGAGCCGGTGCCGCAGGACGTCCCGGGCGACGGATTTCACGTCGTCGGGCGTCGCGAAGGCGCGACCGCGCAAGAACGCGTGGGCCTTTGCCGCCCGCGTCAGGTAGATCCCCGCGCGCGGGGAGGCCCCGTACGCGATCAGAGGCACCAGGTCGGCGAGATCGAACGCCCGCGGGTCGCGGGTCGCCTCCACCAGGTCGAGGATGTACTCGACGACCTTGGGGTCGACGTAGACCCCCGCCACGACCGAGCGAGCGCGCAGGATCCGCTCCCGACCGACGACCGGCCGCACCTGCGGCAGCTCCGCGCCTGACATGCGGGCGATGATCTCCCGCTCCTCCGCTCGGGCCGGGTACGACACCTGGAGCTTGAGCATGAAGCGGTCGACCTGGGCCTCAGGCAGGGGATAGGTCCCCTCGTGCTCGATCGGGTTCTGGGTGGCCAGCACGAGGAACGGCTCTGCCAGCCGGTGCGTCGTCTCGCCCAGCGTGACCTGCTTCTCCTGCATCGCCTCGAGTAGCGCCGACTGCACCTTCGCCGGGGCGCGATTGATCTCGTCCGCCAGCAGCAGGTTCGTGAAGACCGGCCCCTGGTGGACGGCGAACTCGCCGCGCTGGGGGTGATAGATCATCGTCCCGACGAGGTCGGCCGGGAGCAGGTCGGGCGTGAACTGGATGCGCTGGAAGTCGCAGTCGATCGCCGCGGCGAGCGTCCGCACGGCGAGCGTCTTGGCGAGACCGGGCACGCCCTCGAGCAGGACGTGGCCGTCCGAGAGGAGGCCGATCAGCAGTCCCTCGAGGAGCGCCTGCTGGCCGACCATGACGCGCCGCACCTCGCCGAGGAGCTCGTCGACGAAGGCATTCTCCTCCCCCACCCGGGCGTTCTCCTCGGCCAGCGTGGCGCGGGTCGCGTAGACGGGCTCCTCGGAAGGCATGGGTCTCCTTGTCGACGTGATGCGTGACGCGGCTCGCGGCCGCGTTCCAGTACCGGACGCCGCACTCGAATGTTCCTCGGCAGGACGCCGAATCATGGAAGATAGGGGTCATCCGAGAAGAGCCGCCAGCCACCCGCCTCGCAGCGGGCGGTGATCGTCCCCAGACGGTCGGTCCGATGGACGGCGGCGCCGCGGTGGCGAAGCCGCTCCAGCGCGTCCGGATGCGGGTGCCCATAGCGGTTCCCCGATCCCGCCGAGACGACCGCGGCCGCGGGCCGAACGCGCGCCAGGAACGCGTCCGTGCTGGAGTGCCGGCTCCCGTGATGGCCGACGTGGAGGAGATCGGCCCGGAGCGAGTCCCCCAGGGCGGCGACGAGCGCCGCCTCCCCCGGCGCGCCCAGGTCCCCCATCAGGAGGAGCCGGCACGGTCCCGCGCTCATGAGGAGCACGATCGAGCCCTCGTTCGGCGGAACGCGCGAGGCGTAGAGGTCCTTCGGCACCCAGGCCTCGGTGGGATGCAGGACGTCGACCGAGACGCCGCCCTGCGAGAGGCGTCGGCCGGCGCGCCACGGCTCCGCCGGCGGCGGGCGGCCCGATCCGCTCCCCGCGACCAGGTCCAGATAGGCGTCGCTGGCGGCGACCGGGCCGCCGCTCCCCCAGCGCCGCACTTCGATGCCGGCGAGGACGCTCCGCGCGCCCCCGATGTGGTCGAGGTCCGGGTGCGTGGTCACGAGCCACTCCAGCGAGCCGATCCCCTGGCGGCGGAGCCACGGGACGACGGTGCGGCGGCCCGCGTCCCCGCCGCTCCAGGCCGGCCCCGCGTCGACCAGCCACGCGGCGCCGTCCGGGAAGCGGATCGCGATCGCGTCACCCTGGCCGACGTCGAGCCACGTCACCTCCCAGGCCGGGGCCAGCGGGGGGCGGGAGGCGAGCGCGAGGGCGAGCGAGCCCGCGGCCACGAGCGCGCCCATCCCGGCCCGCCGCCGGCCGACGAGCGCGGCCGCGGCCCCGCCCGCGAGCGCGGTCGCCAGCCAGCCGCCCGGGCCCGGGACCCAGGGGCCCGCCACCGTCGACGCCCGCGCGACCAGAAGACACAGGGCCCCCAGGGCGGCCCCCGCGGCGCGGGCCGGGGGCCCGGCGAGCGCCTCCGGGAGGACCGCGTCGAGCACGAGGCCGACCCAGACGAGCGGGAGGGCGATCCCGCAGAGCGGCACCGCGACCGGATTGACGGCGAAGCCGACCGGGGCGATCCACCCGAACGAGGCCGACTGGACGGCGAGCGTCCCCGCGCTCGCCGCGGTGGTCGCGATCAGCCCGGCGGAGAGCCAGCGGGCGGCGGGGCCCGGGCCGGCGGCGTGGACCACCCGCTCGAGCGGACCGGCCAGCGCGAGGAGCCCCGCGACCGAGCCGAACGAGAGGGCGAAGCCGAGGTCGAAGACGTCCGCCGGGCGCCAGAGGAGCATGGCGCAGGCGGCCGCGCCCCACCATTGCCACGGGCTCACCTGGCGCTCGCCGGCCCGGCTCGCGAGCGCCAGCCCCGCCATGATCGCCGCGCGGACGACCGAGGGCCGCCCCCCGACCAGGCCCGCGTAGGCGGCCAGGGCGAGAGACGTCCACCCCGCGCCGGCGCGCGGCGAAACCCGGGCCAGCGAGAACACGAGCGCGAGCAGCGCCGCCAGGAACCCCACGTGGAGCCCGGAGACGGCGAGCAGGTGAAGGGTGCCGGTCCCGGCGAACGCGTCGACGAGCGCGGGGTCGATCCCACGTCGGTCGCCGAGAACGAGGGCGATCGCCACCGGCGCGAGTTCGGCGCCGTAGCGCGCCTCGAGCCGGCCCCGGATCCACGTCTCCGCGGCCGGGCCGGGGCCCTTGGTGGGCGGCCCGCGGTCGAGCAGGCGGAGCCGGTCGAGCGTTCCCGCGCGGGAGCCCGGCGCGAGCCCCGCCGGCGGAAAGCGGCTTCCCGGCGCGGCGCGCAGGGGCTCGGGGACGAGCTCGCCCGAGACGACCCACCGCTCCCCGGAGGCCGGCGCCGTGTCTCCCCGCCACGAGAAGCGCGCCTCCGCCCCGCGGCAGGGCCGCTCGCACCCCTCGACCCGCGCGCGGACGCTCCACCTCCCCGACCCCGTCGCGCGGGCGGACTCGATCCGCAGGCCTCCCCCCACAGTGAGCCGCTCCCCCTCGGCCGCGGCCCGGCGCCAGGCGGCGGCGTCGGACCGAGCGCCCGTGACCGTGACGAGAGCCCGCCCACCCCCCAGGGCCGCGAGCGCGGACCACGCCACGATCGCGGCCACCGGACAAGCTCCGCGGCCACCCCAGATCGCCGCCCCCAGGGCCGCCATGCCCGCCGCCAGGGCTCCCGTCCCCGCGACCGGGCCGGCATAGCCGCACGCCAGCGCCGTGGCCCCGAGAACGGCCGCGGCCGCCGCGGCGGGCGCGCTCCCGGCGAGGAGAACCCAACCGCTCGGAGTGGAATCTCGACGGATCGGCGTTCGGGGAGCGGCGCGGGGCCGGCGGCGGGCCGACGGTTCCGGGGGGCGGAGCGCGGCGCCGCGGCGTCAGGGCGAAGGGTCCGGCATCGGGACTTGCAAGCCCCGCGCCGGTGGCTCAGTCGATGATCGAGAAGGTGGCGGACTTGCGCGTCCGCCGGTCGTAGAACTCGTGGTCGGTGACCTCGACCTCCAGGGTGTAGCGGCCGGCCGGAAGGGCGTCGGTGTCGAACGACACGTGCTCCGGCCACAGTCCCCGTCCCGGGTGCGGCACGGTCCGCTCGAACGACAGGGTCACCGACTCCGCCTCCTCGCGGATCCCCACCAGCCCCTTCAGGCCACCGAAGAACTGCTCCACCGCGCTCCGGTCCAGCTCTTCCGCGCGGATCGTGTAATCGACCCGGAACGACATCTGGCCCATCCTGTCACGCTGCAGGTTGTAGGCCTCGAAGTACAGGAAGAGCGGCTGGCTCCGCAGGAACCGCCGTGGCGGCAGCGGCACGATCATGCGGCCGTAGCGCTCGAAGCGGGGCGACCGGCCCCCCTCGACGACCTCCGCGGAGAGAACGAGGTCCGACAGCTCGAGGCCGGTCGGCGAGTAGCGCGGCACGCGCAGGGTCCCCTTCCGGACCCCCACCCCTTCACCCTGGAGGTCGTCCACCTGGAGCGCGAAGTGGTAGGTGCCGGGGAGGATCCGCACGCGGAACAGGTCGACCAGATACCACGTCGCCTTGCCCTCGGCCGCGTCGGGGATCCGCGTAAGCACCGCGTCCATCTCCTCCGACCAGCGCGTGATCTCGTTCCAGCGCGCGTCGTAGATGATCAGGCCCTTGCGATACCGGCTGCGGTCCTCGCGCAGCTCCATGTCGGGGAGTGGCACGGCGAAGTAGAGGGAGAGGTCGGAGTCGGACCGGAACCGGGAGAAGGTCGCCGGGTCGGCGTCCAGCGGGATCCGGTGGTCGTACGGATAGGCGTAGGAGTCGGTCGAGAGGCCGAGCGCGGCGTCGTCCAGGACGTCGTTCTCGACCCGGGCCGCGTCCCAGGGTGCGAGGCCGCCCGCCCCGGGCGCGAAATGCTGCAGGCCCTTGGGCGTGGTCGGGAGCGTCGAGAACGTGCAGTCGTTCCCGCGGAAGATCCCCGGGGACGGGCGATTCGGGGAAAGGACGCTCGCGCCGGCCACGTTCCCGCCGTCGCTGAAGTTCACGGCGAACCCTCCGCCCGGCAGGTCGTCCCGGTCGTAGTGCCAGAAGCCGCACTCGTCCGTGCGCGGGACCGCGCGGTCCTCCGGCTCCCCGTGCCGCAGGAAGAACGCGCCCCGGTCGTCCAGCGGGCGCCCGTCGAGGCGGATCGCGATCGAGGGGAGGCCGACGTTCGTCCCGCCGAGGTCGACGAGCTTCTCCTTGGTGATCGGCTTCCGCCAGCGGAACGTCTCGCGCGCCACGCGGATCCGCCGCTGCTGCTCGACCCACCGCTCGTTGACCTCCGAGAGCGGCAGCGGGTCGCGCGCGTTCCACCAGCCGAGCAGGAGCTCGCGCCTCCGCTTCACCGAGCCCTGCTCCCACGCGCCCAGCTCGTCGACGGAGAGAAGCGGGCGGATGTCCTCGAAGTACGGCGCGAGGTCGCTCTCGGAGCGGGCGAAGGCGATCCCGTTGAAGTAGTAGCCGGAGCCCACCCGGAACTCCCCGCGCGCCGCCGCGACCACCCCCGCGTAGTAGGAGAGTCGGGCCAGGTACCGCTCCTCCCTCACCCGTCCGCGGAACCGCTCGATCTCCTCCCACGCCTCCGCTTCGAACCCGCCGTCGAACAGGGCATCGATCCGGCGCAGCGCCACCTCGGGCTCGTAGTCCCGTCGGAGGCGGGCCTCGAAGATGTCGGCGACCGCGCGCTGGTCGGAGGGATCGAGGTACAGCCGGCCCCAGCGCTCCCACGCGTCGCGATGGAACGGATCGAGGCGGAAGACCTCGTGGAACGCCCGTCGCGCCCGCCCGTCGGCGTCGCCCCCGTCCAGGCGCAGGTTCACGTCCCCCAGGAGGTACCAGGTCTCGATGTCGTCGGGATCGGCGGCCAGCGCCCGCTCGAGCGCGTCCCGCGCGTAGAAGAGCCGGTTGTCGAGCCGGAGGTAGGCCTGCGCGAGCGCGCGGTTCCCCGGCCCGACGGGGTATCCCTCCCGCAACGCGCGCTCGAAGTGTCCCCGGGCCGACCACGGATCGCCGGCCGTCATCTCCGCCTGGCCGGCCGCGAACTCCCGCTCCGCCCTCTCCTGGGCCCGGACCCCCACCGCCGAACCCAGGAGCAGGACGGCCGCGGTCCAGACGATGCTGCGGTGGCTGGGGGTCAGGGCGATCGGGTCTCCTCGACGGCGGGTCCGGAAGATAAACCGACGAGCGGAGCCGCGGGTTCAAGCCGCCGGGCGCGACGCTCGGCGTGATCGAGGATCGCGCCCGCGACATCCACTCCGCAGACCCGCTCGAGGCCCTCGAAGCCGGGGGACGCGTTCACCTCGGTCACGCGCGGGCCGTCGCTTCCCTCGAGCAGGTCCACACCGGCCACGTCGAGGCCGATGGCCAGCGCCGCCGCGACCGCGGCCCGCGCGAAGGCGGGGTCCAGCTCCACCCGGGTGCCGACGCCCCCGCGGTGGATGTTCGAGCGCCACTCCCCGCTCCGCGCCTGCCGGCGCATCGCCGTGACGATCTCCCCGCCCACGACCAGGGCGCGGACGTCCCGCCCCGCGGACTCGGCCACGTACTCCTGCACGAGGACGTCCTGTCGTAGCCCCCAAAGGGTGTCGAAGGTCGAGTCGACGGCGGCGCGGGTCTCGGCCAGGATCACCCCCACCCCCTGCGTCCCCTTCAGCAGCTTGAGGACGACCGGGGGCCCGCCGACGATCTCGAGGGCCCGCGCCATCTGCTCGGGCCGCCGGGCGAGGACGGTGCGGGGCACATCGATGCCCCGACCCGCGAGAACCTGGAGCGCCAGCAGCTTGTCCCGGGCCCGTCGGATCGCGGCCGAGGCGTTGACCACGGGAACGCCCATCGCCTCGAGATGGCTGACCACCGCCACTCCCTGGCCGGGCAGGGACGCCCCGATCCGCGGCAGCGCCACGTCCACCTCGGGGAGCGGGGCTCCATGCACGTAGAGGCGGGGTCCGGACGCGGTGATCGCGAGCGCGCATTCCAGCGGGTCGGCGATCGCCAGCTCGTGGGACCGGCGCCGGGCCACTTCCCGGAAGCGACGGGTGGAATAGAGTCGCCGCTGCCGCGAGAGCAGCAGGAGACGCATCTCAGGGCTCGGACACGTCGGGGTCCGGCGTCCGACGCGTCACCCGCTCCCCGCGCGCGAGGCGGTGATGCTCCCGCCGGATGGCGAGGTCGCTCGGGAGGGAGACGACGAACATGAGGATGAGCCCCACGCAGACGCCCGCGTAGATGGCGTAGACCGCGTCGCCCTGCCAGGACCAGACACCGAAATCGAGCGCGATCGGCTGCCCGCGATTGGCCAGCGCGAACAGGACGAGCAGGCCGACGGCCAGGGGCGCTGCGATCACCGCCGCGATCCTGCCGGGGCCCACCTATCCCGCCAGCACGCGGAGCTCGGGCGTCGCCGGGGCCGGAGCGACCGGCTCCTCGACCTCGCCGTGGAGCGTGATGCCGGAGAGCCCGCCGATCCGGACCGGGACGATCTGGCCGATCAGCTCGCTCCCGCCCGTCAGGACCACGGTCTCGCGGTGCTCGGTCCACCCGGAGACGCGTCCCGCTCCGCGATGGGCCGATCGCTGGACGAGGACCTCCTGCTTGGTGTCCACCTTGTCGAGGAGATACGCGGTTCCGATCGAGCGCTGGAGCTCGTTCAGTCGCTCCAGTCGCTCCACCGAGACGGCGCGGGGCACCTGCCCGTCCCGGATCTCGGCGGCGGGCGTGTGCGGGCGCGGCGAATAGATGAAGACGTACGCCGAGTTGTACCGGACCTCCGCCATGAGGCCGAGCGTCTCCCGGAAGTCGGCCTCCGTCTCGTTGGGATAGCCCACGATGACGTCGGTCGACAGCGCGCAATCGGGGATCGACTCGCGTAGCATCGCGATCCGCTCCCGGTACCAGGCCGTCGTGTGCTCGCGGCGCATGGCGGCCAGGATCCTGTCGGAGCCCGACTGGACCGGCAGATGGACGTGGTTACAAATATTCGTGTGGGCGGAGATCGTGTCCACGAGCTTCCGCGTGAAGTCCCACGGATGACTGGTCGTGAACCGGATCCGATCGAGGCCCTCGACGCCAGCCACGGCGTCCAGCAGGTCCGGGAAGTCCCGCTCTCCGTCGCGGTAGGAGTTGACGTTCTGCCCGAGGAGCGTCACCTCGCGCGCTCCGTCCCCCACCACGGCCCGCACCTCGGCGACGATCCCCTCCAGCGAGCGGCACTTCTCGCGGCCGCGCGTGAACGGGACGATGCAGTAGGAGCAGAACTTGTCGCAGCCGCGCATGATCGTGATCCACGCGGCGCAGCGCTCGATCCGGAACGGCTCGAGGTCCTCGTAGTTCTCGCTGCGGTTGAAGCGGTCCTCCACCACCCGCTCGCCGCCGTCGACCCGCTCGATCACTTCCGGGAGATGGCGGTAGCTGTCCGGCCCGACGACGAAGTCGACGTGCGCGGCCATGTCGAGGAGCTCCCTCCCCAGCTCCTTCGCGACGCAGCCCGCGACCCCCAGGCGCACGCCGTCACGCTCGAGCTTGTGCTGGTTGAGCTGCCCGATCCGTCCGATCACCCGCTGCTCGGCGTGGTCGCGGATCGCGCACGTGTTGACGATCAGGACGTCGGCCTCGGCCGGGTCGTCCACGCGGCGGAGCCCCTCGCGCTTCAGCACCCCGCCCATGAGCTCGGCGTCCGCCACGTTCATCTGGCAACCGTAGGTTTCGATGTAGTATCGCTTTGGGTCGGGCATGGGAAGACGAATATAGGCCCGCCCCCGGGGCAACGCACAATCGCGCGGCGGGCGCGGTTAGCGGGACTCCGGCGGCGGGTCGCCTTCCTGCACGGTCGGGTAGCCGGCTTCCTTCCACCCCTCGATGCCGGCCCGCATGTCGTAGACCTCCCGGTATCCGAGCCGGGCAAGCGCCTCGTAGGCGTACTGCGAGATCGGGCACGTCTCCGACGAGCAGTAGACGACGATCCGCTGGTCGCGGGTCGGAAGCCGTCCGCCCGCGCGGATCTCGACGTACGGCACGTTGATCGCCCCCGGCAGGTGCTCCCGCGCGTACTGCACGGTGTCCCGCGCGTCCATCAGCACGAACTCCCGACCTTCGGCCTGCCACTCCCGCACCTGCTCGGGAGCCACGATGAGCAGGCCGCCTTCCATCCTCGGGGCGGGGACCGAGGGCGGCAGCGTATCGCTCCCGATCCGCGCCGCGTCCCCGTCGGCCGGTGCGCCGTCCCCGCCACAGGCGGCGAGGATCGCCCCCAGCGCCGTCGCCAGCAGACCAGTCCGGAGCGGCGTCCTCATGGGAGACCTTCGAGCCAGGTCTGAACCGTCGCGGCCTGGGGCGAGTCCGGCGGGACCATGGCGAGGAACCGCTCCCACGACGCCCGCGCCTGGGTCGCGTCGTTCATCCCGTCGCGGTAGACGACTCCCTGGAGGAAGTAGACCTCGGGGGTCTCCGGACCGAGTCGCTCCGCGACCTCGAGCTGGCCGTGGGCCTCCTCCCATCGCTCCTGGTACATGAGCGCGACCGCCAGGTCGGCGTGCGGGCCAGCCTGGTCGGGCGCCATGTCGGCGGCGCGCCGGAAGTACCGCTCCGCCGACGTGAAGTCGCCCGCCTCCAGCGACTGCATCCCGAGCTGCGCGAACTCCTCCGGGCCTACCGCGTGCGGCGCGTTCCCGGCCGCGGGGGCCTCCGGACCCGGCTCGCGCGGCGCGAGCACGTACCCGGCGAGGAAGCCGACCGTGAGGGACACGAACGTCGCGATGACGACCGTGCGGGGTCCGGCCTGGATGGCCATCAGGCAATACTCCCGTCAGGGGCAAGGGTGTGGCGGACCGGCGCGAGAACCGTGCCCTCGCGCGCTCGGGCCCTACAACGATCCGACGAAGACGGCCGCTACGCAAGCCGCGGCCGTTCGCCCGGGCGGCTCAGGGAGAGTCCGGGACGGGCTCGGCCGTTTCGACGGGGGGAGCCGGAGCCGGCGCCGCCTCCGGGTCGACGGCGTCCGCGTCCGGCTCGCCCCCGGCGGGCGCCTCCCCGGCCGGCGAATCGGCGGCCATCGTTTCGGGCTCGAGCTCCAGGGCCTCGGAGGGGAGGATCTCGGGCTCGGGCTCCGGCTCCGGTTCCGGAACCGTCTGCGCCGCCGCCGCGTCCTCCTCCGCCAGGGACGGACCCTCGTACCAGCGCCCCATCCGGCTCAGGATCATCCGCTGGCGGCTCCGGAGAGCGGCGGTGGGAGAGCCCGGATTCCGCGCGAGCGGCGCCGGCAGCGTCGCGGCCAGGAGCGAGGCCTGCTCCCGCGTGAGGTCTTCCGGCCGGCGGTCGAAGTAGGCCGCCGACGCCGCACCGGCTCCGAAGATCCCAGGGCCCAGCTCGACGACGTTGAGATACTGCTCCAGAATCCGGTCCTTCGGCTGCCAGAGCTCCATCCACCCCGCGAGGATCGCCTCGCGCCCCTTCCGGAGAACGTTCCGCGACGGGCTCAGGTAGAGGTTCTTCGCCGTCTGCTGCGTGATCGTGCTCGCCCCGCGCAGCGCCCTCCCCCGGCGGCTCGCGCGCCACGCCTCCTCCATCTGCTCCAGGTCGAAACCGCGATGCTCGTAGAACCGCGTGTCCTCGGCGACCAGTACCGCCCGCAGGAGAGGAACCGGCATCCGCCCGATCGAAACCCACTCGTGTCGCGGGTGGAGGTCACGACCGCCCGCCGCGGCCTCGACCACCCGGTACGCCATGACCGCGGAGGCGCGCGGGGCCACCGCGGCGTGCCAGCACACCGCCGGCAGCCAGGCCGCGGCCGAGACCACGAACAGGACCGGGGAGAGCACGGCCAGGAGGACGAGGCGGAGGATCACGGCGTTCCTGCGCGAGCGGATGCCGCTGGGCGAGACTGTCCCAGGCACCCTCTACACTCCCGGTTGTCGGACGCTCCGGGAGCGGGGCCATCCGACCTCGCGAAACGGGAATCCCCCGGGAAGTCTCGCCGCCAGGAGGTCGAGTTGAGGTATCGGGTCACGGTCCGCGTCGAGGTCGAGGTCGTCGAGGCGAAGGAGGCCGAGAACGAGGCGTTCCGGCTCCTGTGGCTCCACTTCTACCAGGGCCAGCAGCAGAACGTCCAGGTCGACGTCCGTGCGATCGAGCCCCAGTAGAGCCGGAAAGGAGGACTTGGTGGTGCGCCCGAGAGGATTCGAACCTCTGACCTACAGCTCCGGAGGGCAATTACCGGGCGTCGGCCAGCGTCCACTCGCGCTTGTTTGGAGGGTAATAGGTAGGTTTCGCGTCGGCCAGCGTCGGCTCAAATCGGCCCGCGTTGGCACCACTGCTGGCACCGTTTTCCCGGCGCCTCGCGGACTTCTCAGCCTCCCGCTTCGTCTCCGCCGCGATCGCCCGCCGCATGAGCGTCAAGCCGTCCTCCAACTCCTCTCGGTGCTGCTCGACCCGGTACTCGATGGCCTCCGAGCGGTGGCGGATCTGGCCCAGGTGCCCGTAGACCCGTCGCACGAGTTGCGTCCCCCCATGGCCCATCTCCTTGGTGTGGCTGGTGCGGTGGGGGCGACTTTCCGAAGTGAGGCTGACCGGCACTTCCAAGATCCTCGGCGTGGACGGGGATGACCATGCTGAAAGCCACCCCCGATCCCAGAATCGCTGTTCAGTCGGCCAGCTCCTCGGCTTCGCGATAGATCGCGTCCCAGTGCTCAGCCCCCTCGTACACCCACTGGTAAGCCTCTTGAATGCCTTGGCGTTCGGGCTCGTCGGGGA
>DATKCO010000032.1:0-39867 GCA_035513155.1 Gemmatimonadota bacterium | reverse complement strand
GCGCGAGGGCAAGCGCGCGAAGCTCCCGCCGGCCCCCGCGCAGCGTACTGGCGCTCGCGCCCCGGCGCGGCTAGCACTGCACCTTCCGAGGCCAAGGGGAGGACGCGCGATGAGCGCAGCGCAACAGCCGGCAACATTTCTCGACCAGGTGACCAATGTCTCCGACTTCATCTGGGGCGGCACCTGGAACGGGGAGGCGGTGCTGGCCTTTCCGCCGATGGTGATCGTGCTGCTCGGCACCGGGCTGTGGTTCATGATCGGCCTCAAGGGAATGCCGATCCTCAAGCTCGGCGCCGCCTTCCGCGGGCTGTTCGCCGGGCGCAAGAGCAGCGGCGCGGGCGAGATCAGCCCGTTCGCCGCGCTCTCGACCGCGCTTTCGGGCCAGGTCGGCACCGGCAACCTCGCCGGCGTCGCCACGGCCCTCACCCTGGGCGGACCGGGCGCGATTTTCTGGATGTGGATCACCGCGCTGATCGGCATGGCGCTGGCGTTCGGCGAAGGCAGCCTGGCGATCCGCTACCGCGAGAAGACCTCCGACGGGGTCTATCGCGGCGGGCCGATGAGCTACATCATGATCGGCCTCGGCCCCAAGTGGACCTGGCTGGCGGTCCTGTTCTGCCTCGGCACGCTGTTCAGCGCGCTGGTCACCGGCAACTCGATCCAGGGCAACGCGGTCGCCGACGGGCTCGAGGAGATGTTCGGGATCGAGGACTGGATCGGCGGCCTGATCGTCGCGGTGGCGGTGTTCGTGGTGATCATCGGCGGCATCAAGTCGATCGGCAAGGTCGCCGAGAGGGTCGTGCCGTTCATGGCCGCGCTCTATCTCCTCATGGCGGCGATCGCGATCCTGCTCGACATCCAGGACATCCCCGAAGCTTTCCGCCGCATCTTCGATGGCGCGTTCAACCCGCAGAGCGCGGCCGGCGGCTTCCTCGGCGCGGCGATGATCATGGCCATCCGCGCGGGCGTCGCCCGCGGGCTGTTCTCGAACGAGGCCGGTCAGGGATCGACCCCGATCGCCCATGCCGTCGCCCAGACCGACGATCCGATCGTCCAGGGCCGCATGGCGATGATGGGCACCTTCATCGACACGATCGTGATCTGCACGATGACCGCGCTGGTCATCATCAATACCGGGGTCTGGAACGACACGATCACGACGCAGATCTCGCTGACGGGCGGCGACCTGTCGTACGTCACCCAGAACGACAGGGGCGGGTTCTCGTCGGTCGCGACCCCGACCGAGACGCTCGAGTTCGAGGCCGGCCAGCCGACCGTGACCGAGCCGGGTGCTCCGCTGATCGCCTGGCACGAGGTCGCGCTCCGCGAACTCTATCTCGACCGCGCGCAGACCGAGCCGTTCACCGGCTTGATCGACCCGCGGCGCGGGATCGCGACCACGTCGACGGGGGAGCAGTACAACGCGCTCTACGGCCCCGCGGTCGAGAGCGGGGCACCGCTCACCGCGCTCGGGTTCCAGCACGGGCTTCCCGGGACCTGGGGCCATCTCATCGTGCTGATCAGCGTGGCCCTGTTCGCGGTCTCGACCGCGATCGCGTGGTCCTACTACGGAGACCGGTGCGCCTACTACCTGTTCGGCAAGTCCGCGATCATGCCGTACAAGTTCGTGTACGTGATCATGCACTTCATCGGCGCCGTCATCCCGCTGGCCGCGGTCTGGGCCCTGGGCGACATCTTCCTCGGTGTCGTGATCCTGCCCAACCTGCTCGCGCTGCTGCTCCTGTCACCGAAGGTGAAGGAGCTGAAGAAGAGCTACTTCCAGCGCAAGCCGTGGCTCGACAACCTCGAGGCGCATCGGCGGGCGGTGGAGGAGGTCAAGGCGGGGAAGCGGAAGTCCGCGCACTGAGGGTCGTGAAGCCTAGGCCTTCGGCGGATCGCCCATGCGCGGCGATGTCGGTGATCGTCTGGCCGTACGCCTCCGACCACGGGCCCTCCGGCAGCACGTACTCGCTGGAGTAGCTGTGCTCCCGCCGCCGCGAGTCGCCGCGTTCATCCGGTTGGCCAAACCGCGCCGCTGCGTACATCGTTTGAAGGACATGGCGCCCAGAGCCGCATCCGTGGCGGCGATCCTCGTGGTCGCGATCGTCTCCCTGGCAGCCTCCTGCGCGAGCGAGAGCGGGTCGAGTACCGGCACCGATCCGGATCGCTCCACCGGCCCGACGGGAGCGGAGGACCTCGATGTCACGGCCGACATCGTGGTCATGGAGTCCTTCCCGGTGCAGCTCCGCGGCTCGCTGACGGTGGTGAACCCGACGGAGCGGACGATCGCCTTCGACGTCGGGGGGTGTCCGGTCTTCCTGCGCGCGTATCGGTCCGCGAACGGCGGACCGGTCTGGGACCAGGCGAACGGTGCGGTCTGCACGATGATCCTGCGCACGGTGACGCTGGAGCCCGGGGAGGTCGAGGTCTTCCAGACCGCGACCGCGGGAGCCGGCGAGATCCTCGGAAACGACCTGCCGGACGGCACGTACCGGACGGCGGTCTACCTCGTCTTCGCGACCGGTGGCGAGCGGGAGGTCGAGACCGGCGAGGTCCAACTCGCGATTCCACGCTAGTGTAATATGAAAAATGGGTTACACTCGTCACATAAAGGATGACATGAAGCGACTTTCGAGCGCGATCGGCTTGCTCTTCCTGGCCGCGGCACCGGTCCTCGCCCAGACTCCCGCCGACTCTGCGGCGGCGGCGGCCGGGATCGCCGAGGCCGCCAGGGCGTTCAGCCGCGCCCTGGAGCAGGGGGACGCCGCCGGGATGACCGCGCAGTATGTCGAGGACGCCACGCTGGTCCCGCCCAACGGCCGGCTGGTCACGGGGAAGGAGGCGATCCTCACCTTCTGGACGCCGCGGAACCCGGAGTTCCGCACCCTCGAGCACTCGCTGACCACCGACCGGCTGGAGGTCGTGGGGGACGTGGCGATCGAGATCGGCACCTGGCGACAGAGAGCCCAGCTCCGGGACGAGCCGCCGGGCGAGGCCGCCGGGCGTTACCTGGTCGTCTGGCGTCGCCAGCCGGACGGGTCCTGGCGCATGCAGTTCGACGGCTGGACGTCCCCGTTCCCCCAGGACTGACCGGCTCCGCGGGAGGGGGGAGCGAACCGGCGGCGGGCGGACTATCTTGGGAACCCATTCGTCCGCCAGCCCGCACGCGAATCTCATTGCAGGGAGTCGGTCCAGGATGCTCCGGGTCAGGTCCGTATGGGTGTGCGTGCTGGTCGCGGTCGTCGTCTCCTCCTGCGCGATCCGCCAGCGGGAGCGCGCGGAGCGCGTCGCCTCCGGTCCCAGCGAGCAGCTCTTCCTGCGGGAGGGCCAGTCGTCTCCAGCCCTCGAGGGCCAGGTCGTCGTCACGCTGGTCGATGTCGAGCCGGGAAACCGGATCGCCCAGGTGACCCTGCGGCTCGCGACCCCCGAGGGGGGCTCGAGCGCGGGCACGGTCGAGGCGGTGCGGAACCAGAACTATTCGCCGGCCATCCGCCTCGACCCCTTCGCGGTCCGGGTGGTGGAGTACCCGGGCGTCGACTCCGCGACCCTGATCGTCACGCGCGAAGCGCCGGGAGCGGCCCCGGACTGATCGGCCGGAGCGCTCAGCCGGTCATGCCGTGAAGATCCCCGAGATCCTCCTGATCGAGACCGAGCACAAGCCCGGGAGCCTGGCGCGGGTGCTCCGAGTCGTGGGCGAGGCGGGACTCCTGGTGGAGAACCTGAACGCGGTGCGGCGCGAGCAGGCGAAGACGGTATGGGAGCTCACGCTCGAGTTCGACGAAGCCGTCGACACATCCCTGATCGACCGCATCGACGAGCTCCCGGACACCCGGGTCATCGGCAAGTCCGACCGCGTGTTCGAGCGCCACAGGGGCGGGAAGATCGAGACCGTCGCGAAGGTCCCGCTCACCTCGGTCCAGCAGCTCCGCGACATCTACACGCCGGGGGTCGCACGCGTCTGCCTGGCGATTCGCGACGACCCCACGCTCGCGCGCGAGTACACGAACCTTGCCAACACGGTGGCGGTCGTCACGAACGGAACCGCGGTGCTGGGCCTGGGAGACATCGGGCCGCTCCCGGCCCTGCCGGTCATGGAGGGAAAGGCCGCCCTGTTCTGGCACCTCGCCGGGATCTCGGGGGTTCCCATTCTCGTCGCGGAGACCGATCCCGCCCGCGTGGTCGAGGCGGTCCTCGCGATCGCACCGGCCTTCGGCGCGATCCAGCTCGAGGACATTGCCGCGCCCGATTGCTTCGCGATCGAGGAGGCCCTGCGCGACCGGCTCGACCGACCGGTCATGCACGACGATCAGGACGGGACCGGGGTAGTGGTGCTGGCGGCGCTCATCCGGGCTACCGCCCAGGTCGGCCGCCGGCTGGAGGAATGTGTGGTCGGCCAGATCGGCCTCGGGGCCGCCGGGATCGGGATCGTGCGTCTCCTGCTTCGGAGGGGGGTCCGCGAAGTGCTGGGGGCGGATAGCCAGGAGGCGGCGTTCGCGCGCCTCGAGGCTCTCGGCGGCCGCCGCTCGACGCTGGACGAGATCATGGCGACCGCCGACATCGTCGTAGCGACGACGGGACGGCGGAACCTGATTCCCCGGGAGAGCGTGCGCGCGGGACAGATCATCCTGGCGCTCACGAATCCGGATCCCGAGATCGAGCCGGTGGTCGCGATCGCGCGCGGCGCCGCGGTGGCGGTGGACGGCAAGTCGGTGAACAACGTCAGCGGGTTCCCGGGATTGTTCCGCGGCGCGCTGGACGCGAACGCCAGGCGGTTCTCGGCCGCCATGCTGATCGCCGCCGCGGAGACGCTGAGCGAGCACGCTCCGGAGGGCCAGCTCGTTCCCGATCCGCTGGATCGCGACACGCATCGGGCGGTGGCCGAGGCCGTGCGGCGTGCGGCGATCGGATGAGCGCCGCACCCCTCGCGCGGATAGCTTGGGCCCCGGGTTACGACTTCGGACCGGAGGGCCTATGAGATCCCTGTTCCTCGTCATCCTGGTCGTCCTCGGCGCCGGGCCGGTGGTCGCGCAGGAGACACCAGACTCGCTCGTCGTCGAGATCGCCGACCTCGAAGGAAGGCCGGTCGGCTTCGCGACCTTCGTCGACGGCCCGGTAGGGATCCTCGTTCGCGCCGACCTGCGCGGCCTGCCGGCCGGAGAGCACGCGGTCCACTTGCACGAGACCGGCGTCTGCGAGCCGCCGTTCGATTCGGCCGGGGGGCACCTCGACGTGGCGGGGGCCGCTCATGGCATCCTGTCCCCCGGAGGGATGCACGCCGGAGACCTGCCGAACTTCCACGCTTCGGCCGAGGGGGAGGCGCGCTTCGACGCCTTCGTCCCCGGCCTTCGCCTGCGCGGAGGCGGTCCCGCGCTCCTCGACGCCGACGGCTCGGCGCTCGTCGTCCACGCGTTGCCGGACGACTACCGGAGCGAGCCCGCCGGCGACGCGGGGACGCGAATCGCGTGCGGGCGGATCACGGGCTGACACCCCGCTCGCCGGGATCGCGCGCCGGGCGTAGTTTGGGGCCCGAGCCGACCCCGACACCCAGATGGAGGTTGCGGCCCCGCGCATGAGCGATCCACTCACCACCGTCGACCCGACCGGAATCGTCGTCCCGGAAGGCCTTCTGCCCGAGCCCGAGCAGCTGCTCGATCTGTACTGGTACATGCTGCTCAACCGGCGGCTCGAGGAGCGGCTGGTCAACCTGTACCGGCAGGGGAAGGTGATCGGCGGGGTCTACCGCTCGCTCGGCCAGGAGGCCGAGTCCGTCGGCACCGCGTACGCGCTCGAGCAGCGCGACTACGTGAGCCCCCTGATCCGGAACCTGGGCTCGATCCTCGTCAAGGGCGCCGAGCCGGTCGACATCCTCAAGCAGTACATGGCCAAGGGGACCGGCCCTTCCAAGGGCAAGGACCTGAACATCCACTTCGGCGACCTCGGCAAGGGCTTCATCGGGCCCGTGTCGATGCTCGGCGACATGATCCCCGTGATGGGCGGTGTCGCGCTCGCCAACCGGATGAAGGGAGAGGACCGGGTGTGTCTCGTCTACATCGGCGACGGCGGGTTCTCGACCGGCGCCGCGCACGAGGGCTGGAACTTCATCTGCGCGCAGCGGCTGCCCGTGATCCTGGTGGCCGAGGACAACTGCTACGCCTACTCGACGCCGACCGAGAAGCAGATGGGGAACCGGAACATGGTCGACCGCGCGCTCGGCTATGGCTGCGCCGGGGTCCAGGTCGACGGCAACGACGTGCTGCAGAGCTGGCATGCGGCGCGCGCGGCGGTAGCGCGCGCGCGGGCCGGCGAAGGACCCACGCTGATCGAGGTCAAGACGTACCGGCGGAAGGGCCACGCCGAGCACGACGACCAGCGCTACGTCTCCAAGCAGGAGCTCGAGACGTGGGAGGCGCGCGATCCGGTCGAGCGGTACGCGCGCTGGCTGCTCGGCGAGGGCGTCGTCGAGCAGGAGCAGATCGACCAGATCGACGCGCGGATCAAGCGGAAGCTGGACGAGGCGGTGGACGAGGCCGAGAAGGCACCCCTGCCCGATCCGCGCACGGCCCTCGATGACGTGTGGTCGACTCCGCGCTGGCCGCACGACAGTCCCAACTATCACGACTTCACAAAGGAAGTCGTACGATGAGAAGCTTCGCCAGAGCCGCCCTGGTCGCGCCGCTGGTGGCGCTCGTCGCGGGATGCGTCCTGTCGGTCAACGACGGGGGTGACGACCGGGGCTACCCGGGCGACACCGTGTGGCGGCAGGAGATCGAGATGCTGGAGGGGCAGGTCGCCCACATCGACAGCCGCGCGCTCTCGATCTATCTGGAGGAGGTGGGCGTCGACCAGGCGATCGTCACGCTGACCAAGGCCGGGCTGGAGCGGACGGTGACCCTGCGCTCGAGGCTGGCGGGAGAGGAGACCATGCCGCCCTACTCCGTGCGGCTGGTGTCGACCGGGATCAACGACAGCGCGACGCTGGAGGTCGCCAAGTTCCGCCAATGACGACTCCGATGCCGAGCAGGCCGACCCGATGAGCGCGCCCGAGAGGGGCGGAACGACGACCTACCTGGAGGCGATCCGCCAGGGCCTCTGGGAGGAGATGGAAGGCGACGAGCGGGTATTCCTGCTGGGCGAGGACGTGGGGGTCTACGGCGGCGCGTTCAAGGTCACCGATGGCTTCCTCGAGCAGTTCGGCGAGCAGCGCGTCATCGACACGCCGATCTCCGAGGCCGCCATCGTCGGCGCCTCGGTCGGGGCGGCGATGATGGGCCTGCGACCGGTCGCCGAGATGCAGTTCATCGATTTCATCAGCTGCGGCTTCGATCAGCTGACCAACGTGGCCGCCAAGAACCGCTACCGCTGGGGAACGGGGGTGCCGATCGTCGTCCGCGGCCCCGCGGGCGGGGGCGTCCACGGTGGTCCCTTCCACTCGCTCCAGGCGGAGTCGTACTTCGCCCACACCGCCGGCCTCAAGGTCGTGTGCCCGGCGACGCCCTACGACGCCAAGGGGCTGATCAAGGCCGCCATCCGCGACGACGATCCCGTGATCTTCCAGGAGCACAAGTTCCTCTACCGGCGCATCAAGGAGGACCTGCCGGCGGAGGAGTACGTCGTCCCGCTCGGGGAGGCGCGCGTCCACCGCGAGGGGAGCGACCTCACGATCGTGACGTGGGCGGCGATGGTCCACACGGCCGCGGATGCGGCCGACGAGCTGGCCGGGGACGGCGTCGAGGTGGAGATCGTCGATCTGCGGACGCTGGTCCCGCTCGACGAGGAGGCGGTGCTGCGCTCGGTGGCCAAGACAGGCCGCGCGATCGTCCTCCACGAGGCTCCGCGCACCGGCGGCTTCGGTGGCGAGGTCGGGGCGACCATCGCGGAGAAGGCGTTCGAGTACCTGGACGCGCCGATCGTGCGCGTGACCGCGCCCGACACGCCCGTCCCCTACAGCCCGCCGCTCGAGGATTTCTACCTTCCCGGCAAGGACGACGTGCTGGAGGCCGCCCGCAAGCTGCTCGACTACTAGCCCTTCCGACGGAGGCGCCCGATGGACACGACCACGCGACCCGCGCGCGACCACTGGGGATCGAAACTGGCGTTCATCCTGGCGGCGGCCGGAAGCGCGGTCGGGCTGGGAAACATCTGGGGCTTCCCGACCGTCGCGTCGCAGAACGGCGGCGCGGCGTTCCTCGTCGTCTACCTGCTGGCCGTGGCCCTGATCGGGGCGCCCGTCATGCTGGCCGAGCTCGTGATCGGCCGCCGCACGGAGCGGAACCCCGTCGGCGCGTTCAAGGCGCTGGCGCCACGGACCCCGTGGTTCCTCGTCGGCGGAATCGGCGTCCTCGCCGGGGTCGTGATCCTGTCGTTCTACTCCGTGGTCGCGGGCTGGACGATGGCTTATGTCATCAAGGCCGCCTCGGGCGCGTTCCGGGCCGGCGCCGACACGGGCGCGATCTTCAACACCGTGGCGGGCAGCGCGGTCCCCGCCATCGGCTGGCACCTCGCGTTCATGATCCTCACGGTACTGGTCGTCGTCGGCGGCGTGCGGGACGGGATCGAGCGGTGGACGAAGATCCTGATGCCCGCGCTGGTCGTGATCCTGATCCTCCTGGTCCTCCGCGCGGTCACGCTCTCGGGCGCCGGTCCCGGGCTCGAGTTCTACTTCCGCCCCGACTTCAGCGCCATCGACGGCGGAGTCGTGCTGGCGGCGATCGGCCAGGCGTTCTTCAGCCTCAGCCTCGGCATGGGCGCGATGATCACCTATGGATCGTACATCTCGAAACGCGACGATCTCACGTCGTCCGCCGGATGGGTGGTCGGTCTCGACACCACGATCGCGATCATGGCCGGGCTGATCATCTTCCCGACGCTCTTCCACGCGGGCCTCGAGCCGGGCGCCGGGGGCCCGGGGATGGTCTTCGTCGTGCTGACGTCCCTCCTGTCCTCCATCCCACCCGATCCCTGGGGCGGGACGGTGTTCGGCGTGCTCTTCTTCACGCTCCTCCTCGTCGCGGCGCTCACCTCGAGCATCTCGCTGCTGGAGGTTGCGACCGCCTGGATGGTCGACGAGAAGGGTGTGTCGCGGAAGACGGCCTCGATCACGATCGCGGCGATCGCGTTCCTGCTGGGGGTCCCGAGCGCGCTCGCCAACGGGGCGGTGCCGTGGCTGTCGTCGCTGCCCGGCATCGGGATGGATTTCCTGTCGTTCCTGTTCATGATCTTCGGGCAGTACGCGCTCGTCGTCGGAGCGCTCTTCATCAGCATCTTCGCGGGCTGGGTGTGGGGCGTGAGGAACGCCGGCGAGGAGGTGCGGGCGAACGACGGGAAGTTCCCGTTCAGCCGCACGTGGGCGTTCCTGATCCGGTTCCTGTGCCCGATCGCGATCACGAGCCTGCTGGTCTACCTGCTGTGGCAGCAGCTGGGACAATAGACGCCCGGGTCGCCTGAGGGCGGCGCTCGTCCTCGCGGCGGGGATCGCCGCCTGCGCCTCGCTCGACGAGCGCACGGGGGCGCGGTCGGTGGACGAGGACGGGGACGGGCGAGCCGACCGGTTCGAGCTCGTCGCAGACGGCGGCGCGATCGAGCGGGTCACGCGCGCGCCCGCGCCGGGATCCGACCCCGGGTGGGTCCTCGTCCTGGCGATCGACGGAATCCCCTACGAGCTCTTCGCCGAAGCGCAGCGCGAGGGCCGGTTCGCCGGGCTCTTCCCGGCCTCGCGCATGCTGGCGCCGTTCCCGTCCCTGACCGACGTCGCTTTCACCGCCATTCTCCGCACCGAGCCGTCGGCGGCCTACGAGGACAAGTACTACGACCGGGCGGCCGGCGAGGTGCGGGGAGGCCTGAGCGCCCGGATCACCGGCGACTACCGCGGGCTGGCGCCGTTCCACGACGTGCTGGACTGGGAACAGCCCTCGACCTGGGGGGGTGCGGTCTACCTCGTGCCCGGACGCGTGGCGGAGGCCGAGCTCGTGCGGGCCGCGGAGTTCATCCGCGCCAGCGACGATCCCGAGCTCGTCGTCTACCTGGGCTCGACCGACGGGCTCGGCCACGAGGAGGGATGGGACGCGCTGCGCGCGCACCTCCGCCGGATCGACGCGGTCCTGACGCGACTCCTCGCCGAGGGTCTGGGGGACCGGCGGGTGGTGCTGCTCTCCGACCACGGGATGAGCGACGGAGGATCGCGCCGGTTCGACCTGGAAGGGGCGCTGGAGCGATCGGGCTACCGCCTGGCGGACCGGATCGAGGACCGGGGTGACGTCGTCGTCCCGGCCTACGGGCTGATCGGCTCGATCCAGCTCTACACCGCGTGCGGCGAGGAGGCGGGCGTGGCGCGCGCGGTGGTGGCCGGGGAAGGCGCCGACTTCGCTGCCTGGCTCGAGGGGGAGGAGACGGTCGCGATCGACCCCGCGGGCTCGCCGGACCCGCTCGACCGGCCCGAGGAAGAGTATCCCGCGCTCGCGCGCAGGGTCGCCGAGGGGCTGCGGTATCCCACCCCACACCCGGCCAACGTGTTCGTCAGCCTGGCGCCGGGATGGCACTACGGCCTCCGCCTCTTCGAGCCCTTCGTCTCGCTGGCCGGCACCCACGGGGCGGCGACCTGGCGGCAGTCGGTCGGGTTCCTGGCCTCGAACGTGGATCGGACCCCGGAGTGGGTCGACGCCGCCGAGGTCTACCCGTGGCTCGGGCTGAGCCGCCCGCCGGTCGAGCCGCCGCCGTTCAAGCCCCCCTGCGGAGCTCGGGGAACCCGCGTCAGCCCTCGCCCGGACGGGAACTCCGCCAGCGGGGTGACGTCGAGCCGCGTGACGTGGAGGTTCACACCGCCGCCCACGCGGAGCCCCACGGTGCCGTCGAAAACCATGTACGACTGCCGCTCGTAGGCGGCGATCTCCTTCCCGTTGACGAGGAACCGTACCGAGTCGGGGCGCACTTCCACGGACAGCACGTTCCTGGCCGTCCCCTCGGTCCACGGGACGATCGCCGGATGGGCGAGGCGCCCGGCGATCGGATGGATCTCGTCCCCGGCCCGGTGGTGGATCTCGAAGCGGCCCTCGCGGTCGACGAGGAAGGCGAGGTAGTCGAGGCCGGGGCCATCGAGACCGTGGCCGCCCAGGAAGAGGCCGAAGCCCGCGGCCGAGTCGCCGGGGAAGCGTCTTGGCCTCGACACGGAACGATCCCGCCGTGATCGCCGCCGGGTCGTAGAGAATGGCGGCCGGACCGGTCGTCACGTGCCATCCGGGAGGCATCGCCACGAATCGGAGGGTCTCCATGTCCGCCGTAGTCGCCGCTCGCCAAAACCGCGCCCGACTGCTACCGTTGCTCTCCCGTTCCGCGAGTGCCGATTCGATATCCGGAGGATTCATGCCCGTAGACGTCATTATGCCCCAGATGGGGGAGTCGATCGCCGAGGGGACGCTCGTCAAGTGGCTGAAGAAGCCAGGCGAGCCCGTCGCGCGCGACGAGAACCTCTTCGAGATCTCGACCGACAAGGTGGACGCGGAGATCCCGTCGCCGGCCGCGGGGACCCTGGGCGAAATCCTCGTCCAAGAGGGGCAGACCGTGGAGGTCGGGACCCGGGTCGCCACGATCCTCGAAGAGGGCGAAGCGGGGGCCGAGGCCGAGAAGCCGGTGGAGTCCGAGGAGGACGCGGGGACGGTGGAGAAGACCGCGGAGACCGGGGCTGCCGCCGAAGCGGCGGATAGGGCCACCGGGGCGCGACAGGCGGTGACGGGCGCGGCCGCGGGCGGCGACGGGGCTGGCAACGGGTCCGGCGGCCTCGCCACGAAGGAGGAGCTGCGGCGCACGAGATCCTCGCCGCTCGTGCGGAACATCGCGCGCGAGCACGGGGTCGACATCTCCCAGGTCGAGGGAAGCGGGCTCTCGGGACGCGTCACCAAGCGCGACATTCTCGCCTACGTCGAAGGTCGAGGGGAGGCGCCTCCGGCACCGGTGGAGCGGCCGGCGGCCGAGCCGTCTGCCGCGCCCGCCCCGGCGCCCGCCGCGCCCGAGCGGCTCGATCCGGCGGCGGTGGCGGCCTCCGGAGCCGCGCCCCGGCCCTTCGCCGAGGGGGACCGCGTGGAGATCGAGCCCATGTCGATCATGCGCCAGCGGATCGCCGAGCACATGATTGCGTCGCGGCGCACGTCCGCCCACGTGACCTCGTTCTTCGAGATCGACATGACCCGGGTGGACGAGCTCCGGCGCCGCAACAAGGAGCCCTTCCTCGCCGAATCGGGCGTCAAGCTCACGTTCATGCCGTTCATCATCAAAGCGCTGATCGCGGGCGTGAAGGAGTGGCCGATCCTCAACGCGACGATCTGGAACGACCAGATTGTCTACAAGCGGGACATCAACGTGGGGATCGCCGTCGCGCTCCGGCAGGAGAAGGGGTTCGGCCTGCTCGTGCCGGTGATCCGCCACGCCGACGAGCTGTCGCTGGTGGGGCTGGCCCGCGCGGCCAACGACCTCGCCGAGCGCGCGCGCACGAAGAAGCTCTCGCCCGACGAGGTGCAGGGCGGGACGATCACGATCACCAATCCAGGGGTCTTCGGATCGCTCGCGGGGACGCCGATCATCAACCAGCCCCAATTGGCGATCCTGGGGGTGGGGGCGATCGAGAAGCGGGTGAAGGTGGTCGGCCCGGGAGACTCGATCGGCGTGCGGACGTGCGCCTACTTCTCGATCAGCTACGACCACCGCGTGGTCGACGGGGCTACCGCCGACCACTTCATGCTGGTGGTCAAGGACAAGCTGGAGAGCTTCAGCGACCCGTCGTTGAAGTAGTCCCGCCCACCGACGCGCCGAGGTTTCCGCAGGCGACGACCGCGATCGGGTCGTCGGCGCCCCGCACCCACACCGCCCGGTTGGCCCCATCCGGAGGGAGCAGCGAGCGGTCCAGCGTCTGGTGGAACTCGGCGTCGCCACTTTCGCCGGCCGTCATCTCGCCGAGCACGGCGACCACTCCGCCGGGACTCGCGCACGATCCCTCGATCAGCTCGGCCACATAGGGCCAGCCGCTGTTGGCGGCATGGATCTCGACCGTGACGGCGGTCGTTCCGGCCCGCGGCGTGAGGACCGCGCTCCCGACGACATCGGTGCCCGCCAGGCCTTCGAGCTCGGCGCGCACGGCGGGGCCGGCCTCTCCCTCCGGCTCCGTGCGCGGAGCGGTGTCGAAATCGACCGTCGCGACGGCGGGATCCGCCGTCATCCCGTCGTCCCGGGCCTCCTCGGCCTCCCCGCAGCCCACCGCCAGGGCGACCAGGAGCGGCGCCGCCAGGACTCCGGGCCTCTGCCACCGGGTGACCATCGTCGACCTCCTTGGAATCCGTTCGAGTGGACGACGCGATCAATTTCCGCGTCGAGTTCGGACGCAACCCGTAATATCGTAGCGGAAACCGACGAGCCGCATTGTCAGAAGCGTGACTCGGAGAGCCAGGCCCGGGCCGTCTCCAGCTCGGCGGGCGGAAAGAGCCGCACCTCCGCCCGGCCGCCCTCCGGTGCCGCCTTCAGGGCTCCCCGCAGCCATCGCTGGTCGCCGACGACGGCGACCCGCTCGAGATGGGGGGCGAGATCCGTCGTCAGGGGCAGGAGGGAACGCAGCGAGAGCGCCTCGAGCATGCCGAGCCCTTCGACCCGCACGAGCAGGCGAAGGGTCCCTTCGCGCTGGGCGATCCGCCGCGCCCGATCGGCGACCTCCGCGGGATCGGCTCCTCCGCTCCGGCCGCTGGAGACCCTGAGGGCGAGCACGGGGCCCGATCCGTCACCCAGGACCTCGACGACCGCCAAGCTAGCCGCCCAGCCCCAGCTTCTTCTCCACAGGGCGGAGGAACGAGATCACGTTCTCGATGTGCTTGTCGAAGGGGACGCCGAGGTCGTCGGCGGCCTGCTTGAGGTGGGCGCGGTCGATCGCCTCGCAGAAGGCCTTGTCCTTGAGCTTCTTCTTGACCGATTTGACCTCCAGGTCGGCGAACGAGCGGCTGGGGCGGACCAGCGCGCACGCCATGAGGAAGCCGGCCAGCTCGTCGACCGCGTAGAGCGCCTTCTCCATCTTCGATTCGCGCGGGACGCCGGTGTAGTCGGCGTGACTCAGGATCGCGCGCCGCACCTCCCGGGGCCAGCCCTGCTTGTCGAGGATCTGCACCCCCACGAACGGATGTCCGTTCTCGCCCTGGTGCTTCTCGTAGTCGAAGTCGTGGATCAGGCCCACGATGCCCCACTTCTCCGCGTCCTCGCCGAACTCCTGGGCATAGCCGCGCATCGCCGCTTCCACGGCCAGCATGTGGCCCCGCAGGTTCTCGCTGTCGGTGTACTCGGTCACGAGGCGCCAGGCGTCCTCGCGGGTCTTTCCGTCGATGGGCATCGGGTCCTTTTCCCTCGGGTCGGTATGTAGCCGCGCGGTTCGCGAATCAGGGGCCGGAATATAACCGTCCGGCCGTCGGGCTCCCAACCCGAAGCGGCCGGTCGGTTGCCCCCGTCCGCGGGCGGATCGTACCTTGCGATCGTGAATCCCGAAGCCCAGGCGGAGCGCACGATCGGTGGGCTCGACGCGTCCACTGTCGTCGAGATGTACCGGCACATCTACGCCTCGCGGCGGCTCGACGACAAGGAAATCCAGCTCAAGCGGCAGAACCGGATCTTCTTCCAGATCTCCGGGGCCGGGCACGAGGGCGTGCTGGCGGCCGCGGGGCCCTTGCTCAAGCCCGGCGAGGACTGGTTCTATCTCTATTATCGCGACCGGGCGCTGTGTCTCGCGCTCGGGATGAGCTACGACGCCATGTTGCTGCAGGCGGTCGGAGCGGCCTCGGATCCGCAGTCGGGTGGGCGTCAGATGCCGTCCCACTGGGGGTCGACCGAGCTCAACATCGTCTCCACCTCCAGCCCCACGGGAACCCAGTTCCTGAACGCGGTCGGTTGCGCCGAGGCGGGTTGGCGGATGGCGCGGATCGACGGACTGGAGGAACGGGGGGAGCGGGACGAAATCGTGCTGGTGAGCTCCGGGGACGGCACGACCAGCGAAGGCGAGTTCTGGGAGTCGCTGAACACCGCGTGCAACCTGAGACTCCCCGTCCTCTACCTGATCGAGGACAACGGCTACGCGATCAGCGTGCCGGTCGAGGTGCAGACCGCCGGTGGATCGATCTCGAAGCTCGTGCGGGACTTTCCAGACCTCCACCTGGAGGAAGTCGACGGCTGCGACCCGATGGCGTCGCACGGGGCGCTCGAGCGCGCGATCTCGTGGTGCCGCGAGCGGAAGGGGCCCGCGCTGGTTCACGCGCACGTGATCCGCCCCTACTCGCATTCGTTATCCGACGACGAGCGGATGTACCGGCCGGACCCCGAGCGCGAGGAGGAGGCCGGCCGCGATCCGTTCACCACGTTTCCGCGCCGGCTGGTCGAGGAAGGGATCGTGACCGAGGACGAGCTGGAGGCGGTCCGCGCCGAGGTCGACCGCGAGATCGAGGCCGCCACCGAGCGCGCGCTCGCGGCGCCGCAGCCCGCTCCGGAGACGGCGCTCGACTTCGTCTACTCGCCGGACGTGGATCCCACCTCCGACGCGTTCGCCACCGATCCCCGCTTCGAGGGGGAGCCCACCACCATGGTCGATCTCCTGAACGCCGCCATGCGGGACGAGATGGAGCGCGACCCGCGGATCGTGCTTTTCGGCGAGGACGTCGCCGACGCCTCGCGGGAGAACGTGCTCGACGCCGTGAAGGGCAAGGGCGGCGTCTTCAAGGTTACCGCGAATCTGCAGCGCAGATTCGGGGGCGTGAGGGTGTTCAACTCTCCCCTCGCGGAGGCGAACATCGTGGGTCGCGCGGTGGGGATGGCGACGCGCGGCCTCAAGCCCGTCGTCGAGATCCAGTTCTTCGATTACATCTGGCCGGCGTACCACCAGATCCGCAACGAGCTCGCGCTGCTGCGCTGGCGCTCGAACGACGACTTCTCGGCGCCGGTCGTCCTGCGGGTGCCGTGCGGCGGCTACCTCAAGGGAGGCGCCATCTACCATTCCCAGTCGGGCACGACCCTGTTCACGGCGAACCCGGGGCTCAGGGTCGTGATGCCGGCCAACGCCGAGGACGCGAACGGGCTCCTGCGGACGGCGATCCGCTGCGAGGATCCGGTCCTGTTCCTCGAGCACAAACACCTCTACCGCCAGGCCTACAACAAGGGACGCTATCCCGGCCCCGACTACATGATCCCGTTCGGGAGAGCGGCCCGGGTCCGCGAAGGCGACGACCTGACGATCGTGACGTACGGAGGCACGGTGCAGCGCTCGCTGGTGGCGGCGAAGGAGATGTCCGAGAAGGAGGGGATCGAGGCCGAGATCCTCGACCTGCGAACCCTCTCGCCGTACGACTGGGACGCCGTCGCGACGTCGGTGAGGCGGACGAGCAGGGCGCTGCTGGTCTACGAGGACCCGATCTCGTGGGGCTTCGGGGCCGAGATCGCGGCCCGCATCGCCGACGAGCTGTTCGAGTGGCTGGACGGCCCGGTGCGCCGGGTGGCGGCTCTCGACAGCCAGGTCGGATACGCGCCCGCGCTGGAGGACGCCATCCTGCCCCAGGTCGAAGACATCCGCGACGGGATTCGTGAGCTGGCTCGCTACTGACTCCGCCCCCGGGCCGGTCGCCGGGATCGCCCTGGCGTCGGCCCTGCTCGCCTGGGTCGCGATCCTTCCCGCCCAGACGGTCACCCACGCCGACGCGGTGCATCTGGTCGTGTCGGTCTCGCAGCGGACCCTGACCGTCAACCGCGGCGAGGTGGTCCTGCACACGTTCCCGGTGGGGGTCGGGACGGGTGCCCGGCTGGAGAGTCGGGCCGGGGAGAGCTGGAGCTTCTCAACGCCACTCGGCGTCTTCGAGGTCGGCCGCAAGAAGCAGGACCCGCTGTGGTACGCGCCGGACTGGCACTATGTCGAGCGCGGCCTGCCGATCCCGCCGCCCTATTCCGAGGAGCGGTACCTGCCCGGAGTGCTCGGCGACTACGCGCTCTACATCAGCGACGAGATCGCCATCCACGGGACCCGGGACGCGAGCTCGGTCGGGCGCGCCTCCAGCCACGGATGCCTGCGGATGAACGACGCGGACATCGCGGTCGTCTATCCTCTCGTGGAGATCGGCACCCAGGTCGCCATCGTACCGTGAGGCCCCCTAAATCCACCGCATGATCCACCTCCCGCATCCCCGGATTCGATGAGCGGCGAGACACCCAGCGCGGAGCGGCAGCAGCTCGAGCGGGCGATCGAAGCCCAGGAATCCCTGCGTGGCACGCTGGGGGACGCGATCGTGGACTCGGCGGTCGGAGCGCTGCGCGAGAAGCTGGCGGCGCTGAGCCCACCGCAGGACGAGGCGCGCCGCCTCGTGACCATACTGTTCGCGGATGTCTCCGGGTTCACGACGCTGGCCGAGGCCCGCGACGCGGAGGACGTGGGCGCGGCGATGAACGAGCTGTGGCGGCGGGTGGACGCGGTCATCATCGAGCACGGTGGCACGATCGACAAGCACATGGGTGACGCGGTCATGGCCCTGTGGGGCGCGACGGGGGCGCGAGAGGACGATCCGGAGCGGGCGATATCGGCCGCGCTGGCGATCCAGCGGGAGATCGACGGAATCGAGCTCGCCGGTCGGCAGCTCAAGGTGAGGGTCGGGATCAACACCGGCATGGTGCTGATCGGCCGCATGGGCTCGCGCGGCGAGCGGACCGCGGTCGGCGACGCGGTGAACGTGGCGGCCAGGCTCGAGGAGATGGCCGAGGCGGGAGCGATCCTCGTCTCCCACGACACCTACCGGCACGTGCGCGGTGTGTTCGACGTCCGGGAGGAGGAGCCGGTCGCGGTTCGCGGCCGCAGCGAGCCGATCCGCGTCTATACCGCACTGGCGGTGAAGCGGCGCGCCTTCCGTCTCTCGACCCGGGGAGTCGAGGGCATCGAGACCCGCATGATTGGCCGCGAGGCCGAGCTCCATGCCCTGACCGAGATGCTGCGCGAGACGCTCGACGAGCGAGAGCCCCGCGTGGTGACGGTCTTCGGGGACGCCGGCCTGGGGAAGTCTCGGCTCATGTTCGAGTTCTCGAGTGCGGCCGAGCTCCTGCCGGACAAGATGCGGGTGTTCACCGGGCGCGCCCACCAGGAGATGCCGACGCTCCAGTTCGCGCTCGTGCGGGACCTGTTCGCCTCGCGCTTCGGGATCCAGGAGAGCGACCCGGCCGACGTGAAGCGATCGAAGTTCGAGGCCGGGATGGTGACCTTCCTGGGCCCGGGAGAGGAGAGCCGGATGATGGCCCACATCGTGGGCCAGCTGATCGGCTTCGACTTCTCCGCCAGTCCGTTCGTCAAGCCGGTGCTCGGCAACCCGCGCCAGATCCGGGACCGCGCGCTGCGCTATACCGCCGAATTCATGCGTTGCGTCACCCGGGACCTGCCCGCGCTCGTCCTCCTCGAGGACATCCACTGGGCGGACGACGGATCGCTGGACTTCGTCGACCAGGTCACCCGGGCCTGCGCGGGATCGGGTCTCTTCGTTCTCTGCATGGCGCGTCCCAGCCTGCTCGAGCGACGTCCGGCGTGGGGAGAGGGCCTGGAGCATCACGCCCGGATCGAGCTCAGGCCGCTGACCAAGCGACAGAGCCGGCAACTGGTCGAGGAGATCCTCCGCCGGTCGGAGAGCGTGCCTGAGGTATTGCGTGAGGTGGTCGTGGGAAGTGCAGACGGGAACCCGTTTTACGTGGAAGAGCTGATCAAGATGCTGATCGACCAGGGCGTGATCGAGCCGGACCCCGAGCGGTGGCGGATCGACGCCCGCCGGCTGGTCGAGGTCCGCGTGCCCGCCACCCTGACGGGCATCATCCAGTCGCGGCTGGACCGGCTGTCGCGCTGGGAGCGGGTCGTGCTCCAGAGGGCCTCGATCATCGGCCGGGAGTTCTGGCACCGGGCGATCGCGCGGATGGGTGAGGAGTCGGTGGAGGCCGTCAACCAGGCGCTCGAGTCCCTGCGCGGGAAGGAGCTCATCTACCGGCACGAGTCGTCCCTGTTCGAGGGAGACACCCAGTTCACCTTCAAGCACGCCCTGCTGCGCGACGTAACCTACGAGAGCGTGCTCAAGCGCGACCGCGTCGGCTGGCACCGGACGATCGCGGCGTGGCTGGTCGAGCGGGCGGGCGAGGAGGGGGACCGGTTCGCGGCCGTGATCGCCGACCACTACGAGCGCGCGGGCATGCCCGGCGAAGCGGCGGAGTGGTACGGGCGCGCGGCACGGCACGAGCAGCGGGCGTACGCGCACGAGGCGGCGATCGACTACTTCCGTCGGGCGATCGACTTCGCGTCGGAGGCGCAGGCGGTCTCGGGGGAGCCCGGGCGCGGCCGGCGAATCGAGTGGTATGGCGGCATGGCCGAGGCGATGGGGGTCCTGGCCCGCTTCGACGAGGCGATCGACGCGTTCGAGCGGATGCGGGCCGCGGCGGCGGCGGCCGGCGACAAGGTGGCGGAGGCGCGGGCGTGGAACGGGCGGGGATTCATCGAGCAGCGCAAGGGCGATTACCAGGGGCTGCTGGCGAGCGCCGAGCGCGCCGAGGAGCTGGCCGCCGGCGCCGGTGACTCCACCGAGGCCCGGATCGAGCGCGCGGTCGCGCTGGTCCGGATGAGTGACGGGTACTTCCGGCTCGGCGCGGCGCGCGAGCAGGAGCAACTGGCCGAGCGCGCGCTGGAGCTCTCCACCTCGCTGGGCGACGAGGGGCTCCGCGAGAAGGCCCTCAGCCTCAAGCTCCTGGGGATGGCGCACCAGGTGGCTGGTCGCTTCGGCGAGGCTCGCCTTCGCAAGGAAGAGGCGCTCGAGATCTTCCGCGGCCTGGGGGACCACCAGCCCGTGGGGATGATGCTGAACAGCCTGGGCGAGACGCTGCGCCTCGCGGGCGACTACGCGGCGGCGCGCGACCGCTATCAGGAGGCGCTGACGATCGCGCGCGAGACCGATCACCGGCCGGAGCAGATCCTCTGTCTCAGCAACCTGGCCGGGGCGCGGCTCGGGCTGGGGGAGTACGCCGAGGCGGAGACGATGCTGCAGGAGGCGATCGAGCTGGCTGGTCCGGCGGGCTACCACGTGCTGCCCGAGGCGTACCGTTTCCTCGCCGAGGCCTCCCTGGGTCAGTCGAAGGACGAGGCCGCGCTCGAGGCCGCCCGCTCCGCGCTGACGCTCTCCCGGGACGAGAACCCGGATCACCTGGGCCACGCGTGGCGCGTCCTGGGCCGGGTAGCGGCGCGGGTCGGCCTGGTGGACGTGGGTGGGGAAACCTGGGGTCCGGAGGCGTGCTTCGCCGAGAGCGTGCGGGTGTTCGGGGTCTCGGAGATGGACTCCGAGCGCGCGCGGGCACTCGAGGACTGGGGCCGCTGGGAGTGTGAGAACGGCCGGACCGCGACGGGAGAGGCCCGGCTCGAGGAGGCCCGCGCGACCTTCGCGCGGCTCGGCATGACTCCCGGTCGCGAGCACGCCGGGCGGCGCGGCTGATGCGGGAGATCCCGGTCCGGACCACCGCACGGCGCGAGCTGGTCGACATCACGGCGAAGGTGACCGAGGCGGCGCGCGCGGAAGGCGACGGCGTATGGCTCCTCTACGTCCCGCACACGACTGCCGGGCTCGCGATCAACGAGGGCGCGGACCCGAGCGTGGCGACGGACATCGTCCAGGCGCTCGAGCGCGCGGTCCCCGACGATCAGCCCTGGGATCACGCCGAGGGGAACTCGCCGGCCCACGTCATGTCGACCCTGGTGGGATCGTCTGTCCTGGTGGCGATCGAAGGGGGCGAGCTCGCCCTCGGCACCTGGCAGTCGATCTTCTTCTGCGAGTTCGACGGCCCGCGCTCGCGACGGGTCTGGCTGCGGAAGCTCGGATGAGCCGGTCCCGGGCGCGCGGGGCGGCCGCGTTCGGCTTCGCGGCGGTGCCCGCGGCCGCGGGCCTCCCGCTCTACTTCACCATCTCCGAGCCCTGGGGCTCCCTCCTCGTCTTCTACCTGTTCCTCGTGGCCGGCGCGCTCGGCGGGGCCTCGCTGGCGCGGTCCGGCGAGCGCGGTCCGGTCGCGCTCCGCTTCGGCGTCGCGTTCTCGATCCCGGCGGCCGTCCTCCCGTTCTCGCTGCTGCCCGCCGACCGCCCGGGGATCGTCGTCTCCACGGCGGCCGCCTGGGGCCTGGCGCTCGCCGTCGGCGCGGGCCTCGGTGCCCTCCTGTCCGCTCCGCGGCTCGCGGGCCTTCCACGATCGCGCCTCCAGGCCGCTCTCCGGGCCGGAGGCGCGTTCCTGGCCGGGGGTGTCCTCGGGGGTGGGTTGGCCACGCTCCTGGTCGCGATCCTGCCGGGCCGCGGCTACTTCGCGGCCTGGGCGGTGGCCTTGATCGGGTCGTGGGCGCTGGGAGGAGGGCTCCTGGGCCGAACGCGGTGATGGTCTCGAAGAGGTTGCGGAGGATCTCGAGGACGACCGACATGGGTGATCCGAACACAGAAGCCGGTCGTCGCGATCGCGCCTTCGAAGTGCCGACGGGATTCGACTTCTTCGGCACCGTCGACTCGCACGGATGGTGCATGCTGGCGCCCAACCGGGTCGATGAAGAGAGCCGGACGCTGGAGCGGACCTGGGCGGTCTTCGGCGGCGCGGCGCGGATCCGTCTCGGCCAGCCGTCCGGCCGCGGCGGCCCGGTGAGGATGGAGATCGTGGCCGGCCGGGGTTCGCGCGCCGGGCTCGCGGCGGGGACCTGGGACCGGATCGAGCGCGAGGCGCGGCACGTGCTCCGGCTCGACGAGGACCTGGCCGCCTTTCACGCCCGTTGCCGGGCGGCGGGACCGCCCTTCGACGAGGCAGCCCGTCGGGGGTTCGGGCGCCTGCTGCGCTCCCCGTCCCTGTTCGAGGACGTCGTCAAGGTGCTGGCGACGACGAATACCGCCTGGTCGGGCACGATCGCGATGGTGCGGAACCTCGTCGACATCGCGGGTCGGGACGGCGTCTTTCCAGGTCCCGCCGCGGTGGCCGCGCTGGGGGCCGGGCGCCTGCGCGACGAGGCGCGCTGGGGCTACCGCGCGGCATATCTCGCGGCGTTCGCGGATGCGGTGGCTAGCGGCCGGCTGGACCTCGCGTCGTGGTCGTCCTGGAAGGAATCGACGGAGGACCTCGAGACCGAGATCCGGCGCGTGCCGGGCCTCGGTCCGTACGCCGCCGCGCAGGTCCTCACCCTCCTCGGCCGCTACGACCGGATCGGGGTCGACACCGTGTTCCGCTCGTTCGTCCGCCGCGCGCACTTTCCGCGGGCGCGTAAGCCGGTCCCGGATCGGAGGCTGCTCGAGGTGTACGAGCCGTGGGGCGAGTGGCGGATGCTCGCGTACTGGTGGGAGGTGTGGCTCGACTACGAGTCGAGGTAGTCGACGATCGCCTTCTGCATCTCGGCGAGGTGCCCGGCGAAGAAGTGGTCGCCCCCCTCCACGACGACGAGTCGCCACGGCCGGGCGACCCCCTCGAGACCGGTGCGCAGCGCCTCCGGCGGTCCATGCTCGTCGCGCGCTCCCTGGACGAAGAGCTTGGCCTTGACGACATCGGCGAGGAGCTCGAACCGGAAGCTCGCCGTCGGCGTGCCGAGGCAGACCAGGCGGTCCACCCGGCTGTCCGCGGCGGCCACGGGCGTCCCCACCGCATTCCCGAACGAGAACCCGCAGTGGACGAGCGGGACGCCGGGATGCTCGCGCGCCATCCAGTCGAGCGCCGCTCGCGCGTCGTCGGCTTCGCCGACCCCGTCGTCGAACGAGCCGGCGGAGCGGCCGACCCCGCGGAAGTTGTACCGCAACGTCGGGTAGCCGAGCCGCTCGAACGCCTTGCCGGCGCGGAACACGACCTTGTTGTGCATCGTGCCGCCGAAGCTCGGGTGCGGGTGCGAGAGCACGGCGGCGCGCTCCGGGGCTCCGGACCCCGGCTTGTAGATCGCCTCGAGGGGGCCGACCGGCCCTTCGAACGTGAACGTCCCGAGGGGGCTCATGGGCGCCCATGGCTACCGCGGGACGCGGCGATGCGCAAGCGGTTAGCTTGAACGGGATGACCCACCCCGGCAGCCTGCTCGCTTCGGCCCGGCGGATCCTGGCGGGCGCGGAGCGCGACGCGGCGCGAGGGCTCCACATGAGCGCGTGCGCCGGCGCGCACCGGGCCGCGGCCATGGCCACCGAGGCGTGGCTCCGGGCCTCGGGACAGCCGATCGTGTCGGCGAGCGTGCTCGAGAACGTCTGCCTGGCGCCCGATTCGGCCCCCGACGTGCGTGAAGCCGGCCGCCTCCTCGACCGTCACCGGATCGACGAGGGGCCCCACGGATCGGCGACCATGATCGGGGGGTCGGCTCCCGAGGCGGAGGCCGCGCTAGGCGCGAGCCGCCGCGTAGTCGAGTTCGCGTCCGGGCGGATGGACGCGATCGGATGACGGACGATCCGGCCGGGCGCGGGCCGACCGAGGTCTTCGGGCCGCTGGCCGGCGGCTATGCCCGCTTCCGCCCCGGGTATCCGGGGGAGCTCTTCGACGCCGTCCTCGCCCGGGTCGGGTCCCTGCAGGGCCCGACGCTGGACCTCGCTTCCGGCACTGGAGCCGCCGTCCCTCCCCTTCTCGAACGCGCGGCGCGGGTCGTGGCTATCGAGCCCAACCGGTCGATGCTGGCCGAGGCGCGCTCCCGGCTCGGCGATCGCCCGGGCTGGCTGGGCGCGGCCGTGGCGCGCGCGGAGGCCCTGCCGATCGCCACCGGCGCGGCCGCGTGCGTGACCGTAGCTCAGGCGTTCCACTGGTTCGAGGCGCGGCCCGCCCTCGACGAGTGTGCCCGCGTCCTCTCCCCGGGGGGCGTGCTCGCCGTCCTCTGGAACGTCATGGTCTCCACCGCGTTCACCGACGAGGTGCGGGACCTCATCACCCGCTACAATCCGGGCTTCGGCCGGCCGGTGACCCGCTCGATGCTCGGGACCCCGGCCGGGCTCGCCGCCCATCCCGCGTTCGTGGTCGAGCCGCCCGCGGAGTTCTTCCACGGGCGCGCGATGAGCGAGGACGACTACGTCGGCTACGCGTTCTCCTGGTCGTATTGCGGGGGCGCGCTGGGGACCGACCGGCGCGCGCCGTTCGAGCGTGAGCTGCGATTTGCGATCCGGCGTCACCATCCCACCGGCGAGTGGCGCGAGGAGCTGATCGCGGTCGCGCATTTCGCGCGCCGGCTGTCCCCGGCCTGACGACCCTCCCCGCACCCTTCTCCGGGCGTGGGGGTAGACGGAAGGGACCGAGGCACGAACGCAGCTCCTGTGACGAGAGACGGAGGTCGATGGATGCGGACGAGAGGGTGGTGGGCGACGCTCGTGCCGTGGGCGCTCGCGTGGGCGCTCGCGTGCGGGAGCGACGCGGAAGAGGGACGGAACCCGGACGCGCCGGCCGGGACAGCGCCGGATGCCGGCCCTCCCGCGGCCGCGATCGAGGGCGTCGAGCTGGTCGACTCGATCCCGTGGACGGACGAGCTCGGGGGAGGGATGCTGCACCGCGTGGCCGTGCGCCGCGGGGGGAGCACGGACACGATCCCCGCGATCACGACCGACCAGCTCCCGCGCGTCGTCGGCGATTCGCTCGTCACCGGGTTCGCCCGGGCCGACGGGCGCGTCTCCCGGGGGTTCGTCTATGACCCGGCGCGCCGCCGGGTCGAGAGCGTGCCCTTGCCCGACGACTTCGCCGGGTTCCTCGCCCATTCGATCTCGCCCGACGGGCGCTGGATGGCGTACGTGGGGAAGCGCGCGGACGGATCGCTGGATGCCAACGTCGTGCGTTGGCCCTCCGGCGCACCCGTCCACGAGAGCGGACCGGTCGAGGGATATCCCTCTGACGCCCGGAACAGCCGGGTCCAGTGGTCCGGCGACGCGGTCGAGATTCACATCCGGCTCCCGGTCATCGACCCCGACTCGTCGACCTGGCTCGTGGTCGCCGGCGACCCGGGCACCGGCTCCTTCTCCGCCGACACGGTCGTCGTGGCCGAGCGTTGATCCGGACCTATCTTCTGCCCGAATGAGCGTGCTGCCGGACGACGCGCGGGCCGGGGAGAACCTCGAGCTCAAGGCGCGCGTGGCCGACCTCGAGGACGCGCGTCGGACGGCGGAGTCGATCGGCGCGGATCGCCAGGGGTCGGAGCGTCAGGTCGACCGCTACTTCGCCGTCCCCGCCGGACGCCTCAAGCTCCGCCAGTCGTCGTTCGACGGCGCGCACCTCATCGCGTACCGGCGGCCCGACGAAGACGGCTTCCGCGTCGCCCGCTTCCACCGGCTGCCCGTTTCCGATCCCGACGGGCTCGCCGAGATCCTGGATGAGATGCTGGGCACGGTGTCGCGCGTCGGCAAGGAGCGCGAGGTGTGGTGGTGGAGGGACGTGCGGATCCACCTCGACCGGGTCGACGGCCAGGGATCGTTCGTCGAGTTCGAAGCGCGGCTCGACCGGATCGGAGACGCGGGCGAGGCCCGCCGCCGGCTCGAGCGCCTGATGCGAGACTTCGGGATCGCCGACCAGGACGTGATCGGCGGCTCGTACGGGGAGATGACATGAGCGAGGCAGGACTAAGGGCCCGGCTCGAACGGGAACCCGCGCAGGTCGAATGCAAGATCTGCCGGCATCGGCAGTGGCTGTCGGCGACCACCGGGCGTTGTGATCAGTGCGCCTCGGAGATCGAGCTGTTCGAGAGCCAGGAGGCGGCCGCCGCCGCTCTCGATGAGCTCTCGCGGGAAGGCCGGGTCGCCTTTCTGGTCGAAGCCGGGAAGGGTCTGTTCGGGGTCGTCGCCAACCGGAAGTTCGGCGGCGAGCGGTGAACGAGGCCGCCGGGGAGGCCCTCGTCCACGCCCGGGGGCTCGTCAAGGCGTACGCCGAAGAGCCGGTGGTCAAGGAGATCGACTTCGAAGTGCGGCGCGGGGAGTGTCTGGGCTTCCTGGGCCCCAACGGCGCCGGCAAGACGACCACCATCAACATGATCTGCTGCTTCGTCCGGGTGGACGGCGGCGAGCTCGAGGTGTTCGGCCGCCCGGTCGAGCAGGACCCGCGCGGGATCAAGCGGCGGCTGGGCGTGGTCTCCCAGGACAACAACCTGGATCCCGATCTGACCGTGCTCAAGAACCTGCTCGTGTACGGACGCTACTTCGGGCTCGCGCGCGAGCACCGGCTCCGGCGCGCCGACGAGCTGCTCGAGTTCGTGCAGCTCGGAGAGAAGCGCGACAGCCACATCCGCGAGCTCTCGGGGGGAATGCGCCGCCGCCTTACGCTGGCCCGCGCGCTGATCTCCACCCCCGAGCTGCTCGTCCTCGACGAGCCGACGACCGGCCTGGACCCGCAGGCCCGCCACGTCGTCTGGCAGAAGTTGCGCGCCCTGAACCGCGCCGGCGTCACGATGCTGCTGACGACCCATTACATGGAAGAGGCCGCCCAGCTCTGCGACCGCATCCTGATCATGGACGAGGGCAGGATCATCGCCCGCGGAACTCCGGCCGGCCTGATCCGGGAGCACATCGGCTCCGAGGTCGTCGAGCTGTACGCGGGGGAACCCGGTCACGGCGAGGCGGTTGCGCTGCTCGAGCGCACGGCCGACCACGTGGAGCGAGCGGGCGACGAGGTGTACGGCTTCTTCCGCTCTCCCGAGCGCGCCCGGGAGATCCTGTCCACGCTCGCCGATCATCACCTCGTCCATCGGCGGGCCACGCTAGAGGACGTGTTCCTCAAGCTGACCGGCCGGGAGCTCAGGGAGTGACCGCGATCACGGTCCCGCTGGCCAACGCCTATCGAGTCTGGCTCAGGAACTACGAGTCGTGGAAGGACTTCGCGGTCGCTTCGCTGGTGGGGACGATCGCCGAGCCGCTGCTCTACTTCGCCGCGATCGGCTACGGTCTCGGGCGGTTCGTCGACGACATCCAGGGACAGCCGTACATCGCGTTCCTGGCCCCCGGTCTGGTCGCGGCCACGGCCATGAACGCGGCCGCGTTCGAGACCACGTTCGGGTCGTTCACGCGGATGAGCGAGCAGCGGACCTACGAGGCGATCGTCATGACCCCCATCTCGATCGGCGAGGTGGTGGCGGGGGACATCCTGTGGGCGGCCTCGAAGAGCCTGCTCGGCGGGGCGGTGATCCTGGCGATCATGTGGCCGCTGGGGCTCCTGCATGGAGCGCTGGCCCTGGCCGTGCTCCCACTCGCCTTCGGCGTCGGCGTCATGTTCGGAGCGCTCGGGATGGCGTACACGGCGATCGCCCCGTCCTACTCGTTCTTCAACTACTTCTTCACGCTCGTGATCGGCGTCATGTTCCTGTTCGGCGGCGTGTTCTTCCCGCTCGAGGGAATGCCGGCGTGGATCGAGTGGGCCGCCTGGTTCCTGCCGCTCACCCACGCCGTCGTGCTCATGCGCGCGCTGACCTCCGGTGGACTGGACCTCTCGATGTGGCTGCACGGCCTGTGGCTGGCGGTCTTCACGGCGGTCGTGTTCTGGCTGGCCGTGCGGCTGATCCGGCGGCGGCTGATCCGGTGACCGGTACCGCCTCCCGCGACGAGCGCCCGGGCGAGCAGGGCGCCTGGGACGCGCTCGAGGGGATCGCCACGGACCTCGGCGGAGGCGCCGCCGAGGTGGCCCGCTCGCTGCTCGCGTGGGGGGAGGAGTGGGCCGGCGGCGCACCGGGCACGGCGCGGGAGGTCCTGGTGGGGCTCGAGCGCGTCGCCCGGCGGCAGGCCGCGCTCGCCCCGGTCGTCCGGATCGCGAACGACTTCCTGGTCGAGATCGAGCGCCGCGATCCGGAGGACGAGGGCGCCCTCCGCCGCGGCGTGGGGAAGGCCTCGGCGCACTGGCGGGAGCGGCTCGGATCCGCGGGGGACACGCTGCGGCTCCATCTGAGGCGGGCGCTCGGCGCCACGTCGACCCTCTACACCTATTCCGCCTCGAGCACCGTGCAGGCCGCCATCGAGGACCACTTCGCGGCGGGGGCATGGTTCCAGGTCGTCGTGTCGGAGTCGCGTCCCGGCAACGAGGGCACGCGCCTGGCGGCCGCCCTGGCCGCGCGCGGGATCCCCGTCCGACTCGGGACCGACGCCTGGCTCTGGGGCGCCATCGACGAGGAAGGGCTCCTGGTCGTGGGGGCCGACACCCTGCTCCCGACCGCGTGGGTCAACAAGACCGGAACGCGCGCGCTCGCGGCCCGAGCGCGAGAGGTCGGTGCGCGGGTCGCGTGCGCGGCCGACACGAGCAAGTTCCTGCCGTCGGGCCTGGCCGCCCTGCCGCGCTCCTACGAGCGGGATCCCCGTGAGATCCTGTCCGCGGGACCTGCTTCGCTGGAGATCGAGAACCCGTACTTCGAGGAGATCCCGTGGGAGGCCCTCGACGTGCTCGTGACCGAGCGGGGCCCGACCCGGCCACGGGACCTGCGAGCGGGTGACATCCCCGTCGCAAAGGCCCTCAGGCGGGGTTGATCAGGTCGAGGGAAGGCTCGCGAACGCCAGGTCCACCCGACGCTCGATCTCGGCGAGCGCGGCGGCGTCCCAGCGGAGGTCGCGGCTGCCGCCTTCGTCCACGTACCAGAGACGGCCCTGGACGACGTCGATCCCGAGAGACACGGCCGCGGCCAGGGCATAGACGGCGAGCTGGGCCTCGTGCCGCGCGTCAGCCTCCGGATCGGCTTCGGTGAACTTGTAGTCCCCGACCCACCACGCCCCGTTCGCGTCCCGCCACAGGGCGTCGATCGAGCCCGTGACGACCCCGCCGCCCGGAGCGCGCAGGCGGAAGCGATGCTCGCGGGCCACCGTGGTCGCGGCGCCGAGCGGGGGGAGGATCTCACGCTCGAGGTAGGGAGCGAGCGCGCGCGCCTCGTCCGCGTCTAGCCCCCCGCGACCCGAGAGCCAGGCGGCGACGTCGGGCACGGTCGGCCGGAGCGGGATCCGTTCGAGCGCCCGATGGCCGCGATCCCCCCGGCGCAGCGCCTCGTCCGCCGCTCGGCGGGCGTCCGCCCAGGGGCCCGGCGGCCGGGCGGCCGAGCCCGCCATCGCCGCGGCCAGCTCGCGCGCGGTCGCCTCGCCGGGGGCGGCCGGGGCCGGATCGAGGCGCGCGATGCCGGGTCCCGCGAGCGCCGGCGCCTGGCCGATCTCCGTCCTGTGCCGCTCCCGCCACTCCGGAAGCGACAGCACGCGGACCCGCTCGCGGCCGGCATCGGTGGCGGCGAAGTCGAGCGCGGCCCGGGCCCACCAGTGATCGGTCGCGCCCGCGGAGAGCACGAGGTGGTCACGGGCCCGCGTCGCGGCCACGTACAGCAGCCGCGCCTCCTCGGCCCGCTCGCGACGGGCGTTCGCCTCCTTCGCGGCGCGATAGCCGAGCGTCGTCTCCGGCCTGGCTCCGGCGTCCTCCCACCACTTCGACACCACGCCGAGGTCGGGGTCGAACGCCACCCCGCCGAGCCCCTCCTGCGCCTTCCCGCCCAGGTCGCCGACGACGACGACGGGGAACTCGAGGCCCTTGGCCTGATGGATCGTCATGACGCGGACGCGGTCGCCGGCCTCCGGCAGCGAGGCGTCGCGCTCCCGTGGCGGCCGCTCGACCCGGTGGCGCAGGAGCGCGGCCCAGTCGGAGAGCAGCGCCGCGCCCTCGGCAGGAGCGCGCTCGGCGAGGGCCAGCAGCCGGTCGAGGTTGGCGCGTCGCTGGACGCGATCGGGAAGGGCGTCGAGGACGGCCGCATACCCGGTCCGATCGACGAGCCAGGCGACGACCTCGGCGGGCGGCCGGCGGTCGGCGAGCCGGGCCAGCTCGTCCAGGATCTCGAGGCCCTCGGCGAGGGCCGCGGCCTCGTCCGGGTCGAGCCCGGCGTTCCCGGCGCGCTCCGCGAGGCGCGGCAGGAGCGAACCGTCACGCCGGGACCAGCCGCCCAGGAGCCGCCAGATCGCGTCGTCCGGGAGCCCGACCATGGGCGAGCGCAGGAACGCAACCAGGGGGATCGCCTCGTGGGGAAGGAGCGCCGCCTCGAGCGCCGAGAGCACGTCGAAGACCTCCTGGCGACCATAGAACCCGCTCCCTCCGACCACGATCGACTCGAGGCCGACCCCGTCGAGAGCGCGCCGGTACGGCTCGACCTGAGTGAGCTTGCGGAGGAGGAGGACGACGTCGCCGGGCCGGGCCGTCCGCGGCTCGCCCGTCGCGGGATCGTCGACGGTCACCGCGTGCGGCCCGCCGGCCTCGCAGGCGGCGGCGATCCTGGCGGCGAGGGCGCGCGCCTCGAGGTCACGGGCCTCGGCCGCGGCGGCGATCATTCCGGACGGGTCGACGACCTCGACGCAGGGCCCCGGTCCAGGCGGGCGGTGGGCGCGCTGCTCCAGATAGGCGATCTCGTCGGCGCGCTCGCCCCCGACCAGGACGGTGGGGAAGAACGCGTTGAGGAAGCCGATCAGGTCGCCGCGCGCCCGGTAGTTCGTCGCCAGCGCGCGCCGCGCCCCGCGCGCGGCCGCGCCCCGGACCAGCGTCTCGAACGCCTGCACGGTGGCGCCGCGAAAGCCGTAGATCGACTGCTGAGAGTCGCCCACCACGCACCAGCGGGGGTCCCCGTCCGCGCGCTCTCCGGCCAGCGCGGAGCGCCCGATGACGAGCCGCAGGATGTCGTCCTGGACGGGATCGGTGTCCTGATGCTCGTCGACGAGGACGACCCGCGTGCCATGGCGGTACGAAGCCAGCACCCCGGGATCGGCCTCGAAGAGGGCGCGGGTCCGGAGCAGGAGGTCGTCGTAGTCGAGCGCCCGCCGGGCCGCTCGCGCGGAGCGGTACGCGTCGCGCGCGGTGACCGCGAGCGCAGGCCATACGCCGAGCTGGAAGCGGTGTTCGATCTCCCGCCGCGCCCCGCCGAGCGCCTCGATCGCCTCGATCACCGCGTGCCGGAGCGGGGTCGCGTCGTCGAAGCGCCAGCTCGAGGACGGCTTCTTCGCGGCCTGCCGGAGCGCGCTCTCGCCGGCCTCGTCAGGAGATCGCTTCCAGGCGGCGAGCGCGCTCTCGAAGGCGCCCAGGTAGTCGCCACCGAGAGGCGTCAGCGGCCCGGCGCGCGCGGCCGCGACGAGCGCGTCCGCGGCGGCGACGAACGCGTCCGGCAGCTCCCGCGCCAGCCTCCGCTCGACCTCGACCAGCCGCTCCTCGAAGCGCTCGATCGGACGGGTCCGGCCCCAGCCCGCGGTCCGGATCCGGCGGACCAGGTCCGCGATCTTCTTGCCCGCCTCGCGCAGGCCGAGGAGCTCGACGGCCTGGCGGGCCGCCGGGTCCGACTCCAGACCGCCGCGCAGCGACTCGAGCACGGTGCGGTGGAGGAGCTCGTCCGCGGCCTCCTCCGAGAGGACGGTGAAGCGCGGGTCGACGCCCGCCTCCAGCGGGTGCTCGCGCAGCACGCCGGCGCACCAGCCGTGGAACGTCGTGACCGGAGCGTACTCGAGTTCCCTCAGCACGCCGGGATCCTCGATGCGGGCGCGGATCCGCGCCTGGAGCTCCCGCGCCGCGCGCTCGGTGAAGGTGAGGCAGAGGATCTCCCGCGGGCCGACGGCGTCGGCGCCGACGATGCCGGGCTCGGCGAGGATCCGCGCGTAGAGGTCGACGAGCGTCCGGGTCTTTCCCGATCCCGCACCGGCGGATACGACGAGGTCCGCCGCGAACTCGACGACCCGGCTCTGCTCCTCGCTGGGCAGCGACCGGGCGCCCTCCGTCGGGGGTGGGTCGGCCGCCCCCGGCTCGCCCTCGGGGGCGTCGAGTCCCAGGTCGAGCTGCTCCTCCCCGGGACTCACGCGTCCTCCTCCGGCTCGTCGGCGGCGTATCCCGCGGCCACGGTCGCGATCCGGCAGGAGCGCCGGAAGTCGCAGTAGCCACAGACGTCCGGGTCGCGCGGCGACGGGTCGTAGCGACCCGCGAGCGCCTGCTCGATGGCCGCGGTCACGCGCGCGCGGATCTCCTCTTCGGGCGGTGCGACCAGAGCTCCCAGCACGCGCGGTTCCCGGATGCAGTGGATGGCGCCGGTCGTTCCCGGCGGGGGGCCATGCCCCTCCCGCTCGGCCCACGCGAGGGCGGCGAGGAAGTAGGCGTACAGCTGGAACCGATCGACGCCGCAGAGGTTCTCGTCGACGGCCTCGTGATGGCTCTTCCGCCGCTTGGCGTGCTTGTAGTCGACGACGTGGAGGGCGCCGGTCGCGGGATCGCGATCGAGCCGGTCGAGCCGTCCGCGCAGGCTGACGGTCCCGTGGCGCGTCTCGAGCGGGATCCCGGGCGGGCCGTCGTCCTCGAGTCCGAAGGCGAGCTCGAAGCCGACAGGATCGCCGCGCGGCGGGGACTTCTCCCATACGAGGGCGAAGTAGTGGGCCAGCTCGGCCGCCGTCCGCCGGCGGGTGACCGCCCAGACCGCCGGATCGCCGCGGAGCGGCAGGTCGACCTCCGGCTCAGACGCCACCAGCGCCGCCTCGATCGCCGCCCGGTCCGGCGGCTCCGGGCCGAGTCCGGCCTCGTGGAGGAGATGGAGCGCGCGATGCACGAGCGTGCCGACCGCGTTGGGCTCGGCCTCGACCGGCCGCTCGTCGCCGGGCTTCAGCCCGAGCACGTACCGCTGGAAGAACTGGTGCGGGCACTGCCGCCAGCTCTCGAGCTGGCTGGCGGACCAGCGGCCGAGCCGTCCGCCGTCGGCCACGAGCTCGAGCAGGGCGGCCGCCCGCCCGGGCTCGAAGGCGCCTCCATGCCGGCCCCCGTCACCGCGCCGGGTCTCCACGGCCAGGCCGAGGAAGGACGCGCGATCGCGCTCGATCGTCTGGAGCGCGACCACCCGGAAGGGATCACGGCCGAGACGCCAGGCCGGTGCGTCGCCGACCGGCGGTGACGCGGGTGGGTCACCTCCGCGGGCGCGCCGCGCCGCCTCGTACTCGAGCGCGGGGAGGAGCGGGGTCGAGTCGTCGCTCTCCAGTGGACACGAGAGAAGGAGCTCGCCCGCGGTCTCCCGCATCCGCTCGGCCAGAAGGAGCGCGCCCTCGCGCGCCGCCTCCGGCGCCGAGCGGAAGAGGCGCTCGCCCGCCGCCTCGTTGAGCGCGCGCCGCTCCCGGTCTCCCAGAACCTGTCCGGCGGGGTCCGGCCCGGCGAGGGAGCCGCGGGAGAGGCCCACCATCGCCGCATGGTGGAAACGCAGCCCCCGGGCGTCGCGCGGGGTGAGGAGCGTTACGCCCCTTCCCGGCCGACCGATCCGCTCGCGCTGGTTGGCGATCGCGTCGAGCAGCTTCCGTCGGTGGAACCTCCAGCCGGCCGGCGGCCCCTCCCAGCGGCCCACGGCCTCGAGGCCTGCGCGGAGGTCCCGGAGCGCGCGCTCCCACGCCTCCCACGCGGCGGGCTCCGCCTCGTCCGGTCCCAGCCCGGCCGTGGCGAGCGCCTCTCCGTAGGCCGGCCAGAACTCGGCCGGCGAGCGTTCGGCCCGACCCAGCGACTCGATCCGTTCGAGGGCGGCGTTCAGCGACCTGGCGGGGGCCCCCTGGACGTCCCGCACCACGCGGCCCCACTCGGCGTAGGGGGCGCCCGACGGCGGCCCCTTCCGCACGGCCGCGAGGAGCGTCGCGGCGTCGAGCGAGCGGGTGAGGGGAGAGGCGATCCACGCCTCGACATCGGCCCGCCGGAACCCTTCCTCGATCAGGCGGAACGGCAGCATCGCGGCCGCGAACGCCGGAGTCTCTCCGAGCAGCGACGCACGACGCGCGCGGTGAGGAACCCCACGGCGCGCGAGCTCGCGCGCGATCCGGCGCGCGGCGCCCGCTCCGCCGGCCAGGACGACCGCGATCGCCTCCGCGGGAACGCCCCCGTCGACCTTCGACCGCGCCCAGTCGGCGACCTGGCGGGCCTCGTCGGTCGGGTCGGCGGCGGTGGCGAAGCGCACGTCGGTCGGGGTCCGCTCGGGGTCGGGGTACTCGATCTCGATGTCGAGAGCGGGGTCGGCGAGGCTCTCCCAGAGGTGGACGTACGGATAGGCGTAGGCGGTCGCGTCGGGGTCCTGGGGATCGAACGGGATCGCGACCCGGACGCGCCCGGCCCGGCGCGCGACCTCGAGGAGAAGGCGTCCCTGGAGCGGGCTGACGTCGTAGAGGCCGACGACCTCCAGCGAATCGAGCGGCTCGGTGGGCCAGCTCCCGGCGCGGACGAGCCCGGCCGTCGCCCGGAGCGCGTCGGCCTCGTCCCAGAGGTCGAGCTTGGCCAACCGTCGCTCATAGGCGTCCAGGGTGGCCGCGAGCGCCCGGATCCGTCGGCTCGCGCGGGCCGGCGGTACCAGATCGGTGGCCGCGAGGCCGGCCCCGCGCAGCTCGCGGATCGCCGCGCCGATCGCGCGCGCCGCCCCCGGGCCTTCCGCGCCGGGCCCGAAGAGATGCCGCACCTCGGACTCCAGCCCCTCGACGAGGTCATCGACGAGGTAGGCGGTCCCGAGCTCCGAGAGGCGCGACCGCGGATCGGGATGCGCCGCCAGGATCCGATCCACCAGCTCGCTCAACGTCACGATCTCTCCCGTCGACGCGGCGCGCGAGGCGAGCCCGCCCGCCGCGGGCGCGAGCGCGGCGTCGGCGATCCGCGCCGCGACCCGCCGGGAGGGGACGACGATCAGCACGGCGCCAGCCGCGCGGCGGCGCGGGCGATCCGGCGCTGCGCGGCGGGGAGCGCACGGCCCGGGGGGTCCGGCCGCTCCCACGTGGCGGCCGTCCAGCCGCCCTCGGCGATCGCCGCGGCGTCGGGGGCGGCCGCGTCGGGGGACTCGAAGAGGAACGCGTGGTAGAGGTGGCGCCGGTGGCTGTAGAGGTGGTCGACGGTCGCGAGCGGGCGGGCCAGCCGCGCGCCCGGAGCGAGCGGCGCCAGGGCCCGGGCCGCCGCCGCGGCTGGCTCGCCCTCCGCCACCCGGCCCGGGAACTCCCACAGCCCGCCCAGCATCCCGTCCTCGGCCCGCCGCACGAGGAGCGCGCGGCCGCCCGGCGACACCGCGACCGCCACCCCGACGTCGAAGGTGGGCACAGCCGGGCGTCGCGATCGTCCCGGCCGCTCCGCCACCGTGCCCCGCGCGAGCGCCAGGCACCACGGCGCCACCGGGCACTCCGCGCAGCGGGGCGCGCGCAGCTTGCAGATCGTCGCGCCGAGCTCCATCAGCGCCTGGTTGAAGTCGCCCGGCCGAACGGCCGGCATCAGTGAGGCGGCCCGCTCGCGCACCGCGGCCGGCGTCGGGGCCGCGACGTCGAAGAGTCGCGACAGGACGCGGCGCGCGTTGCCGTCGACGGCGGGCTCCTGCCGGCCGAACGCGATCGACGCCACGGCGCCCGACGTGTAGTCGCCGACCCCGGGGAGCGCCTTGAGGCCGTCGCGGGTGTCGGGAATCGCCCCGTCCATGTCGTCCCGCACGATCCGCGCGGCGGCGTGGAGGTTCCGGGCGCGCGAGTAGTAGCCGAGGCCCTCCCATTCCGCGAGGACCTCGTCGACGTCGGCTCCGGCCAGCGCGTCGAGGTCGGGGAAGCGACGCATCCAGCGCTCGAAGTAGGGCACGACCGCTTCGACGCGGGTCTGCTGCAGCATGACCTCGGAGACCCAGACCCGATACGGGTCCCGGTCGCGCCGCCACGGCATGTCACGGCGCGCGCCGTCGAACCACTCGAGCAGCGCGCGCGGGAGGTCGTCGATGTGGGGGGTCACGGGCACCGAAGATCGGCGCGCCGCCCGATCCCTTCAAGTTGTAGGCCCTCCGAGGGGGGGTTACCTTCGCACCGCCGATGAAATCACCCGCCCATATCTTCCGCGAGTACGACGTCCGGGGACTCGTCGACGAGGACCTGTCGGATGAGCTGGTTCGCGCGCTGGGGCGCGCCTTCGCGACGTTCCTGCGCCGCGCGGTGGGGAGCGAGCGGGTCGAGATCGCCCTGGGGCGCGACGTGCGGCCCTCCTCGGAGGGGCTGCGGGACGCGCTGGCCGAAGGGATGGCGGCCGCGGGCGCGCGGGTCGTCGACGTCGGCGTCGTCCCGACCCCCGTCGTCTACTACGCCTGCCACCGCCTCGGGACGGACGGGGGCGTGATGATCACCGGCAGCCACAATCCCCCCGAGTACAACGGGTTCAAGCTCGGCTACCGGGACCTGCCGCTGACCGGCGAGGAGATCCAGCGGGTGCGGGGGCTGATCGAGGCCGACGATTTCGACGCGGGCGCGGGCTCGTTCGAGGAGCGGCCGATGAGCGAGGAGTACCAGGACATGGTCGCGTCCCGCGTCGAGCTCGCGCGCCCGGTCAAGGTCGTGCTCGACCCCGCCAACGCGACCGGGGCCCTGTTCGCCGCCGACCTGCTGGAGCGCGTGGGCGCCGAGGTCGATCGCCTGTTCGACGAGGTCGACGGCACGTTCCCGAACCACCATCCCGACCCCACCGTCGACGCGTACGTGACCGATCTCCGCGAGCGGGTCGTCGAGATCGGCGCCGAGCTCGGGATCGGGCTCGACGGCGACTGCGACCGGATCGGCGCCGTGGACGAGACCGGCCGGCTCGTCCGCGGCGATCAGCTGACCGCCGTGTTCGCGCGCGACCAGCTCGAGCGGACCCCCGGCGAGCGGATCCTGTTCGACGTCAAGTCCTCGCTCGCTCTCGAGGAGGACATCCGCGCCCACGGCGGCGTCCCGGTCATGTGGAAGACCGGCCACAGCCTCGCCAAGCAGAAGATGAAGGCCGACGGGATCCCGTTCGGCGGCGAGATGAGCGGGCACCTGTTCTTCTTCCACGAGTACTGGGAGTTCGACGACGCGATCTTCGCCGCCTGCCGCCTGTGCGAGATCCTCTCGCGCTCGGAGGAGTCGCTGGCCGCGATGGTCGACTCCCTCAAGCAGTACCACTCCACCCCCGAGGTCCGGATCGAGACCACCGAAGAGCGGAAGTGGGACATCGTCCGCGCGGCGCGGGACGATTTCCGGGCCCGCTATCCCACGGTGGACATCGACGGCGTGCGGATCTCGTTCGAGCGCGGCTGGGCTCTCCTCCGGGCGTCGAACACCCAGCCGGTGATCGTCCTGCGCGCCGAAGGGGAGACCGAGGCGGCCCTCGAGTCGATCAAGAACGAGATCGAGACCTTCCTCCGGTCGCAGGGGATCGCCGGGGTCCCGTGGGTCGGATGAGCCGGCGGCTCGCGATCCTCCTGGGGGGCGCCGTCCTCCTGCTGTTCATCGTGCTCGGATCCGTCGTCAACACGATCGTCGAGGTCCTCTGGTTCCGGGAGCTGGGGTACGAGGACGTGTTCTGGACCGGGTTCTGGGCCCGGCTCTGGGTCCGGCTCGTGGCCGGGGTCCTCATCTTCGTCTTCTTCTTCGTCAACCTGCGTCTGGCCGCTTCCTCGTTCGGGTCGATCCGCCGCCGGATCTCCAACATCGAGATCCACGAGGAGATCCCCGGCCGCTGGCTGACGCTGACCGCGCTGGCCGGGGCCGCGTTCCTGGCGCTGCTGTTCAGCGCCGCGGTCGGCGTGCGCTGGTTCGACGTGCTGGCATTGCTCAACGCCCAGCCGTTCGACCTCGTCGAGCCGCTGTTCTCCCGGAATGTCGGCTTCTACGTGTTCACGCTTCCGATCCTCCGGCTGGGCCAGAACCTGGCGTTCCTGCTGCTGATCGCCGCCCTCGTCATCCTGGGGGTCCTGTATGTGACCAGCGGGGGGCTCGAGATCGCCGACAACAAGATCCGCTTCCGGCCGGGCCCGCTGCGGCACGTGGCCGCCAACGCGGCGCTCCTCTTCCTCGTTCTCGCCTGGGGTTACCGGCTCGATCTGTACGAGCTGGTCTACTCCGCGCGGGGAGTCGGGTACGGCGCGTCGTACACGGACGTCCACGCGCAGGTGCTCGGCTACCGGGTCCTGGTCGCGCTCTCGCTGGCCGGGTTCGGCGTCACGGTGTACGACGTGGTCCGCGGGCGCTATGGGCTCACGCTGACCGCCTTCGGCGCGCTCGTCATCGGGATGCTCGTGTTCAAGGGAGCGTATCCCGGGGCCGTGCAGCAGTTCGAGGTCGAGCCCAACGAGATCAACAAGGAGGCGCCGTACATCGCGCGGAACATCGCCTACACGCGGCGCGCCTTCGATCTGACGACCATCGAGGAGCGGCCCTTCGAGTTCGACCCCCGTCCCACCGCCGAGACGCTGCGCGAGGCCGACCAGACCCTGTCCAACATCCGGCTCTGGGACTGGCGCCCGCTGCTCGACAGCTACAGCCAGCTCCAGGAGATCCGGCTCTACTACGTGTTCGACGACGTCGACGTCGACCGCTACGACCTCGGGCAGGGACCCCGGCAGGTGATGCTGTCCGCGCGCGAGATGGCGGTAGAGGAGCTCCCGGCGAACGTCCAGACCTGGCAGAATCAGCACCTGATCTTCACCCACGGCTACGGGCTCGTGATGAGCCCGGTCAACGAGGTGACCGCCGAGGGGCTGCCGAAGTTCTATCTCTCCGATATCCCGCCGACCATGCCGGACACGCTCGCCGAGGCACTGCGCGTGACGCGGCCCCAGATCTACTACGGCGAGCGCACGTTCACCTACGCCCTGGTGGCCACCCGCGAGCAGGAGTTCGACTACCCGCAGGGGGACCAGAACATCTATACGTCGTACTCCGGGAGCGGGGGGTTGGAGATCGACTCGTGGTGGAGGCGAGGGCTGTTCGGGTGGTACCTCGGGTCGCTCAAGTTCCTGCTGACCGATGACATCGTCCCCGACTCGCGCCTCATGCTCCACCGGCAGATCGAGACGCGGATCCGCCGCGTCGCCCCGTTCCTCCAGTACGACGCCGATCCCTACATCGTTCTGCTCGACGGGCGGCTGCTGTGGATCCAGGACGCGTACACGGTCTCGGACCGCTACCCGTATTCCGAGCCGGTCATGGCCTTCGGCGGTCGCGCGGGGATCAACTACGTGAGGAACAGCGTCAAGGTGGTCGTCGACGCCTACGACGGCGACGTGACGTTCTACGCCTGGGACCCCGAGGACCCGATCCTCGCCACCTACCGGAAGGTGTTCCCGACCCTGTTCACGCCGGCGGACTCGATGCCGGAGGGGCTCCGGGCGCACATGCGCTTCCCGGAGGACCTGTTCTCGATCCAGGCCGAGGTGCTGCGCTCCTACCACATGGAGGATCCCAAGGTCTTCTACAACCGCGAGGACCTGTGGAACATCCCCAACGAGATCTACCAGGGACAGGCGCAGTCGATGGTGCCGTACTACGTGCTCCTCCAGCTGCCCGACGACGCTGCGCCGGAGTTCCAGCTCATGCTGCCGTTCACGCCCAACCGTCGTGACAACATGATCGCGCTGCTGGCCGCCAAGTCCGATCCCGGCAACTACGGCCGCCGGGTGATCTACGAGTTTCCCAAGGACCGGCTGATCTACGGCCCGATGCAGATCGAGGCGCGGATCGACCAGGACCCGGTGATCAGCGAGCAGATCACGTTGTGGAGCCAGAAGGGCTCGAGCGTGATCCGGGGCAATCTGCTCGTCATCCCGCTGGCCAGCAGCGTGCTCTACGTCGAGCCCCTGTTCCTCCAGGCCCAGCAGAGCCAGCTCCCCGAGCTGCGACGCGTGATCGCCACCTATGGCACGGCGATCGTCATGGAACCGACCCTGGAGGACGCGATGCTGGCGCTGATCCGCCGCACGGCCGGCGCCGCCGCCGCGCGCGAGGTGGCCGAGCAGATCGGGCTGGCGATCCCGGAGGAGGGGGAGCCCGGTGTCACGCCGGCGCCCGCCCCCGCCGCCACGCCTGCCGCGCTCGCCGGGCGCGCCCGATCGACCTACGATCGCGCGGTCGCCGCCCAGCGTGCGGGCGACTGGGCGGCCTACGGGGAGGCGCTCGAAGAGCT
>DATKCO010000031.1:0-35534 GCA_035513155.1 Gemmatimonadota bacterium | reverse complement strand
CCGCTTTCTCTCAGGTCCGCCAGCTTGGGTCGCGCATCACCGCGGTGCTCGGGCGCGCGCGAGAGCTGAGAGAGCGCGATGACCGGGATGTTGAGCTCCTTGGCGAGCGCCTTGAGCGAGCGGCTGATCTCGGTGATCTCCTGCTGCCGGTTCTCCGCGCGGCTGCCGCTCTCCATGAGCTGCAGGTAGTCGACCACGACGAGGCCGATGTCGCGTTGCTGCTTGAGCCGCCGCGCCTTGGCCCGCATCTCGAGCGCACTCAGCATGCTGGAGTCGTCGATGTAGATGGCGGCCCGTCGCAGCCGGTCGCACGCGTCGGCGACGTTCTTCCATTGCTCGCTGCTCGCCTGGCCGGTGCGAAGCGTCTTGAGGGACACCAGCGCCTCGGTCGAGATCAGGCGCTGGACGAGCTGCTCCATCGACATCTCGAGGCTGAAGATGGCGACCGGCAGATCCTCCACGATCGCGGCGTGCGCGGCGATGTTCAGTGAGAACGAGGTGTTGTGCACGCAGATGTCATCACTGACAAAGTTGTGCCATCCTTCGACCGTGAGATCGTAGACCTGCTGCATCCCCACCGGCTCGATCGAGATGATCTCGTCCCACCAGACATCACTTCGGGCCAGGCGCATCAACTCCTCATCGGCCACCGCGACCGCGATCTCCTCGAGGCGATCCCGGCTGAGCCCGCGCGTGCCGACGTGGAGGTTGTGGCCGCGCTGCTTCCCGAGCAGCCGCGCGAGATCGGACCAGGGCCGGCCATCGAGCGCCCTCTCGATCCGCTCCCAGCCGGCCGCGGGGATCACGTCCCGATTGACCTGGCGACGCCGTCCCTCTAGAGCGTCCCGGACACACTCGATCGCAGTCTCCTTGCCGAAGATCCCAATCTCCGCCACGAAGGACTCGAGCGAGTCGCGATGCGTCACGTCGAGCTGCCACGCGACCCGATGCCCGTCGCGGTAGCGGACCTCACGCCGCTTGAGCGCCGCCACGACGCCGAAGCGGAGGAGCAGATGCTGCACCTGGCGCGAGAGACGCTCGCTGCACGAGGCGTACCCCACCTGCGCCTGCCCGCTGGCCAGCACGCTCGCCCAGCCGTCGGTGGCGAAGAGCCGGTTCAGGAACAGGGCCAGCTGCTCGCGTGGAAGCGTGAAGACGGCCTCCGGGACGCGCTTGTCGCGTGCGCCTTTCCCCTGGAGCCCCTGGCGCGCGAGCCACGCGGTCACGGGACCGGGGGCGCTTCGGGCGATCGACCCGCGCCCCTCCGGAGCCAGGTCGTTCTCCTCCACCCCGAGCGCCGCGCAGAGCGCGGTGAAATGGCCGGCACCGGGGGCGCAGAGCCCCTGACGCCAATAGGTGATCGTCGCCGGTGACACGTCGATCTCCCGCGCGATCGACCGTGCCGACCTGCCGTCGGCGTCGAGCCGGCCGGCGAGGCGGACGGCGAATTCCCTCCGGCGTCGGGACACCGACTGCGGATCGGCGACGATCCTCAGAGCGGGAGTACGGATTCCGGCCGGCTTCACCCGCCGGGTGGTGGCGCCCCCGAAGCGGTCGACGGCGCCGGCCACCTCGCGGAGGAGGCGCTCATTCCCGTTCGTGAAGGTGGGGCTGGCCCCCCTCAGGCAACCATCGCCGATCAAGTACGCCAGGAGCTTGATCTCGCACTCCCGCATGGCCCTATCGCCGAAGGTCGGGATGCGCCGGGGAACCGCGACCCGCGCGCCCGGGGCCAACTCTCCCAGCGGGCGCCAGCCGTCGATCGTGAGAAAGGGATGCGGGAGGGTCGTCCGGACCCTGCGCCCAAGACGCGTCCGCACCTCGAACACCGGCTTCAGGCCGTCGTCCACGAACCGGGAGACGGGGGCCGGTCCCAGTGTCCAGTCGCTGCGCAGGGAAAGCACCTCGCCCTCGCGCCGGCGGCACACCTCCTCGATCGGAAGGACCCGGCCGTCCGCCAGGACGATCTCCGAGTCCCAGGCAACGCACTTCCCCATCGACGGCCTCCCCGCCACGATGATGAGGTCGCTGAGCTGGAAGCCGGCGGTCAGGTCGTCGAGGTCCTTGAATCCGCTCGGGGCGCCGGTGATCGATTCCTTCCGCGCGGAGAGCGACTCCAGCTGCATGACCGCGCCCTGGAGGAGCTGGTTGATCGGCGTGAACGCCTTCTTGAAGCGCCGCTCGCCAAGCCGGAACATCTTCTCCTCGGCGCGGTTCAGCAGGTGGTCGGCCTCCTCGCTCGCCTCGTAGGCGGCGCTGACGATCTCGGTCCCAGCGGCGATCAGCCGCCGCTTGACCGCGCTGTCGAGGACGATGCGCGCGTGGTACGGGAGGTTGGCGGCGGTGGGGACGATCTCGACGATGCGCGCCAGGTAGTCGTCGCCGCCGGACTCCTCCAGCAGGTCACGCCGGCGCAGCTCCTCGCGCACGGCCAGCGCATCGGGCGCGTGCCCCAGGTCCCTGAGATTCGAGATGGCGCGGAAGATGTGGCGATGGGCGGGATGGTAGAAGTCGTCCTCGGTGAGGAGCTCCATCGCGCGATCGACCGCGGCCTCCTCGAGCAGCATCCCCCCGAGCACCGAGATCTCCGCCTCGTCGGAATGGGGCGGCACGCGGTCGGGCGCGATGCGTCCCGCGACGCCCCGTCGGGCCTTGGCGGTCTCGTCGATCACGGTCACCCTCGCGCGGCCATCTCGCCGTCGTACACCTTGCGCGCGAGCTGGACGTCCTCCCACGTGGGCCGCTTGAGGCCGGGGTTGCGGAGCAGCGCCGCGGGATGATAGGTGGCGATCAGGGGAACCCCCTCGTAGCGATGGATCCGCCCGCGCAAGCTGGCCATCGAGCCCTCGTCCCGGAGCAAGGTCCGGGCCGCGTGTCGCCCCAGGGTCAGGATGACGGCCGGGTCGATGAGCTCGATCTGACGGATCAGGTAGGGCTCGCACTCCGCAACCTGATGCGGTCGCGGGTCCGCGTTCCCGGGCGGCCTGCACTTGAGCACGTTGGTGATGAAGACCTCGTCCCGGCCGAAGCCGATCGCCTCGAGGATTCTGGTCAGGAGCTGGCCCGCGCGACCGACGAACGCCTCGCCCTGCTGATCCTCGTGATAGCCGGGCGCCTCCCCGACGACCATGATCCGGGTGTGGGGCGTTCCGCTTCCCCACACGACCCGCGTCCGCGTCGAGCACAGGTCGCAGCGCGTGCATTCGAGCGCCTCGGCCCGCACCGTCTCCCAGGCGGCCTCGTCGAAGCCCACGACCGGGGCCGCTTCCGCCCGGGGGGTCGCGTCCTCGTACGGCGCGGGTTCCGCCTCGTCGCCCGCGGTCCGTCTCCCCGGTTGCGCCAGGCGGTAGACCTGCCGCTCCCCGAGGAGACGGGCTCGCTCGAGCCGCGCCCGGGCCGCGCTGCGCGCGCTCCCGCCGGTCACCGTGCGCGACGCATCAGCCGCGCGCCGGCGCGGCGGCGCCGCTGGCGTCCAGCACGTGATCGACCAGCCGATGCGCCAGCTCCCGCTTCGACATGAGATCGAACCCGCGGCGGGACCCGTCCCGCCCCAGGACCAGGACGCGGTTCGTCTCGTGCCCGAATCCGGCGCCTTCTTCCAGCGGATTGTTCACGACCAGCCAGTCGCACCCCTTGGCCTCGAGCTTCCGCGCCGCCCGCTCCTCGACGTCGTCGGTCTCGACCGCGAACCCGATCAGCGTGACCCCCGGCTCCCGTTCGACCGCCGCGCGGGCCAGGATATCCTCGGTCCGCTCCAGCCGGAGGGTCCCGTCCCACTCGTCCTTCTTAGTCTTCCGCTCCCTGGACGCGGTCGGCCTCCAGTCGGCAACGGCGGCCGCCATCCAGAGCTGATCCGCGCCTTCGAGGGCCGCGCGGACGGCGTCCCCCATCTCGTCCGGCGTCCGCACCGGAACGGCCTCCACGAACGGCGGCGGATCGACGGACGTCGGCCCGTGGACGAGGACCACCTCGGCGCCCTCGCGCCAGCAGGCCCGGGCCACCGCGAACCCCATCCGGCCGGTCGACCGGTTCGTGATCACGCGCGCCGGGTCCACGTCGACCTCGGTCGGCCCGGCGGTCACCACGACCCGACGGTCAGCGAGCCGGCCGCGGCCGTTGACCAACCGGTCGAGGGCGGCCAGGATCGGCTCGTTGCCGGGCCAGCGGCCGACCCCCACCTCGCCGCACGCCAGCGCGCCCTCGCCCGGGGCGAGGAGCGCATAGCCGCGCTCCCGCAGGAGCGCCCGGTTGGCGCGCACGGCGGGGTGCTCGTACATGCTCGCGTTCATCGACGGGACGAACACGACGGGAGTCGTCCCCGGGTCCACGGACAGGAGCGTCGTCGAAAGCAGGTCGTCGGCCAGCCCGGCGGCGGCCTTGCCGATCACGTTGGCGGTGGCGGGAGCCACGATCAGCGCGTCGATCCCGCGCGCGTAATCGAGGTGCGGGAAGCGGCTGTAGATCCCCGCCTCCTCGCCCTCGGGCCAGTCACCCCACAGCTCGACGCCCGCGCGCTCGCCCGAAAGCGCCTCGAACAGCGCCGGTCGCACCAGCTCGGCGGCCGACCGCGTCAGCACGGTGCGCACCCGCGCACCGGCGCGCTGCAGATCGCGCATCAGGTCGACGGCCTTGTAGCAGGCGACGCCGGAGCTCACGCCGAGTGTGAAGACACGCCCGGCGAAGGGCTGGAACGAGGCTACTGCCCCGCGCGCTTGTCCACGACCGTGTACTCGATCTCGCCCGCTTCCAGATCCTCCAGCGATCGAGTCGTGTACTTCTTCTTCCACTCTTTACCGCCCTCCTTCGGCAGCTCGTTGAGCTTCCGCGCATAGGCAGACGCGACCATCACGGCCTCGTACTTGTTGCCCTGAGTCTTCGCCGCGACCTCTCCTGGTGTGAATACCTTCATCGATCCTCCTGTTCATGGGGTCGCGCGGACGGCCTTCTTCCGCGCGGTCTTCCTGCGGTCCGGGAAATGGACGTCGATCCACTCCTCCAGGTTCAGCCGCCGGGCGCGGCGGTGCTCCTCCGCGTGGATGATGCTGGCGAACACCTCGACCGTCTTGTCGAGCTCCCGGTTGACGATCACGTACTCGTATTGCGAAACGCACTCCAGCTCGTTGAGCGCTTCCGCGAGCCGTCCCGAGATCGACTCCTCGGATTCCGTCCCACGGCCCTTCAGCCGCGCCTGCATGGCCGCGTGGCTCGGAGGGAGCAGGAAGATCGAGACCGCGTCCGGATACACCTCCATCAGCGACGCGCCGCCCTGGACGTCCACGTCCAGCAGGACGTGATAGCCGTCCTCCAGGGCGCGCTCCACCTCCGCCTTGGGGGTCCCGTACCACTTGCCGTGGACGGTGGCCCACTCGGCCAGCTCCCCCGCCTTCCGGGCGCGGGCGAACTCCGGCTCATCCACGAACCGGTAGTCGGATCCCTCGGCTTCCCCGTCACGCCGGGGCCGCGTCGTCAGCGACACCGCGAAGCGGATGTAGGGGAACCGCTTGAAGATCTCGCTCGCGACCGTCGTCTTGCCGGCGCCGCTGGGCGCCGAGAGGACGATCGGGAACGGACGGGTCCGCAGTCCGACATCCGCGTTCCGCTCGGTCACCACGGCTGCCTCACTGCACGTTCTCCGCCTGCTCCCGCATCTTCTCTAGTTCGGCCTTGATCTCGATCGCGGCCTTCTGGACCTCGGAGTCCGACGCCTTGGATCCGATCGTGTTCGCCTCCCGCCCCAGCTCCTGCAGCAGGAACGTCAGCTTGCGCCCGACCGATCCGCCGTCCGACTCGAGCTCCGCCGCGAAGTGATCGAGGTGGGCCCGCATCCGGGTCAGCTCCTCGCTCACGTCGACGCGGTCCGCGAGCAGCACGATCTCCTCCTCGATCCTGCGGTCGATCGCTCCGTCCTGGTCCTCCAGCAGCGCGCGCACCTTCTCCCGCAGCCGCTCCCGCTCGCGCTCCTCACGCAGCGGCACGAGCTCCGCGACGTGACGCCGCTGGACCTCGATCGCCTCCAGCCGGGCGCGGAAGTCCGCGAGCAGCGCACGGCCCTCCGTACCCCGGCTCTCGATCAGCGCATCGAGCGCCGTCTCCAAGACCGGACCGGCGCCGGCGAGGAATGCCGCATCGTCGATCGCGACCTCCTCCGACTCCCATTCTACCACACCGGCCAGCCCCAGCAGGGTGTCCGCTGAAACGCCGTCCCGGACCGCGTCCAGACCCTCCAGGGTCCGGACGATCTCCAGATATCGATCGACGACCGCGGGGTTGAGTCGCGGACCGCCCTCCGCACTCTCGCCCTCTCTCTCGATCTCGATCGAGACGTTGAGATGACCGCGCTCGCAACGGCTCGAACAGATCGCCGTCACGTGGTTCTCTAGGTGCGCGAACGCGCGCGGGAGCCGGACGTTGAGATTGAGGAAGCGGTGGTTGACCGATTTGATCTCGGCCGCGAAGCGATAGCCCGAGGAGACCGCTTCCCCGCGGCCGTACCCCGTCATGCTGAGAATCACCGATCGAGTCTCCGGATCGCCGGCAAAGGTAGCATGCGACGGCGGTGGGCGCAGCCGGCCGGGCTCATACCCGGCTCTCCCATTTGCCCGGCAGCACCCGCGCGGCGGCCGCGAGGCCGGCCCGGATGATCCGGATCACGTCCTCTCGCCCCGGCCAGAGCTCGACGACGACCGCTTCATCCACGCGGTTGAGGATGCTGTGGAGCGCCAGCAGGACCACGATCACGTCGTCTAGCTGGCCCAGCCCCGGAACGAAGTCCGGCACCACGTCGATCGGGGACACCACGTAGAGGAGCGTCGCTCCCAGGACCAGCTTGCTCTTGCGCGGCACCCGCGGATCGCTCACGAGCCGCTTGAGCAGGATCACGAAGTTCGGCAGGAACATCGCGACCTCGCGCAGCGTGCTCCTCGCGGGGGCGTTTCCGACCCCATCGTGCCGCTCCTCCCCGAGCGGCCGGAGCTCGTCACGCGCAGGCATCACGCCTCTCCTCCGAGTCGGCCGCAGTCCGCCCATCCGCCCGCATGCCGTTGATCCGCGCGGCCGCGAAGCCGGCGCCGAACCCGTTGTCGATGTTCACGACGACCACTCCGGCCGCACACGTCGTCAGCATCCCGAGCAGGGCGGCGAGCCCCTCGAACGACGCGCCGTAGCCGACACTCGTGGGAACCGCGATGACCGGGACCCGCACCAGACCACCGACCACCGAAGCGAGGGCCCCTTCCATCCCCGCCACCACGACCACGACTCCGGCGCGCTCGAGCGCCTCGCCCTGCGCGAGCAGGCGATGGATGCCGGCGACGCCGACGTCGACGACCTGCTCGACCGGCTGGCCGAGCATCCGGACCGTCTCGATCGCCTCCTCCGCGACGGGCAGATCGCTGGTCCCCGCCGTCAGCACCAGGACCGGCGCGGCCGCGGCGGGCGCCGGCGCCCCCGCGCTGACCGTGCGCGCGACTGGATTGTGACGCGCGGACGGCACCGCGTCCCGGATCGCCGTGGCGTGCTCCGCCGTGGCCCGCGTGGCCAGCAGACGGCCCGCGCGCTCCCACAAGCGGGCGCAGATCGCCGCCGACTGCGCCGGAGTCTTGCCCTCGCAGTACACGACTTCCGGGAACCCCCCGCGCAGCGAGCGGTGGTGGTCGATGGTGGCAAACGGAAGCTGCTCGTGGGGCCATCCGGACAGGCGGCGGCAGGCCTCTTCGACGTCGATCGCGCCGTCCCGCACGGCCTTCAAGGTGGTGCGCAACAGGATGTCCATTCGTACCTTGAGTCTACTTCGCCCGCCGGCTCTCGACCAATCGGAGGAACCGCTTGCCCTGGAGCGTCCCGACACGCCAGCCGCCCCTCGAGAACGGCGAGGTGCACGTCTGGCTGGTGGACCTGGAACGCCCCCCCGACGAGCTCGACCGGCTCGAGCGGCTGCTCCCGGAGCCCGAGCGTCGACGGGCGGCCCGCCAGCCGTTCGAAGCGCGGCGCCGCGATCTCGTGGTGTCGGGGGCTGCTCTTCGGGCGATCCTCGCCGCCTACCTCGAAGCGGATCCGCGAGCCGCCCGCTTCCGCGTCGACCCGGGAGGCAAGCCGCGCCTCGACCCCGACTGGACCCCCGAGCCGCTGACGTTCAACCTCACCCACTCGCGCGGCCGCGCCCTGGTCGCGGTGACGCGGGAGCGTGAAGTGGGCGTGGACGTCGAGCGCCTGCGCCGCGACCTGCCGATGGATCGACTCGCCGCCCGCTTCTTCTCGCCGCGGGAGATCGCCGCCCTGCGAGGCACGCCCGAGCAGATCCTGCCCGCCGCGTTCTTCGCCTGCTGGACGCGCAAGGAAGCGTACGTCAAGGCGCGCGGCTCTGGCCTCTTCGGCGACCATCCGCTCCAGTCTTTCGCGGTGTCGGTCGAGCCGGTCGCGGGCCCGGTCGCGCTGGAGATCCCCGGCCACGAGGGGGAGGCGGCGCGGTGGGGGCTCGAGAGCCTCGACACCGGTCCGGGGTACGCAGCCGCGGTCGCAGTCGAGGGTCCGTTCCGCGTCCTCACGTTCCGCTGGGACGGATGACCGGACCCGGCGGCCGGACGGCGATCCTCGCCCGCGTCGCCGTCTGCATCGGGCTCTCGATCCCGGCGCTCGTCCGCGGACAGGAGCCCGATCCTCCGGCCGCCGACTCGCTGCCGCCCGAGCCACCCGTGACGGGTCCGCTCCTTCCCGGGATCGGGCCCGACAGCGCCAGCGGTGGCTTCCCCTGGATCGTCGAGCTGCCCGGCTGGCGCGGGTTCTCGATCGAGCACTACAACCGGGTCGACGGCCTGACGCCGTCCTGGGGGATCGCGCTCGACCCGATCGAGCCCACGCGACACCCGACGCTGGCGGGACGCCTGTCCGCCGCGACCACGCACTCGCGGCTCTACTGGCACGCCTCGCTCCACCAGCGCCTGCCGCTGCCGGGGGCCGTCGTGCTGCGGCTCGACCATTTCCACCGCACCGCGACCTTCGACGACTGGAAGATCTCGATCCGCGAGAACGACTTCGCGACGTTCGTCTCCGCCTCCGACCTGCTCGACTGGTGGCGGGAGAAGGGGTACGCCGTGGGCCTCGACGTGGAGTCCACCGACGGGCGGCTGGGGGGAGGGCTGGCATACTTCGATGCATCCCAGCGATCGGAGCCCAACCGCTCCCCCTTCGCCCTCTTCGGCGACGAGTACCGCGAGAATCCCGCCGCCGACGAGGGCGATCTGCACAGCCTCTCGGCGACGTTCCGGCTCGACACGCGCGACATCCAGAGCCCCCTCCTGCCTTCGCCGGGCTGGTGGCTGACGGCCGAGACGGAGCTGGCCGGTGGGGTCCTCGGCGGGGAGCTCGATTTCCGCCGTGCGGCGATCGACCTGCGCCGCTTCACGCGCATCGGCACCGACGCGTGGTGGGACTGGCGGGTGGTCTGGATGGGTCCGCTGGACGGAGATCCCCTGCCGGCCCAGCGTCACTTCACGCTGGGAGGACCCGGCTCCCTGCGCGGGTTCCGCGCGGCGAGCTTCGTCGACTCCGAGGGCATCCAGGCCTCGACCGAGACACGGCTGCCGCTGCCCGTCGGCGAGCGGATCGCCCTGCTCTTCCTGAGCTGGCACTGGGTGGCGTTCGCGGACGTCGGCACGGTCGGCGACTACGAAGATTGGCACGCCAATATCGGGACCGGCATTTCGGGGATCAATCTGTTCTCCTACGTCGAGCTCCTCGTCGCCCAGCGGGTGACCGATCTGGATCAGGAAACCAGCGGCCCGCGATTCGTTGTCAGGTTCCGGCGCGGTCTGTAGCTTCCGCCCTTCGTCCTCCTCAACCCCCATGATCCGAGGAACGACATCTATGAAGCTCGTCGAATTCTTTGCTCCGGACGAAGTCGAGCTCGAGCTGGGCGCCGAGGGGAAGGAGGCGGCGCTCAGGGAGCTCATCGGACTCCTGTCCGTGAACGAGAAGGCCGACGAGCTCTTCAGCCTGCTCAAGAAGCGCGAGAACCTCGGCTCCACCGGCATCGGCAAGGGGATCGCGATCCCGCACTGCCGCTCGCTCGTCGTCGATCGGCTGCGTGTCGTCTACGGCCGCAAGCCCGCGGGCCTCGACTTCGAGGCGGTGGACGGCAAGGCTGTCCACCATCTGTTCCTCATCGTCGCCCCGCCCGTCGAGATCTCCAACCAGTATCTGCCTGTCCTCGGCAAGATCGCCCAGTTCTGCAAGAATCCGAAGAACCTCGCCCGTCTGGACGAGATCGAGTCCGAGGCGGAGTTCTTCGAAGTGCTCGAACAGGCGGATGTCTGATGACGGGGCACCTGGACACCACGATGGAGCGCCTGATCGCCCTCCAGGACCTGCTGCAGCTCAAGCGCGACCTCGAGGACCGCTCCTACGAGGAGCTGGGCTTCGAAACGGGTGACGTCTCGGCGATCGACGCGGAGATCGAGAGTCTCGAGCAGGAGATCGACCCCGCCGTCATGCGCCGCTACCAGGCGATCCGTCGCAAGTACGACCGTCCCCTGGTGCCCGTGCGGCGGGGGGTGTGCTACGGGTGCTTCGTCCAGTTCCCCACGGCCCGGCTGGCGGAGATGGTTGAGCGGGACGCCCCCATCCTGTGCGAGTCGTGCGGGCGTATGCTGTACCAGATCCCGTAGCGCGATGCGGGACCGCGGCCGTGCCGCCGGCCCGTCTCACTGGGTGGCGGACAGGACCCTCAGCTTCCTCAGCACCTCCTGCTCCCCCGCGTCGAGCATGTAGAAGTAGAATCCCGCCGGCACGAAGTTCCCGTTGGCGTCCGCCCCGTCCCATGCCACCCGATGGGTGCCCCGCTGCTCGTCGGGCCGGTCCACCACCCGCGCGACTTCCTGACCGATCAGATTGTAGACGGACAGCGTGACGGGACCCGGCGCGTCGAGGTGGTAGGTGAAGATCGTCGGGCTGACGCCGGGCGTGAACGGGTTGGGGAAGTTCTGCTCGAGCCGCACGCCGGGTTCGACCTGGGCGGTCTGGCCCGGGAGCTGCGGCACGACAACCAGCGCCGCGGCCGTCAGCCCCAGCGCGCAGGCGACGGACCGGGCACGGCTAGGGAACGCGCGTGACCCAGACGTCGGGATAGCCGGCCTCCGCCACGCGCGCGCGCTCCCGCTCCGCGGCGGAGCGGTCCGGGAAGCGGCCGACGAAGACCCGCACACGGCCCCCCTCGCGCTCGTACCATCGTGGCAGGCGCGGAAAGTCGCTGGCGATCTGTCGAATGCGGACGAGGGCTCCAGTCTCAGACTCGAAGGCTCCCAGCTGAAGGGTCCACTCCCCCCCGGCGGGGGGGATGTCGACGGTGGGCTCGGGGACTGTGGGTCCCGGCTCCTCCTGTCCTCCATTATACGGGACAACCTCACCCAGAGTTCCCAGGAGCTCCGCGGTGGACGGATCGCCGCCCGGGTCGCGTCCCATCGCGGCCGCGTCCGGCACGGCCGGTCGCACCGAGTCGGGATGCACGAACGGCTCGTAGACCCCGGCCGCGAGCGCGTCGGCCTGGGTCTCGAAGTCCGGGCGGGCGGCCTCCTGCGCCGCCCTCAGCTCGGGGTCGTCGGTCCGATCCGGCGGCTCGACGGCGGCCCCGCGCTCCGGCGAGCTCGCGCACCCGAGCGTCGCGGCCGCGGCCAGGACGACGGCGAAGCGACGCACCCTCACCGGCGCCTCGCCAGCACCCGGCGATTCCCTTGCCGCCGCGTCACCCCGCTGCGATCGAAGTACTCGAGGATCGGGATCAGGTACTTCCGCGTCACGCCGAACAGCTCCTTGAAGGCGCCGGTGTCGGCCCCGTCCTCGACCCCACCCAGCCGCTCGACCAGCATCCGCTCCGCGCGCGCCAGCGCGTCGGCATCGGCGTACCAGTCGCTCGCCAGCTTGATCACCCGGCCCTCGCGCTCCAGGTGCGCCAGGAGATCCCGGAGCCGCCCGCCGACGATGCCGAGCTCGGCCGCGAGCGCCTCCGTGTCCGGGGGCTCCAGGCCCGCCTCCCCGTAACGCGCCAGCGTCCGCTCGACGAGCCGGGCGTCGGCCGGGTCGAGCACGACCCGGTGTCCCGCCCGCGCCAGCGCCGTGCCCCGACGCTCGACCTCACCGGCGCGCTCGAGCGCCTCGACGGCCGCCTCGACCAGCGGACCCGGTGCGGGCCGGCCCGCCTGGCGGGCGGTCTCGAGCGGCATGCCCGGCTGGAGCGGCTCCCGCGCGTGATGGGCCTCGAGCGCGGAGACGATCCGGGCCATCACCCGCGCGCGCGCCGACGCCGCGTACCAGCGGCCCCCGTGGTCCTCGATCTCCCCCGCCGCGGTCCGGCCGGCCGCCGCGAGCTCGGCCTCGCCCAGGCCGGTGGCCATCGGCAGCGCCGCCTCCGCGACGCCCGCCGTGTCGGCCAGCTCGAGCGCTCCCGCCAGCCGGCCTTCCGCTGAGGCCGCCGCGACCGCCGCCAGGCCGGTGCGGCGCCGCTCCCGGGCCGCGCCGCGAAGCCGCCGCCCGCCCAGGGCCAGCACGCGGCCCCCCCCGATCGTCTCGACCGGGCTGTAGGCGCGCAGCACGAACGGGTCGCCGACAGCGGCCACGATCGGGGACTCCATCTCGAGCAGGGCGTGGCCTGCGCCCCCCGGCTTCACCGCGTCGCCTTCGTACCAGCGGAGCCGCCCCATCGCCTCGCTCGTGCCGTGATGGACGCGGACGCGGTCGCGCGAGCGGACCGGGCGCGGGGCCGAGGCTGCCAGCCAGGCGCTCACCTCGACGCGGGTCGAGGCGCGCCACGGCCGGCCCTCCGCCACCAGCGTCGCCCCGCGGGCGAACGCGTCTCCGGCGCCGGCCAGCCCCAGCGCGGTCCTGCGGCCGGGGCGCGCCCGCTCGACCGGCGCGCCATGGACCTCGATCGTCCGCACCCGCGCGCGCGACCCCGCGGGCAGGGCCACCAGGGTCTCGCCTTCGCCCACCTCGCCGCTCCACACCGTGCCGGTGACCACCGTTCCCACGCCGGTCACCGCGAACGCGCGGTCGACCGGCATCCGGAACGGGAAGTCGGACCGCCGCCCCGGCGCGTCGCCGACGCTCCGCGCGAGCGCGCTCCGCAGCTCCTCGACCCCGGCACCGGTCCGGCTCGAGACCGGAACGATCGGGGCATCCGCCAGCGGTGAGCCGCGCAGCTCCTCGCGCACGGTCTCGGCGACGAGCTCCACCCACTCGGGCTCGACCAGGTCGACCTTGGTGATCGCCACCACCCCGCGCTCCACCCCGAGCGCCTCCAGCACCAGGAGGTGCTCCCGGCTCTGGGGCATGACCCCCTCGTCGGCGGCCACGACGAACAGCACGGCGTCGATCCCGCTCGCGCCCGCGACCATGTTCTTCACGAATCCCTCGTGCCCCGGCACGTCGACCACGCTGGCCGGCGGGGCGCCGGGCCCGAGGTCCAGCGGAGCGAAGCCGAGGTCGATGGAGATCCCCCGCTTCCGCTCCTCGGGCAGGCGGTCGGTCTCGATCCCGGTCAGGGCGCCGACCAGCGCGGTCTTGCCGTGGTCGATGTGCCCCGCGGTCCCCACCACGCGGTGCTTCCCGGAGCCGGATGGAGCCGCGGACGTCACGCCGCCCGCGGGCCTGGGAAGCGGACGTCCGCGTGGTACGCCACGAAGCGATCGATGAGCTCCTGCACCCTCTGCTCCTCCTGCGCGAGGTCGTCCAGCGTCTCGACCAGCGACCAGTCGGGATGGTGGTAGAGGGTGAGGAGGGCATACTCGCGTCCGGCCAGAGGGCGGGTGGAGGTCATCCGCGGCGCGCAGCCGGCGCACGTCAGGCCGCCTTCCTCCAGCGAGAAGGCGAGCGCGCCCCCGTCGGGGAGCGGCCGTCCGCATCCGAGGCAGGCGTCGAGCTGCGGGGCGAGGCCGAGGAGATCGGCGACCGCCGCCCGGTGGTACGTCTCCCAGCGCCGGAGCCCGCCGGCCGCGGTTCGATCGAGGCGCTCGAGCGCCACCACCGCCAGCGCGTACAGCGGCTCGGCCGGCGCCCCGTCGGGCAGCAGCGTGCGCAAGAAGCGGAACCACTGCCCGGCCGCCTCGATCCGCTCCAGGGACGAAAGGATGTGGCGGTGGTCCGCCACCACCTCCGCCTGGGACAGGGTCTGGATCTCGCGCCCCGGCTTGTCGTAGTAGGTGACGTCCAGCCGCCGGAACGCGTTGACGGCGGCCCCGAGCCGACTCTTCGGCCGCCGCGCGCCGCGCGCAATCACCGGCACCACGCCCCGGTCGCGGGTCAGCAGCCGGTAGATCATGCTGGTCTCGCCGAAGCGGAACGCCTTCAGCACGAACGCCTCGGTCCGCACCAGCGCCATCAGAGCCACTGCACCAGGAAGTAGGACGCCGACCCGAGGATCAGAAGGAAGGAGAGCATGTCGGTCAGCGTGGTCAGGAACACCGACGAGGAGACGGCGGGATCGAGGCCCAGCCGGTCCAGCAGCAGCGGAAACGCCGCGCCCCAGGTGGCGCCGAGCGCGGTCGCCAGCCACATCGAGCCCCCCGCGACCAGCCCCACGCGGGCGCTTTCCTGCCAGGCGCCGGCCACGATCCCCAGCAGGACCGCGATGACGCCGCCGATCATGAACCCGGCCGCGATCTCCCGCGACAGCGAGCGCACCGGGCGCGCGGAACGGCCGGTCAGCGCCAGCCGCCGGACCGCCACCGTCGTCGCCTGGATCGCCGAGTTCCCCGCCATCGCGGCGACGACCGGCATGAAGACCACGATGAACGCAATCCGCTGGATCGTGCCTTCGAAGTGGGCCACGACGAGGGCCCCCAGGCCCGAAGTCCCCAGCGTGATCAGGAGCCACGGCGTCCGCGACCGCACGATCTCCATCGCCGACGCGTACGCCTCCTCCTCCTCGTGCACGCCCGAGAGCCGGAAGATGTCCTCGGTGGTCTCGGCCTCGATGATGTCGATCACGTCGTCGACCGTGATGCGACCCAATAGCCGCTCGAACTCGTCGACCACCGGGATCGAGATCAGGTTGTACTTCGCGATCAGCCGCGCCACCTGCTCCTGGTCCTCCGTCGGGCGCACCCGCACGACGTCCCGGTCCATGATGTCCCGCACCGACGTCTTCCCCTCGGCCAGGATCAGGCCCTGCAGACCCAGCGTTCCGACGAGCCGATTCTCGGCGTCGACGACATAGACGGTGTAGAAGTCGTTCACCTCGCGGCCGCGCCGGCGGACCGCCACGATCGCCTCGTCGGCGGTGAGGTGCTCGGGCACGCTCACCAGCTCGGTGGTCATCACGCCCCCGGCCGACTCCTCGTCGTACCGCATCAGGGCGGCGATCTCGCGCGACTCCGCGGGCTCGATCCGATCGAGGATCTGGCGCGCCTCGTGGCTGGGCAGCTCGGCCAGGATGTCGGCGGCGTCGTCCAGCTCGAGCTCTTCGAACAGCTCGTGGACGTCCTGCTCCTTGACGCTGTCGAGGAGCGAGGGCCATGCGCCCTCGACGACCTCGGTCAGCGTCTCGGCCCTGCGCTCGGCGGGTATGCGGCGGAAGAACTCGACCCGCTGGTCGGAATCGAGGGCGTCGATGATCTCGGCGAGATCGGCGGGATGGAGCTCGGCGATCAGCGCGTCGACGACGGCGTCGGACGAGCCGTCCTCGAGCGCCGTGCGGATGCGCTCCATCCGTTCCTGGATCTCGATGTGCTCGGTCATGCCATCACCGCCGTGGTCACCGATCTCTCCTCAGGCGGAGGCGGCGGACTCGTTGAGGGGTCGCGTCGATCACTTCGATCGTCCAGCGGCCCTGCCGGAACGTCTCCCCGGGGCGAGGGATCCGGCCGAACCGCGCGGCGACGTACTCCGCCACCGTCCGCGCCGTTTCGGAAGGGAGGTCGAGGCCGTGCTCGTGCTCAATGTCGGCGATGGTCCGGTGACCGTCAACGAGGATCGAGTCGTCGCCGTCGCCGCGCGGGGCGCGCGTGTCGTGCTCGTCCCGGATCTCCCCTACCAGCTCCTCGACCAGGTCCTCCATCGTCACCATGCCGATCGCGCGTCCCGCCCGCACGACGACCGCCAGATGGCAGCGGCGCCGCTTCATCTCGATCAGCAGGTCGTCACAGCCGGTCGACGGAGGCGTGAAGACGACCGGCCGCGGGCGCGGGCGGTCGTCCGCCGCCAGGCGGAACAGGTCGAAGACATGGACCATCCCCATGATCCGGTCGGGCGTCCCGCGATAGAGCGGCACGCGGGAGTATCCCGTCCGGCCGATGATCTCGGTCAACTCCCCCGCGGCGGCCTGAGCCGGCGCGACGACCATGCGGTCCCCGGAGGTCATCACGTCCTCGACCGGGGTGCGACCGAACTCGAAGACCCCGGTGATGATCTCCCTCTCGGCGGGCTCCACGATCCCCACCCGCTCGCTCTCCAGCAGCAGGGTCTCCAAGCTCCGCCGACTGAACGTCGCGCCACGCTCGACCTCGATCCCGGCGAGGTGCAGGAACGCCCGACTGGCGCGGTCGGCGACCGCGGTCAGCGGCCGGAACAGCCACCCGCACACCAGCAGGATCAGGGAGACGGCCCGGAACAGGACGGGCCCGCGCACACGGGCTACCGCCCGGGGAACGACCTCTCCGAAGACGTAGAGCGGGGGCAGCACGACCACGCAGGCGAGCGCCGCGATGCCCAGCCCGTGCCACGCCTCGCCCCGGCCCCCGCCGGCCAGGGCCGCGGCCGCCAGCACCCCGGCCGCCGTGACCGCCAGCGTGTGCCCGACGATGATCGGGCTCAGGAGCCGATACGGATGATCGATCGCGTCCTCGGCCATCCATCCGCCGCTGATCGTCTCCCGCACCCAGTGCCGCAGGCGCAGCCGTCCCACCGAGACGAGCGCCAGCTCGGCCAGCGAGAAGAACCCGGCCACCAGGATCGCCACCGTTACGGCGAGCCACGTCATCACCGGCCGTTCCCCCCCGCGTCCGCGGTGGGCTCCTCGCGGGGCCACGCCAGGATGCGCACGATCCGATTCCCCTCCACCGTCTCCACCTCGAAGACCCAGTCGCCGATCGCCACCGTATCGCCACCCTCGGCGACCCGCGCCAGCTCGCGCGCCACCAGCCCGCCCATCGTCTCGACCTCCTCGGCCTCGAGGCGGCTGCCGGTCAGCTCGTTGAAGTCGTCCGCATCGAGCCGTCCGTCGAGGCGCAGCACCCCCCGCTCGAGCGGGACGACCATCGGCTCCTCCTGGTCGTACTCGTCCTGGATCTCGCCGACCAGCTCCTCGAGGATGTCCTCGAGCGTCACGATCCCGGCCGTACCCCCGTACTCGTCGACCACGACGGCCATGTGGATCTCCTCGCGCTGGAACTGGCGCAGCAGGTCGTCGATGCGCTTCGCCTCGGGGACGAACGTCGCCGGCCAGAGGATCTCCGAGAGCCGCCGGGGCGGCTCGGCCAGCCCGTGGACGATCGCCAGCAGGTCTTTCGCGTACACGACGCCGAGGATCCGGTCCAGCGACTTCTCGAAGATGGGCACGCGCGAGTGCTCGCTCTCGCGCACTCCCTCGATGACCGCTTCCAGGGGAGTCGTCGAGTCGATCGCGACTACGTCGGTCCGCGGCGTCATGACCTCGCGGACGGTGGTCTCTCCGAAGGCGAAGATCGAGGTGATCATCTGCCGCTCGCCGAGCTCCAGGTCGGACTGCTCGGTCGACTCGGCGACGATCGTGCGCAGCTCGTCGCTCTCCACGAAGGACACCGGGGATGCCGCCGGTACGCACCGCTCGGTGAGGCGGCCCACCGCGGCGCCCAGCGCGATCACCGGCATCAGCAGGGTCTGCCACGCGGCCACCGCCGGGCTGGCCCTCTCGGCCCACACCGCCGCCCGCTCCATCCCCAGCGCCTTGGGGACCAGCTCGGCGAGGACGACGACGAGGAACCCCACCAGCGGGATCGTGATCAGAAGGCCCGGAAGACCGGGAGCGCCGCCGCTCGCGAGGCGCGCCAGCACCCACGCGAGCCCGGCGACCCACACCACCCCCAGCAGATGACCCAGCTCGATCGCGCTCTGAAGCCGGCCCTGCCGCGCCAGCAGCCGACCCGCGCGGGACGGACGCGCGTCGCGGACCACCGGGTCGCGGTCGCTCGGCGGAGAGAGCTGGAAGAACGCCCCCTCGCACGCCGCGAAGAACGCGGCCAGCCCGAGGCCCGCCACGATCCCCGCGGTGATGGAGAGCGCGGCGATCACGCGGGGAACACGCGCTCCACCCACTCCTCCTGCAGCGCCCGCATCGCCCGATCGGACTCGTCGGTGTCGTGATCGCGGCCGGCCAGGTGGAGGGCTCCATGGACGAAGAGCCGCCAGATCTCCCGGCCGAGCGGCTCGCCGGCGCCGGCGGCCTGCTCGCGCGCGCGGTCGAGCGACACGTAGACGTCGCCCAGGACGCCGCCGGAGGCCGCGGGGTCGTAGGGGAAGGCGAGCACGTCGGTCGGCCCGGCCCCGGAGCGATATCGCTCGTTCAGGCTCGCGATTTCCTGGTCGCCGGTCAGCACACAGTGGACCTCGCCCCGGTCCGCGACCCCCTCGGCACGCAGCAACTCGCGCAGTGCGGGAGCCGGAAACGGATTCAGATCAGGCGGGGGTTCGACCGACGGATGAAACCGAATCCGTAGCGTCATCTCTCCGCTCGGGCAGATGGAGCGAGAGGGTGGGGTAGTCGATGCGATGGTGGTGGATCCCGATCAGGACGCCGAGCAGTCGCTCCTGGGCGACGGCCAGGTCGTGGAAGGTGAGGTCCGCCTCGTCGAACTGGTTCTCTTCCAGCTTCATCTCCACGATGCGCCGCACCAGCTCGCGCAGGCGTTCGGGCGTGGCTTCGCGCAGCACCCGGCTGGCGGCCTCCACCGAGTCCGCGAGCATGACCACCGCGGCTTCCTTCGACCGCGGCCGGGGCCCCGGATACGCGAAGTCCGACACCGAGCACCGGTCGGACGACCCTTCCTTCTCCGCCTTGTGCCAGAAGAACGAGAGGCGGGTCGTTCCGTGATGCTCGCGCACGATGTCCACGACCACCTCGGGCAGTCCCGCCCGCAGCGCCATCTCGACGCCGTCCTCGACGTGGCGGCTGATGATGCGGGCGCTCGCCTGCGGCGGCAGGGTATCGTGAGGGTTCTCGCCCTGACGCTGGTTCTCGGCGAAGAACTCCGGCCGATGGAGCTTGCCGATGTCGTGGTAGTAGGCGCCGACGCGCGCGAGGAGCGAATTGGCCCCGATCCCCTCCGCCGCCGACTCGGCCAGGTTGCCGACGATGATCGAGTGGTGGTAGGTGCCGGGGGCCTCGACGAGGAGCTGCTTGAGCAGCGGACGGTTCAGGTCCGCCAGCTCGAGGAGGGTGAGGTCGGTCGTGCGGCCCGAGGCCCACTCCAGCAGGGGCAGCAGGCCCATCGCCAGGAACACGGCGGTGGCGGCGCTGCCGAAACCCCATCCCAGGGCCACGCCGAGGTCCGACCAGCTCCAGAGCTGCACCAGCGCCAGCGCGCCGAGCGCGAGCATGTTCGCCGCCGCGATGAACACCAGGCTCTCGTAGAAATGGGTCCGGCGCCGGATCAGCCGTACGCTCCACGCGCCCACCAGGCCGCTCGCCAGACCGACCCACAGCACCGGGAACCCGAGCTCCCCCTGAGCGGTCAGGTACACGGCGAGGAACAGGGTCATCACCGCGCTCAGGCGCGTGTCCCACAGGACCGCGGCCAGGACCGACGCCAGCGCCACCGGGACCGCGTACGACGGAACCGCCTCGACGCTGTCGGCGAAGGCGGCGAGCCCGGTCACCGTCGCCCACAGGACGGCCACGACGGCCAGGGCCTGGTAGTCGTCGAAGATGTCCCGGCGATAGAGGAACAGGAAGAAGCCCATCAGCGACAGGATCACCGCGTTGATGAAGAAGGCCCCGATCCCCACCCGGGCGTCGTCCGGTGAGAACCCGCTCCGTTGGCCCTCGAGCGCGGCGGCGAGGCTCACCATCTTCTCCTCCTGCGACGCCGTGACCCGGGTGTGGGCCGGAACGATCAGCTCTCCTTTCAGGACCTCGCCCTTGACCGCCTCGACCGACGCCCGCGCCTCCTCCCGCCGCAGCTCGGTGACCGCGGGTCGCGCGCTCAGATCGGGTGACAGGAGCCCGGGCAGCAGATGGAGAGCGAGCCGCTCGTCGTCCGGATCCAGCCCCCGCGCCGCCGTGGCGAGCCCGGGCACCTCGGCTCCCGGCCGGATCGCCACCACGTCGTTGCGCGAAACGACTTCCTCCTCCTCGCCTTCGCGTTGCACGCTGATGCGCGTCGCCGACAGCCGGCTCAGCTCGTCGGGGCGGAGGAAATGCGCCCGCTCGTACGCTTCGGGCACGACCCGGCGCGCCAGCGCGGCGAGCGCCCGGCGCGTCTCGCTCCGGGCCAGCTGGTCGAGCTCGGCGGACCCCAGCCCGAGCCGCGTCCCATCGGCCCGGTCGAGCGACGCCAGCGCCGACGGCTCCTCCTCGCCGATCCGCTCCGCGCGCTCCAGGTAACGCTCGATCCGCGCCAGCGCCGAGTCCGCGGCGGTGGGGTCGACCCGATAGACCGGCGGCACCGAGAGCGCGGCCGCCTCCCGCTGACGCCTCAGCTCGTCTTCGCTGCGCAGGACCGGGAAGTCCATCGGCGCGATGACGTCGGCGGGGGCCACGACCCCTTGCCGGACTCGCGGCACGTCGTATCCCCCGCGCGGCGGGAACAGGGCGAGTGTCAGCAGGGCGACGGCGGCGACCAGGGCGAACCGAAGCGCGAGGTCGCGCGGCGAGGTGGGGTCGGCCGAGGGACGCCAGGCGCGCAGTCCCTCGACCGCCTTCCGCAGCAGGCTGACCCGGTCTCGCGGCCCGGTCATCCTACGCCGGCCCCCGGGTCGGGATCCGGCGGCGTCTCGCCGCCCGCGTAGGCGTCGATGATCCGCTGGACCAGGGCGTGCCGGATGACGTCCCGGCCGCTGAGGTAGACGAAGGCGATGCCCTCGATGCCGCGCAGGATGCGCTCGATCTGGAGCAGCCCCGACTCCTCCCGGGGCGGGAGATCGATCTGCGTCTTGTCCCCCGTGACGACCGCGCGCGAGTTCAGCCCCAGCCGGGTGAGGAACATCTTCATCTGGCTCGTGGTCGCGTTCTGGGCCTCGTCGAGGATGACGAAGGCGTCGGCCAGGGTGCGCCCCCGCATGTACGCGAGCGGTGCGATCTCGATGACGCGGGTCTCCAGGAGGCGCCGCACCTTCTCGGGGGGGAGCATGTCCTCGAGGGCGTCGTAGAGTGGCCTCAAGTACGGGTCGACCTTCTCCTGCAGGTCGCCGGGCAGGAACCCCAGCGTCTCGCCGGCCTCCACCGCTGGCCGCGCCAGGACGATCCGGCGCACCGCCTTCTTGTGGAGGGCGTCGATCGCCATCGCCACCGCCAGGTACGTCTTGCCCGTCCCGGCGGGGCCGATGCCGACCACGATGTCGTTGCGGGTCATCGCCTGCAGATACTCCTCCTGCCCCCGCGTCTTCGGCTTGATGATCTTCTGCGTGCCACGGATCACGATCTTGCCGGCCTCGAAGGCGGCCAGCGAGTCCCCCGGCCCGGTCTCCAGCTCCGACCAGTAGCGGCGGATGTCTCCCACATCGAAGCCCGTGCCCGTCTGGATCAGCTCGACGAGATGCTCGAGCAGGGCGGCCGCGCGCGCCGCAACCGCCGGCTCGCCCGAGACGCGCAGTTCGCCGTCGCGAACGACCAGTCGAGCGCCGCTCAGCTTCTCCACCAGCTTGAGGTTCTGATCCTGCGTCCCGAAAAGGGTCAGCTGATCGATGCCGGCGAGAGGGATGGCGCGGCGGATGGCAGACGTGTCGGTGGGGACCATGGGGGTGACCGAGTTTAGTCCTCCGCGCTTCGGCACGTCAAGCCGAGGCGTCGGGGGGGATCACCCTCAGATGGAGATCCGCCAACTCGTCCGCGTCGACGGGGGAAGGGGCGCCTTCCAGCAGCGCGCTGGCGCTGGTCGTCTTGGGGAACGCGATCACCTCGCGCAGGCTGGTGGCGCCGGCGAACAGCATCGCGACCCGGTCCAGCCCCACCGCGATCCCGCCGTGCGGAGGCGCGCCGTACTCGAGCGCCTCGAGCAGGAAGCCGAACTTCGCCTTCGCTTCGGCGGATCCGATGCCCAGCATCTCGAACACGCGCTCCTGCACCGCCCGGTCGTGGATCCGGATCGAGCCGCTGCCGAGCTCGTAGCCGTTCAGCACGAGGTCGTAGGCGAGCGCGGGGATGGCCAGTGGATCCGCGCTCGTGAGCGCCTCGAGCCCTCCGCGAGGAGCGGTGAACGGGTGGTGGCTCGGAGCGATGGAGCCGTCCTCTCCCTCCTCGAACAGCGGGAAGTCGACGATCCAAGCGAGCCCCCAGGCGCGCTCGTCCTCGATCCAGCCGCGCTCGCGGGCGAGCTTCGTCCGCAGCCCTCCGAGCGCCGTCCAGGCCCGCCGCGGCTCGTCCGCGACGATGAGGAGGAGGTCTCCCTCCCCGGCACCGGCCCGCTCGCCCGCCGCCTCCCATCGCTCCGGGCCGACGAACTTGTCGATCGACGACGACCACGCGCCCTGGCGCTGCCGCGCCCACACCAGCCCGCCCGCGCCGTGCGACCGGGCCAGCTCCGTCCACCCGTCGAGTACGCTGCGCGAGGCGTCCGCGCCACCGGGGACGCGAAGCGCCCCGATCACGCCACCCCGCTCCACCACGCCGTCGAAGACGCGGAATCCCGACCCCTCGAACGCCGCCGTGACTTCGATCAGCTCGTGCGGGATGCGGAGGTCCGGCTTGTCGCTCCCGAACCGCCGCAGCGCCTCCGCGTGGGGGATCCGGGGGATCTCGTCCAGCGCGACCCCGAGGCAGGTCGAGAACAGGTGCCGGAACAGACCGTCGAGCGCGTCCAGCACGTCGTCCTGCTCCACGAACGACATCTCCACGTCGATCTGGGTGAACTCCGGCTGGCGGTCCGCCCGCAGGTCCTCGTCGCGGAAGCAGCGGGCGATCTGGAAGTAACGGTCGTAGCCGGCGACCATCAGCATCTGCTTGTAGAGCTGGGGGGACTGGGGGAGCGCGTAGAAGCTCCCTGGGTGGATCCGGCTCGGCACCAGGTAGTCGCGCGCGCCCTCGGGCGTGCGGCGGGTCAGCATCGGCGTCTCGATCTCCCAAAACCCGCGGTCGTGGAGCCAGCTCCGCGTCTCGTGGGCGATCCGATGCCGCATCCCGATCGCGGCCGTCAGGTCGAGCCGGCGCAGCTCGAGGAAGCGCCAGCGCAGGCGCACGTCCTCCGCCACCTCGCCTCCCCCCTTCTCCACATCGACGGGGATCGGCGGGGTGGCGGTCTCCGACAGGATCCGGCAGGCCGAGACCCGGACCTCGATCGCGCCGGAGTCCAGCTCCGGGTTGACGCTCTCGTCGGGCCGCCGCGCGACCACCCCCTCCACCCGCACGACGTCCTCCGCCCGCACTCCCTCGATCACGCGGAACTGATCGGCCGTCAGGGTCTCGGGATTCGCCACGCACTGAACGAGGCCGTGGCGGTCGCGCAGGTCCAGGAAGACGAGCCCGCCGTGGTCGCGGCGCCGATGGATCCAGCCACAGAGCGCCACTTCCCGGCCGGCGTCCCCAACCCGCAGGGATCCCGCCATGTCCGTGCGCAGCGAGGTGGCCAGGTGCTCTCTCATTACCATCTCTCCGGGGAAGAGCTCGCGACGATCCTCCACGCCTTCCAGCAGGCCAGCCCGATCAGCGCGCCCACCCCGTCGGCGATCCAGTCCTGCAGGCTCGGTTCCCGGCCCACGTGCCCCTGCACCCACTCCATCAACGCGCCGAAGGCGAGCGCCATCGCGAACGCGCGCTCGAACGCGGCGGAGTCCGTGCTCCCGTGGCGATGCCAGGCGCGGGCGCAGAGAAACGCCAGCACGCCATAGACCGCCGCATGGCCGAGCTTGTCCGCGTCGGGCACGGACGGCTGGACGGCTTGCACCGGCAGGGTCGAGAGGGCGATCGTCAAGACCGTCCAGACGGCAACCGCGAGCCACGCGCGGGCGGGAGAGCCGGGCGGCAGTATACCCGTCACCGCGCGGCTAGAACAACCGCTCGGATCGAGCCTGCAGCACCTGCCGGCTGGGGATGCCGACGGTCCGTTGCTCCGGGCTCACGAGGGTCAGGGTCGACTCCAGGACCTGCTCCTGCTCGTGGAGGTCGAACACGCGATCGCCCGGGTCGAAGAGGTAGTGGCCGGAGACGCGCCCGCTTCCCTGGACCTCGATACGGGAGCCTTCGACCACCCCCGCCCCGGTCACCGAGATCGTGCCCGAGTATTCGACCGGGACCACGGGCCGGCCCGCCAGCGCGCTGGTATCGGCGACGGTGTAGCGCAAGATCGTCCGGACCTCGGCGGTCACGCCCTGCAGGACCTCGGTGACGAGCAGGGTGTCGGTCCACGCGGATCCCGGCGCGGCCCCCCTCTCCGGCAGTCGCGGGAGAAAGGCCGCCGCCGCCCGCTCCACGTACTGCGTCCCGACCCCGGGCGAGACCACGCCGGAGGCGAGGGCGTCGAGGACCACCCCCTGGGGCGTCGTCACCAGCGTGACGACCGTGCCCCGCAACCCCTCGGCGCGCGGGCTGGGGAACGCGCCCTCGACCCGCAGGTTGAGCTCCTCGTACCCGAGCCTCCACAGCAGCCGCGGCCCCCTATTCATGAGCGTCAGGCGCACGATGCCATCGGCGCGCAGCGTGTAGTGGTTCTCGCTCTCGAGGATCTGTTGCGTGACGGTGAGCTGGTTCCGGGTCCGGTAGCGGAACGACTCGCCCTGGGTGGGCGCGTAGGACAGCGATTGCGCCTCGGAGGTCGCGACCGCCCCGAGGACGGCCAGCGCCGCCCACGCGCTCAGGCGCAGTCGCGCCCGCAGCGGGAGAGAACGCGCTCCACGTACCGGTCCCTGGGGGGCACGCCGTCCGCCATCTCGCGCTCGAGACGGGTGCGTCCCATGTGGTACGCCATGAGACCGAGGACTGGATCGCCGAAGTATTCGACCTCCCGCTTCAGGTGTTTCAACCCGAGCCGCACGTTGACCGCCGGATCGTGCAGCCCCTCCGGAGTGATCCGGGCGTCATAGGCCCGGGCCGTGGACGGCTTGATTTGCATCAGCCCGCGCTCGCCGTGGCGACCGACCGCCGCCGGATCGAACCCGCTCTCGGTGGCGATGATCCCGAACGCCATCGCCGGCTTCACCCCGACGAGTCGCGCCTGCTCGTAGATGACGGCCGCGAGCTCCCGCCGTACGCCGAAGCGCCGCGCAAGCCGCTCCGCCCCCGGCGGGACGGAGGGGACCGCGCGCGCCGCCTCGACCCGCTCTCCCGCGGCCGCGGCATCTCTCGACGCCATCCCGCTCACCGTCAGCGCCACGATCCCGATCGCGACGGCTCCGATCAGAACTCCCCAAGGTAATCGATTCCACTGCCACCACTCTTCGCGTGTCATCGGCATCCCCTCCCCGCATCCCGGATCGTGGACAAAGTGCAAAAAAAAGATCGGACCAGATCCGATCTCCATGGACGTCCGGTCCTGGTACACCACCGGGGCACCCGAGGTTCGCTTGACCCACCCGCCTCCCGCCGATACATTTTTTCGCCTGTCCTCGCACGCGTCTCGGGCGGGAATAGCTCAGTTGGTAGAGCGCAACCTTGCCAAGGTTGAGGTCGCGGGTTCGAATCCCGTTTCCCGCTCCATCTCGTCGCAAGTCCGGCCCTTCTGCGAGGAAGGGCCTTCTCGTTGGGGCGGCGTAGCCAAGTGGTAAGGCAGGGGTCTGCAAAACCCCCATTCGGCGGTTCGAATCCGCCCGCCGCCTCCATCTCTCCGCCCGGGCCCCCCCGAGCCTCGAGTGATTTCTCTCAAAATCGTCGCCAAATAACAGTCGGCGAGCGACTTAGTCCACGAATAGATCAGGCGTGAGTGGCCCCTCCGGGTGGACCCGGTAGGGAGCGAAATCGGTCACGCCCTCCTCCCGCAGCACCGCTTCGTCGAGCAGGAGCCCGCCGGTCTGGGAGCGGCTGTCGCGCGTGACGATCGCGTGCGCGGCGTCCGCGACGATCTCGGGCGTCCGGCAGCTCTCGGGCTCGACGCGGCTCCCGAGCATCGCCAGGGCCGCCGTCGCGATGACCGTGCGCGGCCACAGCGCGTTGAACGCCACGCCGTCCTCCGCGAACTCCGCCGCCATCCCGAGCACGAGCAGGCTCATGCCGTACTTCGACAGCGTGTAGGGGGCGTGGGGCGCGAGCCAGCGGGCGTCGAGGGAGATCGGCGGGCTCAGGGTGAGCACGTGAGGGTTGGGGGAGCGACGCAGGTGCGGGAGGCACGCGCGCGAGCATACGAACATCGCCCGCGCGTTGACCGCCCACATGAGATCGAACCGGTCGACGGGCGTGTCGAGCGTTCCGGTCAGCCGGATCGCTCCCGCGTTGTTCACCAGCACGTCGACCCCGCCGAACGTCTCGACCGCGCGCGCCACGGCGGCTTCCACCGCGGCGGCGTCCCGGACGTCGACGGCCACCGGCAGCGCCCGGCCCCCGGCGGACTCCACCTCGGCGGCGACGGTGTGGATGGTGCCCGGGAGCTTGGGGTGGGGCTCGGACGTCTTGGCGGCGATGACGACGTTGGCTCCGTCCCGCGCGGCGCGCAGGGCGATCGCCCGGCCGATCCCGCGGCTCGCTCCCGTCACCAGGACGGTGCGCCCGGCGAGGCTGCCGCTCAACCGATCGACTCTCAGGCGGGGACGAGCAGCGCGGTGGCGTACATGATCGCGAGGCCCGCGGCGGCGCCGGCGAGCACCTCGCCCCGCCACGGATCCGCGACCGCCCCGGCCCGCCCGACGACCAGCAGCCGCCCGACCTCCACCACGACCTGGGCGATCGCGCCGGCCCCGACCGCCAGGAACACCGCGGCCCAGAACGGATTGAAGACCATGCCGCCGATCCAGCAGCCGAGGATCGCGGGGCCCCCGGCGAGCAGCGCGTAGCCGACGAAATGGCGGAAGCGTGGCTCCGCTTTCAGCAGCGGCGCCGCGATCCCGATCCCCTCGGTGATGTTGTGGAGCGTGAATCCCACGACCAGGAAGGTGCCCAGGCCGACCGCGCCGGTCGCCAGGGCCGACCCGATCGCCAGGCCCTCGCCCAGGTTGTGGAGGCCGATCCCGAGCGCGATGAAGAACGCCAGGGCGAGCGGCCCCAGCTCTCCGCGGCGCCGCCGGCGCCCCGTGAAGGCGAGCAGCCCGCCGAGCGTCGCCAGCGCGACGATCCACACCAGAATCGGGGCGTGGAAGCCGCCGGCGGCCTCCCCCGCCAGCTCCAGCGCCTCGGCCAGCGTATCGATTCCCAGGAACACGAGCAGACCCACCGTCAACGCCAGCAGGAAGTCGACGCCCCGGCGGCCCAGGCGCGCTAGCAGCGGGTAGGTCGCCAGCCCGATCGCGACCGGCACGACCCCCACGTAGAACCCGAGCAGCCCCAGCCGCACCAGCCACCCGACGTTCGCCTGCGGGGTCTCGGTCGCGACCGCGATGTCGGCCGGGAACACGACGCCGTTCCGCGAAACCAGTTCGATGTGATGCGCCTCGCCCTCCACCCACGGGTACGGGAGCTCGATCGTGGCGCCGCGCAGGCGTCCGATCGTCGGCCCGGGCTCGATCGTGAACGACCACACCGCGTCGTCGACGATCGCCTGGTGGACAGTCACGGGGTCGACGCCGCCGTTGACCACGTGGAGGCGGACGAGCCCCGGCGCCGGCAGCTCCACCCGCTGGATCGTGAGCTCCTCGATCGGCGGGACCATGCGCTCGAGGCCCACCCCGCGCGCGAGCAGGAACGCCAGCAGCGCGACCAGGAAGGTCACGACCGCGAGGCCGATCCCGATCCCGGTCTTATCCCGCAGCGACATCGAAGAACCCCATCCAGCCCAGCTCGGCGAACTCGCTCTGGTGGGCGTGGAACATGATCATGCCGGGATGGCGGAACTCGAGCTCTAGGATGTGCCGCTCTCCCTGGCAGAACATGACGGTGTCGGTGAAATCGTCCGGCTCGAGCCGCGTGCCGGTGCGATACACCTCGAAGAAGTTCGCGTGGACGTGCAGCGAGTTGACGAGGTCGAACTCGAGCGTGTTGACCACGTACAGCCGCACCTTCTCCCCCACCCGCGCCGGCAGCGGATGGCGCATGTAGTGGAAGGCGACGGTGTTCACGGCGTAGAACTCGTTCTCCGAGTCGAAGTCGGTGTCGAAGCCGTTCATCACCATCACGTACTCGCGCGCCGGGGGCCGACCCCCCGGTGGATCGACGATGAACGCCCCGTAGAGGCCCTTGTGAATGTGGCGCTTGAGCGGTGTCGTGTGGCAGTGGTAGAGGTGCAGGCCGAAGGGCTCCGCGTCGAACTCGTAGACGAACGTGGATCCCGGATCGACGATCTCGAAAACCCCGTCCATGTTCGCGGGGTGGAACCCGTGGAAGTGGATCGTGTGGGGATGGGTCCCCGCGTTCTGAAACCGGACCCGCAGGCGGTCCCCCTCGGTGCACCGGATCGTCGGCCCGGGCACGCTGCCGTTGTAGGTCCAGGCCGGGAACCACACGCCCGGCGCGACCTCGATCTCCCGGTCGACGGCCACGAAGTGGTAGTCGCGGAGCGTGCGCCCGTCGGGGAGGGTGGAGACGCGGCCCCCGTCGAAGTGGCTCGCGAAGGCGGTGGGGTCGAACCCGCCGGGCTGGATGTCGCGCACCGGTCCGCTGCCGCCGGCCCCATGGATGTGGGGGATCTCGACCCGGGGCTTGAGGACCCCGGAGTCCTGGGTGCCGATCCCGAGCGCGGCCCCGCCCAGGGCCGCGGCGCCGAGGGCGGCCCCGCCGCGCAGGATCGTGCGACGGCTGATCGCGCCGGAGCCGGGCTCGGGCCGCGGCTCGGGCCCCTGGAGGTCGGAGGGTTTCGCCATAATTAGTCTAGACTAAATATTGCCACGACCCGGGGCGACGTCAACCCCTCTCCGCCCGATCCGCCAGCGCCGCCAACCGCTCGAGGCGCGTCCTCACGCCGTCGTCGCCGGCCGCCGCGCGCGCCGCCTCGACCCGCTCCGCGATCCCGGCCGCGCCTGGGGCGGGCGGCGAGGACGCCTCGAGCGAGGGTCCCAGGGTCGGGTCACGCGGCGTCGTGGCCCGCGCGAAGTCCTCCCTCGCCGCGGCACCCTCGACCTCCAGGGCGAGATCGAGCGCCTCGGTCGCCGCGATTGCCCCCTCGCCCGCCCGATCGGCCGCCGCGCGCACCCGCTCCCAGCGTGCCTCCAGCTCCTCGACGGAGACCTCGTCGTCGCCGAAGTGCCAGCCGGCGCCCTTCAGCCGCCGGACCACGTCCAGGCGGTCCGCCCGCGCCTGGGCCGCGGTCGCCAGCGTCCGCCACAGCGCCGCCAGCGCCGGCGCGGCCGGGGTTCCGCGCGCGCACACCGCATAGGTCTCGCTCGCGGCCCGCTCGACCCGCGCCAGCATCTCCACCGCGCGGGTCGAATCGAGGATGGGGTCCACGTGGATGAACGCGCGGTCGACGCCGGGCAGGCCCTCGATCGCCGCCCGCGCCTTCCCTCCCATGTCGTGGGACTTCCGCGTCGTCAGCTCCTGATCCACCTCCACGTGGACCTCGGCGTGGATCCGGTGACCCACGTAGTGGGCGCGGACGTCGTGGACGCCGCGGACCCCGGGGATCCCCAGGGTGGTCCGCCGGATCCGGTCGACCAGCTCCTGGCCGGGGCTCTTCCCCATCAGGTAGTCGATGTTCTGCCGGCCGAACCGGTAGCCGCCCCAGATGATCCAGATCCCCACCACGATCCCCGCGACCGGGTCGAGCACCTCGAATCCGAGGGCGGCGGCCGTCACGCCGACCAGGGCGGCCAGCGAAGCCCAGATGTCGTTCTCGCACTCGACCGCGTTGGCGAGGATCGCCGGGCTCTCGAGCGCCTCCCCCCGCCGCCGGAGGTAGCGGGCGAGCGTCAGGTTCCCTACGATCGAGAACCCGAGCGCGCCGATGGCCCAGCCCACCAGCGAGATCGGCTGGGGCCCCGCGACCAGCCGCTCAACCGCCGCGCGGCCGATCTCGAACCCGAGGATGGCGGTGAAGATCGCCACCGCCAACGCGGCGATCGTCTCGGCGCGCTGGTGGCCGAACGGGTGGTCAGCGTCCGGCTCCCGCCCTGCCACCCGCACCGAGTACCAGATGGCGATCGAGGCCACGACGTCGACGAGTGAGTTGAAGGCGTCAGAGAGGAGGGCGATCGACCCGCTCGCCAGCCCGATGGCGCCCTTCACCGCGAACAGGAGCGTGTTGCCCGCGATCCCGGTGACGGTCGCGCGCCGGGCCAGCCGGTACCGCTCGGCCGCGGTCACTCGATCCTCTCGAGCGGGCGGGTCATCGGCTGGTCGTGGTCCGGCGGCGTCCGGGGCTCGATCTGGATCGTCGTGTGATGAATCTCGAACCGCTCCCTCAGGAGCCGGTTGATCCTCGCCAGCAGCATCTCCCGCGACTCCCCGTGGCCGCAGACGACGTGCATCGCCAGCGCGGAATAGCCCGAGGTGATGGTCCAGACGTGGAGGTCGTGGACGCCCTCCACGCCCTGGACCGCGCGGACCTGGCGGAGGAGATCGTCGACGTCGATTCCGCGGGGGGCCCCCTCGAGCAGGACGTGGACGGCCTCGCGCACCAGGTGCCACGAGGAGACGAGGATCAGGACCCCGATCGCGACGCTCGCCACCAGGTCGGCGTACACCCATCCGGTGGCCCAGATCACCGCGCCGGCGGTCAGCGCGCCCAGTGACCCGAGCATGTCGCCCGCGACGTGGAGCCACGCCCCGTGGACGTTCAGGCTGCGGTGGGCCTCCTCGCTGTGCCGGGCTCGCAGGACGATCAGGCCGATGCCGTTGATCACGAGCCCCCCCGCCGCGATCGCCATCATCGGACCCGCCATCACGGATCCCGGCTGCCCGAACCGCGCGATCGCCTCCCAGACGATCCATCCGACGATGACCCACAGGAAGAGACCGTTGAGGAGGGCGGCGAGGATCTCCACGCGGCCGAGCGCCCAGGTGTGGCGGGTCGTCGCCGGCCGCTCGGCCATCCACAGAGCGCCGAGGGCGAGGAGGAGCGACGCGACGTCGGTCAGCATGTGGCCGGCGTCGGCGAGGAGGGCGAGGCTGCCGGTCCAGAGACCCCCGACTACCTCCGCGACCATGTACGTGGCGGTCAGCCCGAGGACGGCCCCGAGACGCCGCCGGTCGGCCGCGCGGTCGACGCCGGAGCCGGGGTGCGGATGCGCGTGGGCCATGGCCGTCGGCAGTCTACGTCGCGCGCGGCGGCCCGGACAACCCGCGCCACCCACTAAACCCGCCCTCCACCGCGCCGAGTTTCCCCGGCGATGACGCCGCACTTCCGCTCCCCGATCGGGGGCGCCCGCCTGGCGGGCCTCCTGGTCCCGGCTCTCCTCCTCGCTTGCGACGGCGGAGGGTCGGGGCCCATGGGCCTCACCCCGGACCCGATCCCCGGCCCGGGCGACTACTCGCGCTCGCTGACTTCGGGGGGGCTGGACCGGTCCTACGGTCTCCACGTCCCGGCCGGCTGGACACCCGGCGCGGAGCGTCCCCTCGTGCTCGCGTTCCACGGCCTCCAGAGCGGTCCGGAGAACCTGAGGGCCGTCAGCGGCCTGGACGCCGTCGCGGACGAGCTCGGCGTCGTGGTCGCCTACCCCGCCGCGGCGCGTGGAGACTGGAACACCGAGTGCCTGAACTGCGGCTCGGACGCCGTCGTCGACCAGATCGACGACGTCGGATTCGTAATGGACCTCGTCGATCGGATCGACGCCGATGTCGGCGTCGACCGGCGGCGCGTCTATGCGATCGGGATCTCGAACGGAGCGCTGTTCGTCCACCACTTGGCGTGCGCGAGCCGTGGCGCCCTCGCCGGCGTGGCGAGCGTCGCCGCCACGCTGCTGGCGCCGGAGTACGTCCCCGCTTGCGGCGGTAGCCGCGCGCTCCCGTTCGCGTTCTTCCTCGGCTCCGACGACACGTTCTTCCCCCCCGAGGGCCGACTCGCCGGGAACAACCTGATCCACGTGCGGCTCCTGTCGATCGAGGAGTCGGTCGCCACGTGGGTCGGGCGCAACGGATGCGCTGGCGCGCCCGTGGTCACCGAGCTCCCCGACGACGAGGACGACGGCCCGACGGTGACCCGCCACCGGCACGCGCCCTGTGCCGACGGCGCCGAGGTCGTCTACTATTCCATCCAGGGCGGCGGCCATACGTGGCCGGGCTCCCCCACGATCGGTGGGGGCACCGTGGGCCGGGTCAGCCGGGAGATCTCGGCATCCGCGACCGCCGTCCGGTTCTTCCTCGACCACGCACGATAGGAGGCTCTCCCCATGCGCCGATCCGCTCTCGTCCCGCTTCTCGCGCTCCTGCTCGCCGGCTGCGGCGACGCCGTGACCGACCCCGCCCGCGAGGGCTTCCAGGGCAACCCGCGCCTCATCGAAGGCGACTGGTCCACCATCTTCCGCACCCTGGGCAGCACCAACCGCTACGATGGGGAGCTCCTGCCGGCCGGCGGCGAGTTCATCGGCGAGTTCACGTTCTTCCGCGCCGGCCGCGTGATCCGGATCTTCTTCAACGACGGCCTCTGGGACGGAACCCGCCTCGAGTTCACGACCGGCCCGCTCCCCGGCACGTCGCTCCCCGGCCAGGTCGAGTGGACCGCCATCTACTTCCCCGCCTCGGGCGACGAGCCCACCCAGCTCCGCCTGACCTCGCCGGCGATCGGCGGCGCGTCGTTCCCGGTCCTGTACGTCCGCCCGGCCGACCTCGAGTGGCTGGAGAACCGCTGAAGATTTCGGGTGACTCGACCGTCCATCCCCGCTATAGCTAAATTGCCAGTGCGGGCGTGGCGGAATGGTAGACGCAACGGACTTGAGGCAACCACTTGAGTGCGCGCCGGGAAACCGGCGATGCAGAACTGCCCAAATTCGGGGGAACCTGTCGAATGGCAATCCCGAGCCAAGCCCGGCCGGAGCGATCTTCCCGCCGGGAAGGTGTAGAGACTAGACGGGCAGCGCCTAAAGCTGCGGTTCCCTGCCGCAGGCATGGTGAAGGGATAGTCCAGACCGCAAACGCTCCCGGTTGAAACGCCGGAGCGGCGGCGAAAGCCGTAGACGGTAAGAAAATCCGTTGGGCGAAAGCCCGTGGGGGTTCGAATCCCCCCGCCCGCACCAATACCGCATTGCTGTATCGCGCCGGGATCAAGCGGGGCAGTCGAGTTCTTCTTCCTCAGAAACCCAATCAATCCATCTTCCGTGCATATCGACCACTGCGAGCCTGCGGTCCTCACGGACACCATATGACCATGAACCCAAGATCAACTCGCCGGCATTAACAGCGTCGTCATTCTCGATGTTGAAGCAGGCATCCAGCCGTTCGTCCTCAATTGGCCTGACGCCAGTTCCTTCCAGAGAAAGCCAGTACATTTCCCTCTTTCCCGCGAGCCGGTCCAGCTCTGACGCAAAATCCTTCCGCCCTTCCTTTGGCAGATAGGTCAACATGGCCGAGTGAAACACACACACAGGCAGGCCGCCCGGGACCGCGTCTATCACTCCCTCCAGATCGTCAACGGCGTCTCCTCTGAGCAGCGTCGGAGGATGCTGTCTGGCAATGCCTATCGCCGCTTCCAGCAACGCCCGTCGCTCCTGATGCTCAGGCCAAACACACGCCTTAAGCCACAAAGCATCCTCCTCATCGCAAACATCCAGGGGGCTGCTATCCAGACCGATCCTGAAAGCAACCGCCGGAGAGTCGCTCTTTGCTGTTGGTATCGCGCCTTTGACCTGACACTGGATTCTGACCGGGGACTCCTGATGGCCCAACAATTGGCCGTCGCCGTATCGATAAGCGTAGCGGTCAACCAGAAGATTCAAGCCTGCACTTGCTCCGACCTCGACGAGAGCAACCGGTGAGTTCTCGGTCAGCTTCTGGAACACAGGCAGGAATGCCCCCGTTCGACGAACCTCGTTTGTCTGCGTGTGCCGGGCGCCGATGATTGTCCGGAGTGTGGCCTTTTCCGATAGACAGAAGTCCCGAAAGGCTTCAGCAGCCCCTTCGCCGGGCAGCAGCGCCTCCTCCGTCAGGCTCGCGTAATAGTCTCTCAGCGCATGACGCTTTCCCTTGAGCAACAGATAGTGGACCGCCGCAAACAACAGATTGGCGCGTCTCTGCGTGGGCGGCGCCTCCCGCATCAGGTCCAATAACTCCTCATCTTCGGCAATGCTTGCTGAAAGTGCGGCATAAAGCGGCGAAGTACGGCGCGTCTCATCCACAAAATGGATGAAGCGTTCCCTGATATTCTCCACGGTTCTCCTGTCTTCCACTTTCATGCCGTCTCCTCGACTCGGTGCCGAGTGCATTCTCCCCGATTCTATCCACCCTGGTCAAGAACTTCCGCGCGATACCGTTTAGGCCCGAGTCTCCTTCCCGTTGTTCCCTTCATAATCCGCTGAGCGTGGGCGGGCGCGCCTTGCCGTCAACGGCCGGCCTGCTCCTTCGCCTCCGGCTCCCGTGTTGGCCGTTCCCCGCCCTGTCTTGGCTGTCCAGGGGCGGTGACGGCTGCGGCTTCTGCGCCCGCCTGTTCGTCTCCCGTTCGAAGGAAACAACTAACAAGGAGACGAATGATGAAACTATTGACTGCCCAGGACCGCACGCGGCTTCTTGCTAGTCGAGGAAGACCCGGATCTGCGCGAGGCTCTTGCGCTTGCGATCCGTGCCATGAACCGGACGCCGCGCTTTGATACCGGCATCCCGGATCCCAACCGGCCCGAGCGCAGCCGTCGAGCTATCAGCTCATTCCCCGCCTTGAGGCTGTTCTGCTGGGGCCGCCGTGGGAGGATTGAGATTAAATTATTGACACGCGCAACGTTGCATGACAACTCGGCCGGGATGCGGGGGGTTCTTCATAGCCATGGTCTTTCTCCTCTAATGATAGTCCTCGTAGTTGACAGACTACGATCTTACGCAAGTGAAGCGGGAGAGCAGGGACATTAGAGTAAAGAAGCTGGCGCACGCTTAAAATCCTGTGGGCGAGAGCTCGTGCGGGGGAAGGGAGGACGGGATCGAGTCGCTCCGTGTCGCCGCCATCCAGTACTTCATCCGTCCGGTCCACTCTCGAGGACTTCGCCGGCCAGGTCACGGCGCTCGTCGACGCCGCCGAGGACTACAGCTCCCGGCTCGTCCCGACTACCTGCCCCGTGACCCCCTTAGCATTGGATACGCGGCCGTGATCGAGTGGACGGTGCCGGAGGGCGAGGCTGGGCCGACGGCCTCCTAGGACGTCGCCCCGGCGGCGAACTCCTCCCGGCGATCGGCGGCGCCGTCCGGGTCGTTCAGCACGATTCCCACGACGTTC
>DATKCO010000030.1:0-2605 GCA_035513155.1 Gemmatimonadota bacterium | reverse complement strand
GCGCCGATCACGTCGAGGTCGTTGGCCCGGTAGGCGGCGAACTGGACGGCTCCCTCGTTGTACATGACGCGCGTCCACCGCTTCAGCTTCGGCACGCCCCGCCAGTAGAGCTCGTTCCGCTCGAACACCATCTCCTGGTTGTGCCGCCACTCGACGAGCTTGAATGGGCCGTTGCCGATGTAGGTCGCGGGCTCCGTCCACTGCTCGCCACCCTTGTCGAGAGACGACTGCTGGACCGGCATCCCGACCCACATGTACGCGATCGAGGCGAAGTAGGGCGCCGACTCCCGGAGCCTGAACTCGATCGTCTTGTCGTCAAGCGCCTTGACCCCCGTCGCGGCCTTCGCCGCCGCGAGCTGGGCTGCGGTCGCGCTGATCGGGTCCATTAGGTTCCAGTCCTCGCAACCCTCGATGATGTAGAGGACGAACGCGTAGTCGCCGCGCGTGGCGGGATCACACGTCCGCAGGAACCCGCGCTCGAAGTCGCGCGCCGTCACGGCGGTGCCGTCGGAGAACTTCACACCGTCCCGGACGGTGAACTTCCAGGTCTTCGAGTCGGCCGAGACCTCCGGATCGCTCGCGGCGCCGGCCGGGACCGGCTTGAGGGTGGTCGCGTCGAGGGTCATGAGCCCCTCGAAGACCGTCAGGATCACGGCGATCTCGCCGACGAAGGAAGCCCGATGCGGGTCGATCGTGTCCGGCTCGGCGCCCATGTTCGTGACGAGCTCACCGTTCGGATCGGGCTGTCCCCCCGATCCGCCGCCGACGGCCGTCGGCTGGGCCGGGCCGGGCTGGGGCGTCGCCCCGTCGCATGCGGTCAGGACCAGGGCCAGCGCGATCAGGAGCGCCAGCGGCAGGCGGAGAGATGAACGGCCGTCCACGTGAGCGATGCTAGCCGTTGCAGGCGGCGTACCCGCGGCCCTCCGTTTCACTCGAGGACGGTACCGATCGCCCCGGGCCGCGGTTCACGGACCGGTCGCCAGGCGCCACTCCCCGGCACTCCAGGTGATCGGCGCGCCGTGCGCGGCAGGTCGCACGCCCTCCAGCCGAGCCGGCGGGCCACCGCCGCCTCTATCGGAGCGGCATAGGCATTCGGAGGACCAGCTCCTGGGGGATCTGGACCGTGACCCGCGTCTCCGCCTGGGATTGACGCGGCGGGATCGTCGCGTCGAGGTAGTCAACGGGGCGTGAAGTGATCCCGAACTTGACCCAGCGCATCATTTGCCTCATCTCGACTTCGGGCGACGCGGGGACGATCCGACCGGTCCAGCGGTGGACCACGGGCTTCGGCGGCACCAGCATGTCGTCGACGACCGCGGCATCCGATACCGGGATCGACGCCGGCGGCGCCACCGACGTGAGCGCCGCGGCAAAGACGAACGCGCTCATGCCCACGGCCATGCCCAGCTCGGAGATGCGGGAGACGGCCGCGGCCCAGGGAACGGGCGGCCGCGGCTCGGCGCGACCCCAGCGCACGGCGGCCCGGACCCTCGTGGGTCCGACCTCCGAACGGCGGGCGCGGAGCGGCGCAAAGGCGGTCTCGAGCGCCGCCTCGACCTCGAGGCGCTCGCCCAGACCCATGGCGCGGGCTCTTTCGCTCATCGCATACCCGTAGCCCGCTCGACCCTCGAGGGTTCGACCGGGAGGCCCGGATGTCGTGAAAGATGCGTTCGGAGGCGTCGCAGGGCGTAATGGAGGCGCGACTTCACCGTGCCGACCGGGCACTCGACGATGACAGCGATCTCGGCGAGGTTCAGGCCGTTCAGGTAGTGCAGGACGACGACGGACCGGTGCTTCAGGTCGAGCGTATCGATGCACTCCAGTACGACCCGGCGGAGCTCGGCCCGCTCCGCCAGCTGCGAGGGCGAGCCCTCGTCGCCCGCGACGAGCTCGTCCGAATGGTCATCGACGGAGCTGAACGTGACGCCCTTCCGCGGCTGCCGGTCGTAGGACTCGTTGATCGCGACGCGGTAGAGCCACGGACGGAGCGAGTCGTCCGGCTCGAGGCGGGCCATGGCGCGATGCGCGCGGGCGAACGTGTCCACAACGATCTCTTCCGCCGTTGACGGATCCTTCGTGATGGCGAGCGCGATACGGAAGATCCCATCTCGGTGGCGGTAGAAGAGCGCGTCGAACGCGCCCTCGTCTCCCAGACGTGCGCCGTACACGAGCTCGCGGTCGTTCCTCGGATCTTCGCCGGGCTCCGACGCCCGCGGGCGCCGCGTGACGGGCTTACGCTGCAGGTCCTTCAAGCTGGATCCGGGAGGTATCGCCGGATCCCGCGGAGCTTGCGGGCGCCCTGCGTCCCGCGCTCGACGAAGGCGCCGCCCTGCGGCGCGTGGAAGAACATGCCGTCGCCGGTGGACAGGCCTACGTGGGTGACCCGAGCGTCACCGAAGAAGAGCAGGTCGCCCGCGCGGGCCTCCTCCACCGGTCGTCCCTCCATCGCCTGCTGGTCCGCGTCGCGGGCCAGCCGGATCCCGTTCAAACGGTACACCTGCTGCACGTAGCCACTGCAGTCCATGCCTAGCGCGGTCGTGCCTCCCCATAGATAAGGAACGCCTAGGAATGCCTCGGCCGTTGCGATGAGGTCCTCCGCGGTGGG
>DATKCO010000029.1:0-62524 GCA_035513155.1 Gemmatimonadota bacterium | reverse complement strand
TCCAGACCGGGTTGGTCTTCGGGAAGTTCTCCTCCATGGCGCGGGCGACCTCGGCCGTGGCCTTGGTCCAGATCTCGATGAGCTCCTGACGGCGCTCCTCGACGGTGATCACACCGCGGGCGTACTGCTTCTCGACCTTCTCCGCGTCACCCTCGTAACGCTCGAGGATGGCCGCCTTGCCGGGGGGCGTGACGACGTCCTCGATCGAGATGGTGACACCGGAGCGGGTGGCCCAGCGGAAGCCGGTCTCCTTCAGGGCGTCCAGCGACGCGGCGACCTGGACCTTGGGGTAGCGCTCGGCCAGGTCGTTGACGATGGAGCCCAGCTCGCGCTTGGAGATCTCCTTGTCCACGAACGGGTAGTCCACCGGCAGCGCCTCGTTGAACACCGCGCGGCCCAGCGTGGTCTCGATCCGGACGACCGCGCCGTCCTCGACGACAGTGCCGCGGGGCGGCACGACGTCGCGCAGACGCAGCTGGACCTTGGCCTGCAGGTCGAGCTCCTTGGTGTCGTACGCCATGACAGCCTCGGCGAGCGAGGAGAAGGCGCGGCCCTCGCCGGTGGCGCCGTCCTTCTGCGTCGTCAGGTAGTAGATCCCGAGCACCATGTCCTGCGTGGGCGCGGTGATCGGTCGGCCGTTGGCCGGGCTCAGGATGTTGTTCGAGGACAGCATCAGGATGCGGGCCTCAGCCTGCGCCTCTGCCGACAGCGGCAGGTGGACGGCCATCTGGTCACCGTCGAAGTCGGCGTTGAACGCCGTGCAGACGAGCGGGTGGATCTGGATGGCCTTGCCCTCGACCAGCTGGGGCTCGAAGGCCTGGATGCCGAGGCGGTGCAGCGTGGGTGCGCGGTTCAGCAGCACCGGGTGCTCGGTGATGACCTCCTCGAGCACGTCCCACACGACGGGACGGGCCCGCTCGACCATGCGCTTGGCGCTCTTGATGTTCTGCGCGTGGTTGAGGTCGACCAGTCGCTTCATCACGAACGGCTTGAACAGCTCGAGCGCCATCTGCTTGGGCAGGCCGCACTGGTGCAGCTTGAGCTGCGGACCGACGACGATGACCGAGCGGCCCGAGTAGTCGACGCGCTTGCCGAGCAGGTTCTGGCGGAAGCGGCCCTGCTTGCCCTTGAGCATGTCGCTCAGGGACTTCAGCGGCCGGTTACCCGGACCGGTGACCGGCCGGCCGCGGCGGCCGTTGTCGAACAGCGCGTCGACGGCCTCCTGGAGCATGCGCTTCTCGTTGTTGACGATGATCTCGGGGGCGCCGAGGTCGAGAAGCCGCTTCAGGCGGTTGTTGCGGTTGATGACGCGGCGGTACAGGTCGTTCAGGTCGGAGGTCGCGAAGCGGCCACCGTCGAGCTGCACCATCGGACGCAGGTCCGGCGGGATGACCGGGACGCAGTCCAGGACCATGCCCATCGGGCTGTTGCGGGTGTTGAGGAACGCCGCGACGACCTTCAGCCGCTTGAGGGCGCGGACCTTCTTCTGGCCCTTGCCGGAGCGGATCGTCTCCCGCAGGCTCTCGCCCTCGGCCTCGAGGTCGAAGGTCTCCAGCAGGCGCTGCAGCGCCTCGGCGCCCATGCCGCCGGTGAAGTACTGCGAGAAGCGGTCGCGCAGCTCGCGGTAGAGCGTCTCGTCGGCGATCAGCTGCTTGGAATCGAGCTTCTTGAAGGTGTCGAGCACCTCGGCGAGCTTGTCCAGCTCGCGCTGGGCGCGGTCGCGCAGCTGGCGCAGCTCGCGCTCGGCACCCTCGCGGACCTTGCGACGGACGTCGCCCTTGGCGCCCTCGGCCTCGAGAGCGGCGATGTCCTCCTCGAGCTTCTTCTGCCGCGCCTCGGCGTCGGCGTCGCGCTTGTCCTCGATCCGCTTCATCTCGACGCCCATGGAGGCCTCGATGCTCGGCAGGTCGGTGTGGCGCGTGTCGGCGTCGACCGACGTGATCAGGTACGCCGCGAAGTAGATGATCTTCTCGAGGTCCTTGGGCGCCAGGTCGAGCAGGTAGCCCAGCCGGGACGGGACGCCCTTGAAGTACCAGATGTGCGTGACGGGCGCGGCCAGCTCGATGTGGCCCATCCGCTCGCGACGCACCTTGGCGCGGGTCACCTCGACGCCGCAGCGCTCGCAGATGATGCCCTTGAAGCGGACGCGCTTGTACTTGCCGCAGTAGCACTCCCAGTCGCGGGTCGGGCCGAAGATCTTCTCGCAGAAGAGCCCGTCCTTCTCCGGCTTGAGGGTGCGGTAGTTGATGGTCTCGGGCTTCTTGACCTCGCCGTGCGACCACTGGCGGATGTCGTCCGCGGTCGCGAGGCCGATGCGCAGCTCGTCGAAGAAGTTGACGTCGAGCACTAGGTGCCTTCTCTCAGGAAGTCTGTGAAGCGGAAGTCAGGGACGGCGGGGGTCGGACCGGAGCCCGACCAGCCGGTGATCTTCGAGTTCTTGTCCGCGACACGCCGTGCGGCGCGTGCACAGGTCGAAGATCACCGGCGGGAGGCGGCTAGACCTCTTCGACGGACGACGGCTCGCGGCGGCTCAGGTCGATGCCGAGCTCCTCCGCGGCGCGGAACACGTCCTCGTCGGTGTCGCGCATCTCGATGGACATGCCGTCCGAGGACAGCACCTCCACGTTGAGGCACAGCGACTGCATCTCCTTGATGAGCACCTTGAAGGACTCGGGGATGCCCGGCTCGGGGATGTTCTCGCCCTTGACGATCGCCTCGTACACCTTGACGCGGCCGAGGACGTCGTCGGACTTGATCGTCAGCAGCTCCTGGAGGGCGTAGGCGGCGCCGTACGCCTGCATCGCCCACACCTCCATCTCGCCGAAGCGCTGGCCACCGAACTGCGCCTTACCGCCCAGCGGCTGCTGCGTGATCATGGAGTACGTATCCATGATCCACGCCATCACCTGCTCGTTCGTGTTGACGTCGGGCGCGGGCACGTCCGAGTCGGGTCCCAGGAGCGACATGATCTCCGCGGTGTAGCGGCGGGTGACGTGCTCCAGCTCGCGGATCGAGAGCCGGCGCGGATCGCAGACCACGCCGCCCTTGGCGCCGCCGAACGGGATGTTGACGACCGCGCACTTCCAGGTCATCCACGCCGCGAGGGCCTTGACCTCCTCGAGCGAGACGTCCGGAGAGAACCGGATGCCTCCCTTGGCGGGGCCGCGCGCGGTGTTGTAGTGGACCCGGTAGCCCGTGAAGACCTCGATCTCGTCGTCGTCCCGGCGGACGGGGACCGAGACGATCAGCTGCTTCTCGGGCTTGCGGAGGATGGCGTAGAGTCCACGGTCCAGGTCGAGCAGCTCGGCCGCGTGGTCGAACCGCGACATCATGGACTCGAACGGATTCACCTCGTCGAGAGGTACGTCCTTGGTGAGCGTCACGGGAGAAGCTCCTTGCCTCGGTGCGGGCGGATGATCGTATCGTGCTGGAACGTGGGGTCGGGATCGGGATGAGAACGAGAAAAATGTAAGCCCCGGCTCTCCTTCCGCAAGATCGCGGAGCGGACGATGAGGCTCCCCACGAGGTGCAGGTTGGCCACCTCGGCCGCTTCTGCCTGCCAGGGCGCGGGCGGGACCCGCGCCGCCAGCCGTTCGAGGGCCTCGCGCGCCTCGTCGAGGCCCGCGTCGTCCCGCACGATCCCCGCCCCCGCCCACAGGACATCCCGGATCTCGCTCCGCAGCTCCTCGATGGCCGCCGGGTCGGCCTCACCCTTCCGCGCCGCCGGTGGCTGCGGGACTCCGGGGCCCGCCGCCGCCAGGAGCTCCGGCGTGACGCCGGCGGCGCGGTCGGCGAAGACGACGGCCTCGAGCAGCGAGTTGGAGGCCAGCCGGTTGGCTCCGTGGACGCCCGTGCAGGCGGCCTCGCCGGCGGCGAGGAGCCCCGCGACTCCCGTCCGGGCGTCGAGGTCGGTCCGGATGCCCCCGCACAGGTAGTGCGCGGCCGGGACGACGGGCAGGGGATCGCGGGGCGGGTCGAGGCCGCGGGAGCGGCAGGTGGCGAGGATGTTGGGAAACCGCTCGGCGAACTGCTCGGGTTCGATCGGGGAGCAGTCGAGCCAGACGTGGTCGACGCCCCCGTCCCGCATCTCGGCATCGATCGCGCGCGCGACCACGTCCCGCGGCGCCAGGTCCGCCTGGGGGTGGTGGTCGCCCATGAACGGCCGACCGGCCGCGTCCCGCAGCACGGCGCCCTCGCCCCGCACCGCCTCGCTGATCAGGAACGGCCGGGTCTCGACCGGATAGAGGGCGGTCGGGTGGAACTGGACGAACTCCATGTTCGCCACTGGCGCGCCGGCGCGAAACGCCATCGCGATCCCGTCCCCGGTCGCGATCGGGGGGTTCGTGGTGAACCGGTAGACCTGCCCGCACCCTCCCGTCGCGAGGTAGGTCACGCGGGCGGATACCGCCACCTGCTCGCCGCTCTCACGGTCGACCGCCAGGGCGCCCAGGCAGCGCGCGCGGCCCCCGCGCTCTTCGACCCACAGATCGAGCACGAAGTAGTGCTCATGGATCGTGACCTCGGCCCGGGCGGCCGCGTCCAGGAGGCCGCGCTCGATCGAGCGGCCGGTCAGGTCGTCCGAGCGGACGATCCGACGCGCGGAGTGACCCCCCTCCCGCGCCAGCGAGAGCCGGTCCGGCTCGTCACGCTCGTAGCTGAAGTGGACGCCGTACGCGATCAGCTCCCTCACCCGCTCGGGCCCGCTGTGGACGAGCAGGGCGACGGCCTCCTCGTCACAGAGCCCGGCGCCGGAGGCGAGCGTGTCGGCGACGTGGGCCGCGAACGTGTCCCCCGGGTCCATCACCGCCGCGATCCCGCCCTGGGCGTAGTTCGTGTTCGCCTCGGTATCCTCCTTCTTCGTCAGCACGGTGACCCGTCCGTGCGCCGCCGCCTTGATCGCGTACGACAGGCCCGCGATCCCGCTCCCGAGGACGAGGACATCGGTGTCGATCCGGCGGGGGGTCGTCACGACCTCCACCCCATCGCGTCGGCGATCTCGCGCTCCAGGAGCCCTGGGTCGGACGGCTCGATCCGCCGCACGAGCACCCCGGCCGGGGCGTCGCCGAACCAGGCCGGCTCCAGCTTGACCGCGTCCTTCTCGGTCGTCAGGAAGGCCGCGCCCGGGTGGTCCCGGAGGAGACCGGCGACGTCGCTGGCGCGGTAGGCATGATGATCGGGGAAGGCGACGAGGGCGACGATCTCGTGCCCGGCCCGGCGGCTGGAGTCCGCGACCGACTCGGGCCGGGCGACTCCGGCGAAGGCGACCACCGGCCGCCCCCGCGGGTCGAACGCGACGTCTCCGCCGGACCACCACGCCCCGAGCGGGACCGTGCCGGCGTCCCGCCAGACGGCGGGCGTCCCGGGGAGCTCGCGCCACCACGGGGCGTAGGCCCGGGCGATCGAGCCCGCCGGCCACTCCCCCTCCCGCGGGTCGGCTCCCGCCACTACCCAGACCGCGTGCGGGGGGAACCAGGCAGCGGACTGCCGCAGGGGGCCGGAGGGCACGCAGCGGGCCGGGGCGGCGAGGTCCTCGGCGGCGAAGACGACCAGGTCGAGGGCCCGCGGCAGGGACCGGTGCTGGAGGGCGTCGTCGAGGACGAAGAGGTCCGGCCGCGCCCCGAGCTCCGCCACGGCCCTCGCCGCCCGCAGCCGGTCTCCGGCGACCCCGACCCAGGCCCCGGCGCGGGCGAGCAGCGTCGGCTCGTCGCCCAGCTCCGCGACCGCGGTGGGCGCCGAGCGGGGGCGCAGCGCCATCGGCTCCGCGCTCGTTCGCCCGTAGCCGCGCGAGAGCACGGCGACGGTCGCTCCCGGCGGCGCGCCCTCCCTCACGATCCACTCCACCAGGCTGGTCTTTCCCCCTCCCCCCAGCGTCACGTTGCCCACGCTGACCGCGGGAGCGGGCAGGAGCCGCGCGCGCCCGGCGGCGGGGTCGGGGGCCAGCCGGCGGCGGGCCGCCGTGCTCCAGGCCCAGGAGAGCGGGGTGAGAGCACCGCGGGTCAGCCGCCCCGGAAGCCCGCCGCCTCCATACAGGGTCCTGCGGGCCCATCCGTACAGGCGCGCGCGCTCGACGACCTCACCGCCCCGCTGGCGACGCCGTGACTCGTCCTCGTTGTCGGCGATCATGACCCGATCAGGACTCCGGGACGCTCGACCGGCTCGCTGGACGCCCCGGAGATCGAGCGCTCGGCGCGGGCATGCAGCTCCCTGAGCCCGGCCTCCAACCGACGCCGGCTCTCTTCCATCGCCCGGCGGTCCGCATCGGCCGGGACGAGGACGGGCTCGCCGTAGAGGATCACCACGCGCGCGGCCGGCCACGGGATCTCGAAGCGGTCCCAAGAGTCCACCCGCCGGAGGTGGCTCGCCGCGGCCGCGACGGGCAGGAGCGCGTGGCCGGTGCGGCGGGCGAGCGCGATCGCTCCCGGCTGCACCCGGCCGTCGGAGTGGGCGTCCGGCGTGAGGGCCAGATCGCCGCCGGCGGACGCGTGCCGCAGCATGGCCCGAAAGCCGGCCACGGGATTCCGGCGGCTCGAGCCGCTGATCGGCACGTATCCCAGCGGCCGGACGATCCGCTCCGCCATCACGCCGTCGGGGTGGCCGCTGACGAGGACTCCCACGCCACGGTGGGCGTGCGCGGCCGCCAGCTCGAGCATGCGGCCGTGCCAGAAGCAGTACAGGACCCCCCGGTCGCCGCGGCGCGCCTCCTCCAGGTTCTCCGTCCCTTCGACGTCGATCCGCCAGGAGGCGGAGAGCGCGCGCACGAACATCGACACGAGGAAGCCCGAGCGGCTTGCGAGCGCTCGGAGGACCGGGCGCCTCATGGGATCCTCCCCGCGCTCACGCGACCGCGCCCAGCAGCCAGATCAGGATCGCCACGCCGGCGAGCAGGGCGACCAGCCGTCCCGTCCGGGCGCGCTTCGGCCGATGCGGGGAGACCTCCTTGCGCTCTTTCCAGACGCTCAACAGACCCATGCCGAGCCCTCTCTCGACTGCAGATGTCACGGACGTGAACCGTTGGACGATACATGACGGGGGAGAAAAAGGGAAAGCCGGAAGGGTCACAATCGGGGGGCCGCTAGACCGTGATGCCCCGCTCGCTCTCGCGGATGAACGCCAGGAAGCGGACGATCTCGGGATAGGGATGGAGCTCCGTCTCCGCCCGCTCCAGCGCCTGTCCGATGTTGAGCTTCGAGTTGAAGAACAGCCGATAGGCCCGTTTGAGCTCGGTCTTCACGTTCTCGGCGAAACCGCGGCGATCGAGACCCACCGAGTTGAGCCCGAACAGCGCGGTGGGAACGCCGGCGGCCTTGACGTAGGGCGGGATGTCCTTCTGCACGCGCGAGGCGCCGCCGATGAACGCGTGCTCGCCGATCCGCACGAACTGGTGGACGGGGGTCATGCCCCCGATGATCGCCTGCTCACCGATCGTGACGTGGCCGGCCAGGTTGACCGCGTTGCTCAGGATCACACCGTCCCCGATGCGGCAATCGTGCGCCACGTGGACGTACGCCATCAGCAGGCATCCCTCGCCGATCTCGGTGCGACCGAGCGCCCGCGTGCCGCGGCTCACGGTCACGTACTCCCGCACCACGGTCCCGTCGCCGATCAGACAGGCGGTCGGCTCGCCCTCGTACTTCAGGTCCTGCGGCTCGCCCCCGATCACGGCTCCATAGTGGATCTGGCACCGCTCGCCGATGGTCGTTCCAGGCTCGATCACGGCGTGGGCGTAGATCCGGGCCCCTTCCCCGATCGTGACCTCCGGACCGACGATCGCATAGGGACCGATCTTGACTTCCTCCTTGATGATCGCGCTCGGATGGATGATCGCGGAGGGGTGGATGTCCACGGTGGCCTGCTTCATCTCACTTCTCCACCACCGAAGCCATGAGCTCCGCTTCGGCGACGATCGCGCCACCGACGCGCGCGGTCCCCCGCATCTTGCAGAACGTGCCCCTCCGCTTGAGGAGCTCCAGCTCGCACTCGAGCTGGTCCCCGGGCCGCACGGGCTGGCGGAAGCGCACTTTGTCGAGCCCGGTGAAGTAGACGACCTTGTCCTTCGGGTCGTCCACCAGGCTCATCAGCAGCAGCCCCCCGACCTGGCCCATCGCCTCGACGATCAGCACGCCAGGCATGACCGGGTGTCCCGGGAAGTGCCCCTGGAAGAAGGGCTCCGAGATCGTCACGTTCTTGATTCCCACGATGCGGCGATCCTCCTCCAGCTCGACCACCCGGTCGACGAGCAGGAACGGGTAGCGGTGCGGGAGCACCTCCATGATCCGTGTGGCGTCCATCACGATCTCCCGGCCGGTCCGCGACGCCGCTCGAGGCGCGGCGCCGTTCCCGCCGTCGTGCCCGTCGATCAGGCGCTTGAGGATCCGCACCAGCTCCAGGTGGGTCCGGTGACCCGACCGGTGCGCGATGATATGGGCCTTGAGGTCGACGTTGAGGATCTTCAGGTCTCCCAGCAGGTCGAGGATCTTGTGCCTCACCAGCTCGGTGGGGAACCTCAGATGGTCCTCGTTGAGGATCTTGTCCTCACCGATCACGATCGCGTTCCGCAGATTCCCGCCCCGGATCAGGCCGGCCGCCTTCAGCTGCTCGATCTCGTGCAGGAACCCGAACGTGCGCGCCGGCGCGATCTCGCGCTCGAACGTCTCGGGGGTGATTTCGAAGGACTCGAACTGATGGCGGACGAGAGGATGGTCGAAGTCGATCGAGAACGACACCTGGAGCCGGTCGGAAGGCAGGAGGGTGATCTCGACGTCCCCCTGCTCGAAGAAGATGGGCTCCTCGATGCGATAGATGCGCCGGGGGGCGTCGAGCTCGGCGAGGCCCGCTTCCTGGAGGGCCTTCCAGAACGGCAGGCTCGAGCCGTCGGCCACGGGCGGCTCGCCGGCGTCCAGCTCGATGATCAGGTTGTCGATCCCGCGGGCGGCCACGGCGGCCAGTACGTGCTCGATCGTCTGCACCTCGGTGCCGTTGACGCCGATCGTCGTCCCCCGCTCGACCCCCACGACGTTGTCGGGATCGACCAAGATCTGGGGCTGTCCCTCGAGATCCGTCCGGACGAACCGGATCCCCGTGTTCGCCTCGGCCGGCAGGAACGTCATGTGACACTGATTTCCGCTGTGGAGGCCCACCCCCGAGTAGGTGACGGGGCGGGCGATCGTCATCTGAGGTTCCCCGTTCATTCGCTCTTTAGCCTGGATTCCAATGCTTTGAGGCGTTCGAAGAGCTCGGGAAGCCGGGCGAAGAGGGCGTAGGCTCGCATCTGCTCGCGGTGGGTCCGGGCCGGGTAGCCCGAGTACTCCGCGTCGGCCGGAACGTCGCCGATCACGCCCGCCTGCGCGCCCAGCCGGGCGCGATCACCGATCCTGACGTGCCCCACGATTCCGACCTGCCCCGCGATCACCGCGTGGTCACCGATCGCCGTGCTGCCGGCGACGCCTACTTGCGCCACGATGAACGCGTTCTGACCAATCGTGACATTATGGGCAATGTGAACGAGGTTGTCAATTTTAGTGCCCGCGCCGATGACCGTGTCGGCGGCGGAGCCCCGATCGATCGTCACGTTGGCCCCGATCTCCACGTCGTCGCCCACGGTCAGGCCGCCGCGTTGCGGGACCTTGTGGTGGACGCCGCGCTCGTCGGTCGCGTAGCCGAAGCCGTCCGACCCCAGCACCGAGCCGCTCTGCACCACGCAGCGGGCCCCGAGGCGGGTCCCCGGATGGAGGGTAACGCGGGGGTACAGCCGGCTCCCCGCGCCGATCTGAACCCCGGCCTCGACCACGCAGGCCGCGCCGATCGACACCCGATTCCCGATCACGGCTTCCGCTCCGATCACCGTGAAGGGGCCGACCGAAGCGTCGGGGGACACCCGGGCGGAGGAATCGACGATGGCGGTCGGATCGACACCGGGTTCCGACGGGGGCTCGGGAAGCAGCAGCTCGACCGCCCGAGCGTAGGCGAGGTATGGATTCGAGACGCGCAGGAGGTTCCCGCCGTTGCCGTGGAACGCCTCGCCCACGATGACCACCGCCGCGCCCGAGCGCCGGGCGGAGTCCTCGTAGCGGGGGTTGGCGAGAAACGAGAGGTCCGAGGGCCCGGCCTGCTCGAGGGGCGCGACGCCACTGACCGACACGTCGGGATCGCCCTCCAGACGGGCGTGAAGGGCTCCCGCGAGCTCTCTCAGCGTAAGCGTCGGCACGAACCCTCCGCGCTATCGGGCAAGGTCAGCGCGACGACGCGGGCTGGGACCTTAGCCGTTGGATCACCTGGTCGGTGATGTTGAGCGCCGGATCCCCCGCGACCAGCGCACCGTCGTTCAGATCGAAGATCAGCGCGAAACTGCCTTCACGGCGGGTCTGCTCGATCACGTCGTTCACCCGCTCGATGATCGGGCGCATCAGCTCCGCCTGCCGCGCCGCGGCCTCGCCTTCCTGGCCGAACTTCGACTGAAAGTACTGCTGGATCTCCTGCTCGAGAGTCAGCATCTCCTGCTGCTTCTCGGTCTTCTTCTCCGGCGAGAGGATGACCTCCTGCTGCTTGTAGTCGTCGAACAGGGTCTGGAGCCGGGTGCGTTTCGTCTCCAGTGTGTCGCGCCAGGCGGTGGCCGTGCGGTTGAAGGCCTCGTTCGCCTCCGTGTAGCCGGGGGCCGCCTTGATGACCTCTTCCGAATCGATGTACCCGATCTTCAGGTCCGTCTGGCCCTGAGCCAGACCCGCCGCCGGAGCGACCAGCCAGGCGACTAGGGCGACGGCCAGGACATATCCGCTTCGCATGGAAGAACCTCCGTTTGTTCCCTTCGTGTAAGTTGGCCCCTGCGGCCTCTCCGGATTTCTCATCGGCCGAGATTCCCGAACCGGAAATGGAGCTGCCACCCCGGATCGCGGTCCCCATTGGCACTGAGCCGATCGAACCCGTACGCGTAGTCGAGCCCCATCGGCCCGAACCCGGGCAGGTCGATCTGTATTCCCACACCCGCCCCCCGCTTCAGGTCCGCGAACGTCACGTCGCGGAACTCGTTCCAGACGTTCCCCGCGTCGTAGAAGACCGACGTGTAGACGGTGTCGGTGATCTTGAAGAAATGCTCCGCCGTCAACAGGAGAAACGCGTTTCCGCGGTCGTCCGTTCGACCCTCGCCGTCGCGGAAGATATTTCCGGCCGTGTGGACGCCCACCCGGTTCTCGGGGTAGCCGCGCAGCCCCTCCGAGGGGAACTGCACGCCACCCAGGATGTACTGCTCGGTCAGCGGCACGAACCCGGTCGAGTTGATGCCACCCGCCTGCAACGACAGGTTGAGCACGGTGCGGTCGTTGAGGGTGGGCGCGAACCAGGACGTCTCCAACTCGTACTTGTGGAACCCCACCGTGCCCCCGAGGGGTCCGCCCGCCAGATCGACACCGATGCTGTGGCGGGCGCCTTGGATCGGATGCAGACGCGGCAGCCGCGTGTCCCTCACCAGGCTCAGCGTGACGCTCGACTCCGTCCGCGGATACTGATCGCGGAAGCGCAAATCGTCGCCGTCGGTGGCCTCCAGATCGATACGCTGCCAGGTGTAGCCGTAGAAGATCCGAGCCGCCTCGTCCCACGGCAGTGGCGTTCCCAGACGCAAGCTGCCACCGAGCGCCTGCTGGCGGAACGACGTCCCGATGTAGCGCTGGTTGATGTTGAAGAATGAGGTCGACAGCGAGGTCTTTGTTCCCATGAAGACTGGCTCGGTGTAACCCAGCTCCAGGTTGTTGTTCCGAGAACCGAACTCCCATCGCACGCGTCCCGACTTCGCCTGGCCGAACAGGTTCGGCTGCTCGTAGCCGAGGAAGCCCGACAGCCCGGTGCCTCCGCCGACCGCGGCTCCCAGCGTGAGGGATCCCGTGCGCCGCTCCTGCACCTCGAACGTGAGGTCGATGTCTCCGGTCTGCTGGTCCACGACGCGGGTGGCGGGCACGATGCCGGGCTCGAAGAACCCCAGTCCCTCCAGCGCGAGCAGGCTGTTCCGAACGTCCGTGCGCCGGAATCGCTGACCCGGCTCGACGAACAGGTGGCGCCGAATGACCGACTCGTGGGTCACGGTGTTGCCCTTGATGGCCACGTGCCGGATCTCCGCCGGGCTCCCCTCCCGGATCTGCCACGTGAGGTCGATGATCGTCGTATCCGGCCGCACGCGGCGGATCGGCTGGACCTGGGCGTAGATGTAGCCGTCGTCGGCGTACAGGTTCAGCAGGTCCGCCTGGGTCTCCTCGATGGCGCGGGTGTTGAAGGTCTCACCCGGCTGGACGCGCAGGAACCGCCTCAGGTCCGCCTGCGAGAACCGGCTGTTCCCTTCCAGCTCGATGTTGCCGGTCCGATAGAGCGGTCCCTCGTCGACCGTCACGAAGAGCTGCATCGCTCCCCGGTCACGGTCCACCCACATCGAGTCGGCTACGACCCGCATGTCGACGTAGCCATGCTCGCCGTAGAAGGCCGGCAGCCGCTGGCTCAGGTCCGTGCGCCACTTCGCCTCGTCGAACTCGCCCTGCTGCCAGAACCAGAATCCCTTCCTGTCGGTGTCCAGGGCGCCGCGCAGGCGTGATCCCGAGAAGGCGCGGTTGCCCCGGAATTGGATCGCCTCGATGGCCACCTTGCGACCTTCGTCGATGCGCACGACGACGGCGGTGGAGTCGGCGTCCACCCGCACGGGCTCGACTGAGACGTCCGCCAGGTAGTAACCCCTCTCCTCGTAGAGCCGCTCGATGTCCGCGGCCGCCCGGTGCAGCCGATGCTGCAGCATCCGGTCGCCCACGCGGAACGGGATCTTCTCCCGGATGTCCTTCTCCTTCACCTTGTCCTGCCCTTGCAGGTCGATCCCGGTGATGACCGGGGCTTCGTCCACCGTGATCACGGCGACCGCCCCGTCGGCCACCGGCCGGGTGTCGATCCGCACGTCGTCGAACAGCCCGGTATTCCAGAGGGTGCGGATCGCCTCCTGCATGGCGCGGGGGGTCAGGAACGACGTCCCCGGCAGGCCGGAGAGGGCGGCCACCCGCTGGGGATCGAGGACCGTGGTTCCCTCGACCTCCACCCCCGCGAGCCGCGGGGCTGCCTCCTGCGCGCCGGCGGGACCCGCCCCCGCCAGCGACAGGGTCCCCACGAGCGCGATCGGCAGCCAGCGGAGGACAAGCGAAAAAGGAGAGACGCGGTCTCTCCTTTCCCGATTCCGCGACGTCGTGCGAGTCGCGTGGCTTCGCCGCACCGCTAGCGCACCTCTTCCTGAACCGACTCCTCCTCGAGCGGAGGCGCGGACGAGCGGACGGTGAACTTGAGACGCTCCAGCTCCGCCACCTCGACGAGGATCTCGTCGCCAGGCGCGAACCGACCCTGCAGCAGCGCCTCGGAGAACGGGTCCTCCAGATAGCGCTGCATGGCGCGCTTGAGCGGACGCGCGCCGAACTTCTCGTCGTACCCCTTCTCCGCCAGGAACTCCTTGGCCTCGGTGGTGAGCACCAGCGTGAGCTCGCGATCCTCGATCCGCTTCAGGACGTCGCGGAACAGGATGTCCACGATCTTGATGATGTGGTCCTCGTTCAGCGGATGGAACACGATCACTTCGTCGAGGCGGTTGAGGAACTCGGGGTTGAACGTCTTGTTGATCTCGTCCTTCACCGATTCCTCGATGTGCTCGAAGCGCGCGTGCTCGCTCGGCTGCTGGAAGCCCAGCGCTCGCGCGCCCGTGATCCGCCGCGCGCCGATGTTCGACGTCATGATCACGACCGTATTCTTGAAGTCGATCTTACGCCCGTAATTGTCGGTGATGTGCCCCTCATCGAGGATCTGGAGCAGGATGTTGAACACGTCGGGGTGCGCCTTCTCGATCTCGTCCAGCAGGACGACCGAATAGGGCTTGCGGCGGACCTCCTTGGTCAGGTACCCGGAGTCCTCGTATCCGACGTAACCCGGAGGAGCGCCCAGCAGGCGGCTGACCGTGAACTTCTCCATGTACTCCGACATGTCGATCCGGATCAGCGCATTGGGATCGGCGAACAGGAACCGCGCCAGCGCGCGCGCCAGCTCGGTCTTCCCGACGCCGGTGGGGCCGGAGAAGATGAACGAGCCGATCGGCCGCCGCGGGTCCTTCAGGCCCGCGCGCGTCCGCCGGATCGCCTTGGAGATGGCGTTGATCGCGGCCTCCTGCCCCACGATGTGCTCGTGCAGCTCGGTCTCCATCTGAAGCAGGCGCTCGGTCTCCTCCTCGCGCAGCCGCACGACCGGCACGCCGGTCCACCGGCTGACGATGAACGCCACGTCCTCGGTGGTCAGTGACGGACGGTCGGCGTGGTTGCCCCGCTCCCACTCCAGCTTCTTGCGCTTGATCGTCGACTTGAGCTCACGCTCGCTGTCGCGGAGCTTGGCCGCGGTCTCGTAGTCCTGCGCCTTGATCGCCTGGTCCTTGCGGGTGACGATCTCCTGAACCTCTTCCTCGAGCACCAGCAGCTCCGGCGGCGGTACCTGGGCGGCGAGGTGCACGCGGGCACAGGCCTCGTCGATCACGTCGATGGCCTTGTCGGGCAGGAAGCGGTCGGTGATGTAGCGCTCGGACAGCCGGGCGGCGGTCTCGATGGCGTCGTCCGGGATCTCGACCTTGTGGTGATCGGCATAGCGGGGACGGAGCCCCTTCAGGATCTCGACGGTCTCTTCGATCGAGGGGGGGTCGACGACGACCGGCTGGAACCGGCGCTCGAGCGCCCCGTCCTTCTCGATGTACTTGCGGTATTCGTTCAGTGTCGAGGCGCCCACGCACTGCAGCTCGCCCCGCGCCAGCGCGGGCTTGAGCATGTTGGAGGCGTCGATGGCGCCTTCCGCGGCACCCGCCCCTACCAGCGTATGGAGCTCGTCGATGAACAGGATGATGTTCTGCGACTGCTTGATCTCGTTGATGACCGCCTTCAGGCGTTCCTCGAACTGACCGCGATACTTGGTCCCTGCGATCACCGCCGCCATGTCGAGCGAGAGGACGCGATGGTCCCGGAGCGAGTGCACGATCTCGCCGGACACGATCCGCTGCGCGAGGCCCTCGACGATCGCCGTCTTGCCGACACCCGGCTCGCCGATCAGCACGGGGTTGTTCTTCTTCCGTCGCGACAGGACCTCGATGACCCGCTCGATCTCCTTCTCCCGACCGATGGTCGGATCGAGATCGCCCTCCCGCGCCAGATCGGTCAGGTCGCGGCAGAAGTGATCGAGGGCGGGGGTCTTCGATTTCTTCTCACTCGGCTTGGACGCCTGGCTCCCACCTTCCATCGAGCTCAACTCGCCTCCTAGCAAGCGGATCGTTTCGTTTCGAGCGACGTCGATCGTCACATCGACTTCCTCGAGCACCTGGGCCGCCACCCCCTTCTCCTCCCGCAGCAGGCCGAGCAGCAGGTGCTCGGTTCCCACGTAGGAATGCTTCAGGCTGCGCGCTTCCGCGACCGAGAACTCGAGCACCTTCTTGGCGCGGGTCGTGTAGGGAACCTCGTCGGCGGTCATGTCGCTCTTCCCCGGCTCCACCCGCTCCTCGATCCGGTGGCGCAACTCCTCGAGATCCACGTTCAGGTTCGTGAGAATCGCCGCCGCCACCCCCTCACCCTCGCGGATGAGCCCGAGCAGGATGTGCTCGGTTCCCACGTAGTCGTGACGCAGCCGCGTGGCCTCTTCGCGGGCCATCGACAGGACCTTGCGTACCCGATCCGTGAAGTTGCTGTTCATCGTCCATCCTTAGGCTCGCGGTTGTCCGCCTCGTCCAATATCTCTCTTATGAGCTTGGATCGCTCGTGTTCTCTGTCCCGCTTCGAGAGCGCCCGGCCGGCGCGCTTGTCGAGGTGTGCGATCTGGGTCCAGAGGAGCAATCGATTCAACCGTTGTACCCCCATGTCGGGGAGCAGTTTCATGCTCACGCCCAGCCGCACGGCGGAGAGCAGATTCATCATCTCGTCGGTGGACATCGACCGCGCGCAGCGCAGGAGCCCGTAGGCGCGCCACACCTTGTCCTCGATCTCGTCCAGGGCATCCCGGGCCAGCACCTGGCGGGCGTTCTCCTCGTACTCGATCACCTGGCGGGTGATCTGGCTGAGATGGCCCACGAGCTCCGCCTCGCTCTTGCCGAGCGTGGTCTGGTTCGAGATCTGGAAGTAGTTGCCCACCACGTCCGACCCCTCGCCGTAGAGTCCGCGGAACGTCAGCCCGATCTGCGCCAGTCCCTGCAGGACCTTGTGGATCTCGCGCGTCAGCACCAGGCCCGGCAGGTGGATCAGGACCGAGGCGCGGAGCCCGGTCCCGGTATTCGTCGGGCACGAGGTCAGGAACCCGAACCGCTCGTGGTACGCGAACCGCATGTGCCGCCGCAGATCCTCGTCGGTGCGCCGCGCGCGCTCCCACGCCTCCTCGAGCTGGAGGCCCGCCTCCAGCACCTGGATCCGCAGGTGGTCCTCCTCGTTGATCAGGAGCGCCACACGGCCCCCGTCTCCCACCAGCAGCGCGCTGGCCTCCTTGAAGCGGATCATCTCGCGGCTCACCAGGTGCCGCTCCAGCAGCACGTTCAGGTCCGTCTCCGGCAGGTCGCCCAGCCGGAGGACCTGACGCGGCGCGGCCGAACCGTTCGATCCGCCAGCCTGGCCGTATGCCTCGAGCACCTCGGAGGTCACCTGCTCCTGCTGCTCGGCGGCGATGGTTTCGCGGAACGGATAGTGCTCCAGGTTCCGCGCCAAGCGCACGCGCGTGCTCAGGATGATGTCCGCGTGCGGGCCCTCGCCGCTGATCCAGGACAGGCCCCCGTGGACCTGGCTCAGGAGGTCGTCTTCCGGCAGCCTCAATCGACCCCCTCGGCTTCAGCGATGGCGCGGGCCGCCCGGCGGTCGTCTTCGAGCACCGTGATGCGGTCCCGGAGCTCCGCCGCGCGCTCGTACTCCTCACGCTCGACCGCGTGCCTCAGCTCGCGCCGCATCTCCAGCAGCTCGGCCTCGCTCTCGTCGACCGGGCCGATGGATTCGTCCTCGGTGATCCCCACGTGCTCGTTGGATCCGTGGATCTTCCTCAGCAGAGCGCTCATCTCCTGTTCGAACGTGGCGTAGCAATGGGCGCACCCAAGCCGACCGGTCTTGCGGAACTGCCGGAACGTGCAGCCACAGCGCGGACAGGCGGTGTTGGCGTTGGTCGCCTTGGTGAAGATCGGCGCTCCCATCTCGGACAGGAAGTCCGACAGGGGGGCCTGCGAGCCCACTGGGCTCGTCTTCAGACCCCGCTTCTGCGCGCACTCCTGGCACAGATGGAAGGTCTCGGTCGCGTCGTTGACGATCTGCGTGAAATGGACGGTCGCTTTGTTCTCACCGCAGTCGGCACACATCATGGGCCTAACCCCGTTCCGTTGACTTCGTCACGTAAACGACCCGCCGGAATGGTCCGTTCAAATCGCGCCGGCGTATCGCGTCATTCACTACTACCCCAGAGGCTCGAGCTGGATCGGCATCAACGTGCCGTCCTCGATGTGGAGCTGGCGGTCGGTCCGCTCGGCCAATCGCTCGTCGTGGGTTGCCACCACGAACGCCACCTGCTTATCGCTCGCCAGCTCGAACATCAGGTCGTGCAGCCGCTCGCTGTTCGCCCGATCCAGGTTCCCCGACGGCTCGTCCGCCAGGATCACGATCGGGTCGTGCACGAGCGCCCGCGCGAACGCCACCCGCTGCTGCTCGCCCCCCGAAAGCGCGCTGGGGCGGTGCTCCAGGCGGTGGCCGAGCCCCACCTCCGCCAGGATCGCCCGGGCCCGCTCCTGGGCCTCCGTCTCCTCCCCCCCCTGGATCAGCAAGGGTAATGCCACGTTCTCGAGAGCGCTGAACTCCAGTAACAGGTGGTGGAACTGGAACACGAACCCCAGCAAAAGGCTACGGAGCCGGGTCAGCTCGGCGTCGGAGAGCCGGCTGAGGTAATGCTCCCCCAGGATGACCTCTCCGTGGGTGGGTCGATCGAGGCCCCCCAGAAGGTGCAGGAGGGTGCTCTTGCCGGCCCCCGAGGCACCCACGATCGAGACCGTCTCGCCCGCGGCCACCACCAGATCCACTCCGCACAGTACCTTGACCGGACCGGTCGCGCCCGCGTACTCCTTATGGAGTCGCCGCGCCTCCAGGATCGTCCCGCTCTCCCAGCCCTCCCCCCTACTCATAGCGAATCGCGTCCACCGGCATCATGGCCGCGGCCTGGCGGGCCGGGTAGAGGGTGGCCGCCAGCGAGATGAGAAGGCTCGCGCCGATGATGAGCGCGATGTTCAGAGGGTCGATCGACACCGGTAACGTGTCGATGAAGTAGACTTCGCCGGGAAGCGAGATGAACCGGTAACGTGCGAGCAGCAGCGCCGCGCCCAGACCGGCGAGGCAGCCGAGCGTGGTACCGACCCCTCCGATCAGGGCTCCCTGATAGACGAAGACGCGGCGAATGGCGCGGCCCTGCATGCCCATCGACCGGAGGATCCCGATCTCCTTCGTCTTGTCCATCACGATCATGGTCAGCGTACTGATGATGTTGAAGGCCGCCACCAGCACGATGAGCACCAATATAACGAACATGGCCTTCTTTTCCAGGCTCAGAGCGGCGAACAAGGGCTGGTTCAGCTCGATCCAGGTGGTGACGTAGAAGGGCCCGTCGAGCTGCTGGACGACCCGGTCGCCGATCCCGCGAGCGCTCCAGGCATCGTCCACTCGAGCCGCCACGCCGTAGGCCACGTCCCCCGTCTGCAGGTATTCCTGGAGGGCGGAGAGCGAGGCGTATACGAACTTCGAGTCGTACTCGAACAACCCGCTCTTGAAGGTTCCCGCGAGCACGAATTTCTGCAACTTGGGGATCGTCCCGTGGAGCGGCGACACCGAGGCGACCTCGGGCGTGGTGAGGGTCAGCGTGTCGCCCGGGAACGCGCCCAGCCGGTCCGCGAGCATATACCCCACGACGACCTTGGGATAGGGCTCGTCAGGCGCCTGCACCAGGTCCCAGTCGCCGGCGATCACCTGGTCGCGGGCGTCCGCGACGTCTGGCTCGTGGCGCGGGTCGACTCCGCGGATCACCGCCCCCTCGTTGCGGCCCCGGCCGTGGCCGATGATCCCCTCCGTGTAGATGAACGGGGAGGCGCCGATCACCCCGCGGGTCGCGCGCAACGCCTCGGTGACCTCCTGGTAGTCGTCGATCGGCTCCGAGTTGTACTTCTGGATCAGCAGGTGCGGCGTGTTGGTCAGGATCTTCTCCCGCAGGTCCTCCTGCAGCCCGTTCATCACGCTCATCACGATGACGAGTGCCGCGACGCCGACGAACACCCCGCCGATCGCGATCAGGCCGATGACGGAGATGATCCCCCGGCGCCGCTTAGAGCCCAGGTATCGGAGCGCGATCCGCCACTCGAGGTTCACGCCTGACCCTCCTCGGGCCTGAGCGCCGGGAAGAGGAGCACGTCGCGGATCGCCGGCTGGTCGGTCAGGAACATCGTCAACCGGTCCACCCCGACCCCCATTCCCGCCGTGGGAGGCATTCCGTACTCCAGCGCCCGCAGAAAGTCCTCGTCGACCACGCCCGGGGCCTCGACGTCGCCGCGCGCGGCCAGCGCGGCCTGGGCCTCGAACCGCGCGCGCTGCTCACGCGGGTCATTGAGCTCACTGAACGCGTTGGCCCACTCGGACCCGAACAGGTACGCCTCGAACCGCTCGACCACGCGGGGGTCGTCCCGGTGCGCCTTGGCCAGCGGCGAGAGCGCGGCCGGATGGTCGATGACGAACGCCGGGCCCTCGAGCGTCGGCTCCACCAGCCGGCCGAACAGTGAGTCCAGGATCTTGCCCGCCCCTTCCTGAGGGGCCACCTCCACGCCCAGCCGGTCCGCCTCCCCCACCAGCGCCTCCCGTGTCAGCTCCGACACGTCCACCCCCGCCTCGGCCAGCGCGTCGAGGAACCGGATCCGGGGCCAAGGCGCGGCCACGTCCACCGTGCGGCCCTGGAACGTCAGCTCGGTGCCCCCCTGGAGCTCCTGCACGAGGCCGATCAGCATCTCCTCCGCCAGCTCCATGAAGTCGCGATAATCGGCATACGCCTGGTAGAACTCGAGCATCGTGAACTCGGGGTTGTGGAAGCGGTCCATCCCTTCGTTGCGGAAATCCTTGCCGATCTCGTACACCCGCTCGATGCCCCCCACCACGCACCGCTTGAGGTACAACTCGTCCGCGATCCGCAGATAGAGGGTCGTATCGAGGGTATTGTGGTACGTCGTGAACGGACGCGCGGTGGCGCCTCCGTAGACGGGCTGCAGGACCGGGGTCTCGACCTCCAGGAACCCGCGCTCGTCGAGAAAGTTCCGCAGATACCGCACGATCGCCGCGCGGTGCTCGAAGACCTCCCGGGCCTCCGCGTGGACGGCGAGGTCCGCGTAGCGCTGCCGGTAGCGGAACTCCTGATCGGCGACCTGGTGGTAGGCGCGCTCCTCGCCGTCCTCTTCCACCACCTTGCCCAGGGGAAGGGGGCGCAGCGCCTTGGCCAGCACGGCCAGCTCGCGCGCCCGGACGGTGATCTCCCCGGTGCGGGTGCGGAACAGAGGTCCGGCGACGCCCACGAAGTCACCCAGATCGAGGTGGTCCAGGAGGCCGAAGAGATCCTCCCCCAGCTCGTCTTTCCGCAGGTACACCTGGATCCGGCCGCTGCCGTCGGCGAGGTGGAGGAAGGAGGTCTTGCCGTGGGACCGGAGCGAGACGATCCGGCCCGCCAGCCGGGCCTCGATCTCGGGGCCTTCGTCCCGGAACTCCGCGAGCAGGTCCGCCGCGGTGTCGTCCACGCGCCAGCTCGCCGGATAGGGATCGATCCCGCGCTCCTCGAGCGCCGCCAGCTTCTCGCGCCGGACGGCCTGCGGATTCGTCTCCGCCGTCACTACCGCGCCCGCGGCTCCGGTCGCTCCCCGGCGGTCTGCCGGAGATACTCCTCCATGAACGGGGTGATCTCTCCTTCGAGCACCCCCTCGACATCGGAGGTCTCGTGGCCCGTGCGGTGATCCTTGACGAGCGTGTAGGGGTGCAGCACGTAGGAGCGGATCTGGCTGCCGAAGGCGATCTCCTTCTTCTCTGCCTCCAGCTCCTCGCGCGACTTCTCCTGCTCCGCCTTGAGGTACTGATAGAGCCGGGCCTTGAGCAGCCGCATCGCGGTCTCCCGGTTGCGGTGCTGGCTCCGCTCCGCCTGGCTCTGGACCACGATCCCCGTCGGCAGGTGCGTGATGCGCACGGCCGAGTCAGTCTTGTTCACGTGCTGCCCGCCGGCTCCGCTGGCGCGGTACGTGTCGACCTTCAGCTCCTTGTCCTGGATCTCGACCGTGATCTCGTCGGCGATGTCCGGATAGACGAACACCGAGGCGAAGGAGGTGTGCCGTCGGGCGTTGGCGTCGAACGGGCTGATCCGCACCAGGCGATGGACCCCCTTCTCCGACTTCAGGTAGCCGAACGCGTAGTCGCCCTCGATCTCGACGGTGACGCGGGTGATGCCCGCCTCTTCCCCCTCCTGGATGTCGACCACCTGGTACCGGTAGTCGTTGGACTCCAGCCAGCGCGTGTACATCCGCAGCAGCATCATCGCCCAGTCCTGGCTCTCGGTCCCGCCGGCCCCCGGGTGGATCGTCATCAGCGCGCCGCGGAAGTCGTCGGGATCGCGCAGCATGCCGCGGAACTCGAATCGCTCGACACCCTCCGCGAGGCCGCGGACCAGCTGGGCGAACTCCTCCGCGATCGCCGCGTCGCCCTCTCCCAGCAGGCCGGCCATCTCGGCCGCGTCGCGCAACTCACCCTTGAGGGAGTCGTACCCCTCGACCCACTGCTGATGCTGCTTGAGCTCGGCGAGGACGGCGCGCGCGCGCTCGTTGTCGTTCCAGAAGTCGGGCGCCCCGGTCCGGGACTGGAGCGCGGCTATGCGTTCGCGCCGGGTGGACAGGTCAAAGATAGCTCCCGAGGAGATCCAGCCTCTCCTCCAGGTCGCTCAGCTGGCGCCTGTATTCACGGGCATCACTCATCGCCCGGAAAGATAGCCCCTCAGCCGGACTCGCGCTGCTCTCCGAGGTCGGGTGCGAGGGCAGCCCCCTCGCGCCGTTCCTCCCGGCGCCGGTCCACCACGAACAGGGAGCCGGGGAACGTCTTGGCGTAGCTCTTCATCTCGTTGGCGAGCTCGCTCACGCGGGCTGGATGGGTAAACCGGCGATGGATGTTCGTGACGCAGCCGATCGAGATCGACATCAGCGGCGTCTCGCGGACCGCGCCCTGACGGTCTTCGGCGAGATAGTGACCGCGCTCCCGGTCTTCGCGCGAGTACTGCAGCGGCATCAGCGTGTCGAAGGTGTCGATGATCGCGCGCGACACCGGCTCCAGGTCGTCCACGGGTAGCGTGTAGATGAAGTCGTCGCCTCCGACGTGGCCGACGAACCCCTGGCGGGAGAGCCGGCGCACGATGTCCCTCAGGATCGTGGACACGATCCAGATGACCCGGTCCCCCCGATGATAGGAGTGCTTGTCGTTGAACTCCTTGAACGAGTCGATGTCCGCGTAGCACACCGCGAACCGGGCTCCGCTCGCGATCCGCCGCTCGATATCGTGCTGGATGATCTTCGTGCCTGGGAGCATGGTCGTCGGATTGACGGCCACGTCCCGCGCGGCTCGCTCGAGCACCATCCTCAGCCGCAGCTCCTGTTCGCGGGCGGTCTGGGTGCCGCTCAGGAACTCGTCGGCGCCCTGCTCGAAGGCGGTGGCGATGTCCTCCATGCGATGCTCGCGGGAGACGAACACGATCGGAACGACGGAGTTGAACGGATCGGCCTTGAGATGCCTGCAGAGGTCCGCCGAGGTCTCGAACTCGTAGTCCGCGTCCACCAGGAGCAACTCGACGATTCCGCGGTCCAGCGCGTGCTCGACTTCCCGAGGTGACTGGCAGCGGCCGAGCCGAGTGCCCGGCTCCCGTTCGAGGAATCCCTCCAGCGTTTCCGGGACCCGTCCCGCCCGCGAGAGGTAGAGGACCCGCAGGCTCACGCGTTCCTCAGTCGATCTCCGCCGGGGGACGGAAGGGCCGCTGCAAGCGGACGACGTAGGGGCTGAGGCCGCTGCTGACGGTCACGAGCGCGTTGCTTGCGGCGGCTGGCTGGGGGACGATAATCGCGTCCAGCTCCGGATAGCGCTCGACCAGGGCGGCCGCCTCGCGACACTCGGGCCCGTCCTGGCAGCTCATCACGAACAGCGCGGTCGCCACGATATCGCTGAGGACTCCCTCTTTCGCGTAGACGCTGACGCTGGCGACGCCGGACACCGGCACCCCGGTCCGTGGATCGAGGACGTGACCGTAGCGGCGGCCGGCGATCTCGATCGACCGGGTGTAGAAGGACGACGTCGACAGGGCGCCCGGCGGCAGGACGAGGTAGGCGTAGTTGCGGCCCGGATCGTACGGGTCCGCGAGGAGGATCGGCCAACTGCCGTTCCGGGGGCCACGGCCGAAGAACAGCATGTCCCCGTCGAACTCCATCATGGCGGCGGTGGCCCCCACCGCCTGCATCGCCTCCCGCATGCGGTCCAGCGCGAACCCCTTGGCCGCTCCGCGCACATCGAGTCGCATGCCCGTGTCCGGCAGGAACACGGTGTGCGCGTCGGGATCGATCTCTACCCTCGAGTAGCCGATCCTGGCTCGCACCGCCTCCCGCTCGGCGGGCGTCGGCGCGCGGACGACCTCGGTCCCGAACCCCCACAGCTCCGCCAGAGGACCCACGGTCGGATCGAACGCGCCGCCGGTCCGGTCCGCCCACCGGATGGTGGCGAGGATGATCCGCTCCGTCCAGGGGCTCACCGGCACCGGACGCACCCCGGCGGCATCGTTGATGGCGCGGATCTCGCTGCCTTCGAAGTGAACGCTAACGAGTCGCTCCACCGAGTCCGCCGCGGCGAACGCGACCGTCATCGCCCGCTCGGCGATCTCGTCGGAAGGAGCGGCCACGACGATGCGGACCTCGGCGGAGAGCGCGACGTGCCGCCCGTAACGGGTCTCCCCCTCCAGCAGGTGGGGATCGTCGAAGACGGACTCGGGCTCGGGAAGGCGCTCGCCCACGCCGGGGGTCGAGCCCGCGGTCGCGCAGGCGCCCGTCGTCACGATGGCGGCGCACAGGGCGAGGATCAGGGGGTGAAGCGCGGGTTCAACGGGCCGGAGCATCGCCCTAAGGTCGGCAACCGCCCCGCGGTTAGCAAGCATTGCGTGAGGCCTAGGGCTCCACCAGCTCGTAGCTGCTGGTCTCCCGGATCTGCATCTCCTTGCGAACCGACTCACCGCCCTCCATCGCCACCCGGGTGAGCGTGGCGTCGGCGTCGGACACGACCTTCCGGACGCGCCCCCGATCGATCGCGAACCTCATCTCCCCCATCACCCGGATCCGCTCCTCCGCCATCGTAGGGGCGGCGTTCGAGTCGGCATCCGCGGGGCGGTAGGGGAAGGGCAGGTAGATGTCCCCGTCGAACGCAATCACGGCGATCGCCTCCCCGGCCGCCTGCTCGATGCGCTCGAGCACGTAGGTGGAGGAGGTCACAACCGGCTCCGAGCGCGGCGAGAGAACCTTCACCTCCTGGGTCCAGCTGTCTCCCACCTTGAGCTCGCGCTGCGGGAAGACCGGCTGGCTCTGCTCGAAGTACGACTGGAAGTCGATCTCGCCGAAGAGCGGACGGGCGGTTTCCACGCCGCCGACAGAGAGGATCCGTCCCTGGGGGGTGATCTCGACCGTCAGCCGAACGGGGGCCGACAACTCTCCGTGCATGCTGCCGGCACCCGTCGAGTCGGGGGGCAGATGGAAGGTCCAGGCGAGGACGTAGTTCCCCCTCGGCGTGACGTCCACCACGGCTTCCTCCACCGTCATGTTCCGCTCGTAGGGGTGAGCGACCCGCCCCGAAGGCTGGCTGGTGTCGGGGATCGTCACCGTGCCCTCGGTGTGATAGCGGTAGACGAGGGTATCGCCCTCCTCGTAGTCGAGTCGCAGGCGGACCGCCGAGGGCGGACCTTCGCGCCCGCACGCCACGACCGTGGCGAGCGCCAGCAGGAGCAGCAGGTGGATCTGGACCCGGATCAAGGCTCTTCGGCCAGACTCGCCAGGGCGATGCCCTTCGACACGGGGTCGATCCCGCCCACCGCGATCGACATCCGCTCGAAGCGCGCGTAATCGTCCGCCCAGCCGCTGGCGGCGACCGCCTCCCTGAGGGGCGGCGCGGTTGCCGTGCGGGTTTCGACTATGGTCGCCGGTGGCCGCTCCGACCACCAGACGCCGACGAGGAGGGCGAGCGCGGCGGCCAGCGCGAGGGCGGGGGCCAGGACGCGCGACATCGGGCGCCGGCGGGGTCGCAGCGGGAAGACCCGCGGCTCGGACCCGGGCCGGCCCGCGGGACCGGCCGCTGCCGTCCAGCGATCCCAGAACGAGTCCCAGTACCCGGCCGGCGGCTCGATCGGCTCGGAGCCGTACCAGCTGAGGGCCTCGACCACGGCAGCGCTCTCCCGCTCCAGCCGCCGGCAGGCGTCGCAGCGCAGCAGGTGCGCCTGGGCCTCGCCTTCGGCGACCGCGTCGAGGCGGCCGTCGATGAGATCATGAATCCGCTGTGTGTCGAGATGCTCCGACCCGTTCATCGTGGTGGACCCTCCCCGGTCCATGCACAAGACGCCGATTTTCGCGCCGTATTCAATCCTTTCCTCACGCGCCCTGCCCGGAGAGCAGCCGCCGCAGCTTCTCGCGGGCATAGAAGAGGTTCGATCGCACGGTCGCCGCCGGACACTCGAAGAGCCGCGCGATCTCCTCGGTCGAGAGACCATCGACGTCGTGGAGAGTCACGATCTCGCGCTGCCGCGGGGGCAGCGCCTTCAGCACCCGCTCCAGCCGGCGAAAGAACTCCTGTCGCTCGACGTGGCGGTCGGGCGCCTCGAACCCGTCGTCGGACGGGGTGTCGTCCAGGTTCTCGACCTCCACTTCGAACTCCTGGCCGCGGCGGCGGCGGCGGATGTGGTCGAGCGCGGTGTTGATCAGGATCCGCCGTGCCCAGGGAAAGAATGCCTCCGGGCGGGACAGGCCGTCCAGGTTCTGGTACACCTTGACGAAGGCTTCCTGCAGCACGTCGTCCGCTTCCTCGTGCGATCCCGCGTAGCGCCGCGCGAGGCCGTAGAAAGCCGACTGGTAGGTGGTCATCAGATCGCGGAACGCCCGCTCCCCGCCACGCTGGGCGGCGCGCACGAGCTCCGCCACGCGCTGAGCCTCCGGACTCTGGAACGCCTCGCCGGTCTTGCGAATCTCGGCCACCTTCACGAAGCCTTCCCTCGTCGACCGCGTTCCTCGACCCCCAGGATCCAGGCGGCCACGCGGCCGACCGGCACGTCCCGCCCGGCCCGCCAGTACTCCGCGTCCTCGAACACGGACGACGAGGTGTCGTCGTCCGGCTGGCGCTCGAGCCCCTCCAGGATGGCCCGCGCCCGATCCCGCCACCGCTCCATGTTCGCCGGTTGCAGGTCGACCCACCCCGCGTCCGCCCATCGCTCCACCGCGTCCGGGTCCACCGCCGCGCGCGCCTCCTCCGTATAGGGCGGAGTCTTCATCTCGGGTCCCCGCAGGATCCGGCCGTCCGGCAGCCGGATCGGGATCCCGATCGAGAGGATGCCCGCCCGCAGGTCGGGATCTTCCGCGACCAGCCGGCTCAGCCGGGCGCTCGTCTCCGTCGGATCCATCCCGGCGATCGCCTCCAGCGACCCCGCCACGCGCTTGAGCAGGTGCGCTTCGTAGAGCAGCTTCGAGAGCCGGGGGGGTCCCAGCATCTCGAACGCGATCGAGCTCAGCCCCCGCTCGTCCTCCAGCCGCCGCATCCGCTCCAGCGCGCGGTGGCGCATGACCCCCGCGCGATACGTGGGACCGAGCGTGGCGCCGTCCAGGGCCGCCACCACTTCACGGCCGGTCGTGCCGCCCTTGAGCTCGAGCAGCACGTCGGCCGCGATCTCCTCCGGGGTCACGTACTCCATCTGGCCAAGGGCGGTGACGGTCTCGAACTCCTCGCACGAGAACATGCCGTTCTCCCCCGTGTCGATGAACACCGACTCGAGCACCCGCGGGTCCCCGCTGTCGTCGGTCAGTTCGGCCCAGGGCGCGGGCCCGCCGTCCAGCGCCGTCTCCACGTCGAGCGCCCGGTCCGGCGGGCAGTCATAGAGCCGGATCGGTCGACCGCGCCGGAGCACGGGACCCACCCCGATCCGCTTCCAGGCGATCGCGGCCGCGGGCTTGATCTCCTTGACGATCGGAGCGCCGGGGGTGCGCGCGAGCAGGTAGAGCAGCATCGAGTGCGCGCCCGCGATCGACGACTTCGACAGCAGCACGCGGCTCGGCCGCTCCTCGGAATGCGTGTACGGGATGTTGAGCCCCATTCCGCCGGTGCCGGTCGTGCCGACCTTGAGGTAGGCCGTCGTTCCCGCCGCCGCCAGGCCTTCCCGCAGGATCTGGACGTGGCGGATGAGCTGGGGCAGCGACAGGGTGGTCAGATGGTTCTCGACGACGTCCCGCAGGGCCTCGGCGTCGGCGGTGCCCGCGTCGACGTCCGCCACCGCCTGCTGGATCCTCCGCACGCTGTAGAAGACGTCCTGGTAGGCGAAGGCGGTCGCGGTGTTGATGCAGTCGATGACCACGTCCGGCCCGTGATCCGCGAGCAGCCGGTACAGGAAGGCGCGCTCGAGCATCTCGGCCGACAGCTCGTCCATGGTGTCGTCGACGATCGCGCGGCGTGTCCCGCGGTCCACCAGGAGCTCCGACCGATCGTGGTCCTTGAGCTCCTCACGGACGAACACGTTGCCCCACGCCGGCAGGAACCGGGTGAGCGACCCGGGGAAGCCGGCCGCCAGGGCCCGCTGCGCCTCCTCCGCTTCGTCCCGGTTCAGCGAGTGGACGACGATCTCCGCCGGCTCCTCGGCGACCAGGAGCCGGGCGATCGCCGAGCCCACCAGGCCCCAGCCGCCGAGGATGAGAACGCGCTTGTCCTTCAGGTCCACGCCGGGTCCCCTCTCCCTGGGCCGCTCGTCGGCAGGTCGACCAGCGCCATCAACCGGTTCAGCTCGTCGTGGCCCAGCCGGCGCCAGCGCCCGGGCGCGATCCCCGCCAGCGTGACGAACGCGTAGCGTGTCCGCACGAGCCGCTGGACCTCCCCGCCGCACGCCTCCACGATCCGCCGCACCTCCCGCTTCCTGCCCTCGTGGAGCACGATCTCGATCGTCCGGACATCGCCCCGGCGCTCGAGGATCCGGGCGCGGAACGGGGACGTCCGCCCGTCCTCGAGCTCGATCCCCCGGCGCGCGGCGGCCGCCAGGCGCTGCTCCTCGAGCGGACCCCCGACCTCCGCCCGGTACTCCCGCTCCACCTCCCAGCGGGGGTGGGTGAGCCGATGGGCCAGCCTTCCGTGCGTGGTCAGGAGCAGGAGCCCCTCCGTGTCGAGATCGAGTCGTCCGACGTAGATCAGCCGCGCGCCCGCCGGCTCGGGAACCAGGTCGTATACCGTGGGCCGGCCACCGGGATCCGTCCGGGCCGACAGGACCCCCGCCGGCTTGTGGAGCGCGATCGCGACCGCCGACCCGGGGGCGCTCTCCGCGAAGCGCGCCGCGACGGCCCGGCCCTTGAACCGCACCTCGTCGACCGTCGGGTCGACCGTGCTTCCCGCCTCGGTGACGACCCGGCCGTTGACCTCCACCAGCCCGGCCGCGATCAGGTCCTCGCTCTTCCTGCGCGACGCGATCCCGGCCTGCGCCAGGTAGCGCTGCAGCCGGACCCGGGCCACCATTCTACGCGTCCTCGCCCGTGATGCCCTCGCCGTCGTCCAGCGGGAGCTCCTGCTGGCGCTCCCGGTCGGCGAACAGGATCTCGAGCTCGTCGGGCCGCGGCAGCGCGTCGAGGGACGAGAGCCCGAAGTACTCGAGGAAGTGGTCGGTCGTCCCGTACAGGAGCGGTCGCCCGAGCCCCTCCTCCCGCCCGGCGACCCGGACCAGCCCGCGGTCGACCAGCGTCTTCAGCACCCCCTCCACCGCGACCCCGCGGATCGACTCCAGCTCGGCGCGGGTCACCGGCTGCTTGTACGCCACGATCGAGAGCGTCTCCAGCGCGGCCTGGGACAGGCGCGGGGTAGCGCCGGAGGCGCGCATCTCGGCCACCCATCCCGCGTATTCGGGCCGGGTCACCAGCCGGTAGCCGCCCGCTACCTCCTGCACGTGGAACGCGCGCGCCTCGCGCAGGTAGTCGGCGTTGAGCTCTCGCACGACGTCGGCCACGAGGCCCGGCGTCGCCTCGTCGATCAGGGCCGCGAGCCGGCGCGCCGAGAGCGGCTCGTCGGCCGCGAACAGGAGGCTCTCGACGATCTGCCGGGGCGTGGGCGGAGGGCCGCTCATCCCTGCTCCTCTCCTCCCGCCACGACGTCACCGGTGGGGTAGACGTGGATCTCGCCGAACGTCTCGCCCTGGCGCAGCCGGATCTCTCCCTCGCGGACCATCTCGAGGAGCGCCACGAACGTCACGATCCAGTGGGCCCGGGGCTCCCCCGGGACGAACAGGTCGCGGAAGTTCGTCTGCCCGTCGCGCCGCAGCCGCTCCCGGACCAGGTCGGTCTTCTCCTCGATCGTGACGGTCACGGGCTCGAGCCGGTGGACGCGATCGCGGCGCGCCTCCTCCATCAGGAGGGTGAAGGCGCGCAGCAGGTCCGAGAGGGTGACCCGGTTCTCGGGCTCCGGCACGGGGACCGCCGCCTCCAGCTCGTCGATCCACTCCTGCTCGCCGCGCGGGAACACCAGCCGTCCCGCCGCTTCGCGGTCCCGCAGCTGGTCGGCGATCTCGCGGAACTGCTGGTACTCCAGGATCCTCAGCACGAGCTCCCGCCGCGGATCCTCGATCTCCTCGTCGTCCGCCACCTCCGGCCGCGGCAGCAGCAGCTGGGACTTGATCCGCAGCAGCGTCGCGGCCATCAGCAGAAACTCGCCGGCTCCCTCGAGCCGCTCGCGGGTCATCCCCTGCAGGTAGGCCAGGAACTGCTCGGTGATCAGCGCGATCGGGATGTCCCAGATGTCGACCTCGTTCTTCTGGACGAGGTACACCAGCAGGTCGAGCGGTCCCTCGAAGTCGAGGGTCTCGATCCTTACGCTGTGGCCGGACTGTGCTTCGTCTGCCATAGACCCATCGCCTCGCGAACTTCGGCCATCGTCTCCCGCGCCACCGCGCGGGCCCCGTCCCGTCCCGCCGCCAGCACCTCCCGGATCCGATCCGGCCGGCGGCGCAGCTCGGCGGCCCGCTCGCGCATCGGCCGGAATCGCTCGATCAGGATATCCGCCATCATCATCTTGTCGTCGTAGCAGCCGAGCTCCGCGGAGCGGCACTCGCGGTCCACGCGCGCGATCGTCGCCTCGTCGGAGAGTAGCTTGTGCCAACTGAACACATTGCACACTTCCGGCCGGCCGGGGTCGGTACGGCGCAGGCGCTGCGGATCGGTGAATGCCGTCGCCATCTTCTTGCGGATCATATCGGGTTCGTCGAGGATCCCGATGTGGTTCCCCTTCGATTTGGACATCTTGGTCTGTCCGTCCAGGCCGAGGATCCGCTTGGCCTCGGTGAGAAGCGGCTGCGGCTCGGGGAAGACCTCACCGAACGCGTTGTTGAAGCGGCGCGCGAGCACCCGCGCCAGCTCGAGGTGCTGGACCTGGTCCTCTCCGACGGGCACCCGGTCCGCCTTGTAGAGCAGGATGTCGGCCGCCTGCTGGACCGGGTACATGAGAAGGCCGGCGTTGATCGCGTCGCCCTCGTCGCCCGACTTGTCCTTGAACTGGGTCATCCGCTGGAGATGCCCGAGCGGCGCCAGCGAGGTCAGGATCCATCCCAGCTCGGTGTGCTCGGGGACCTCGGACTGGATGAAGATCCGGCACTTTTCGGGGTCGAGGCCCGCCGCGAGGAGCGACACCGCCATCCCCTCGACGGCGTCGGGGAGCGCGGCGGGATCGTACCGGGCCGTGATCGCGTGGTAGTCGACGACCGCGTAGAAGCAATCGTAGTCGTCGGTCAGGCGGATCCAGTTCTCAACCGCGCCGAAGTAGTTGCCCATGTGCAGCTCGCCGGTCGGCTGGATCCCGCTGAGGACCCGGCCGCGGCCGGGCTGCGCGCTCACGACATCCCCAGGGCGAGCCGCACGAGCACCTCGGTCGCGACGCGCGCCGGGAGGAAGATCGTCCGCAGCAACCCCGGGATGAACAGGAGCAGGAAGACGATCAGCAGGCCGTACTGGCCGAGCGACTGGTAGGCGTACGCCGCCGGGCGGGGCAGCAGGTTGGCGACGACGTGCGATCCGTCCAGCGGCGGGATCGGCAGCAGGTTGAACACCGCCAGGACGAAGTTCAGCAGGATGCCGTAGTAGCAGAGCGCGAGCACGGGCCCGACGACGCCGGACGGGCCGGACAGGAGCGACGCGACCCCCAGGACCCCCGCCAGGACCAGCGCGAGCAGGATGTTCGACGCCGGGCCGGCCAGCGAGACCGTGATGTCCCCCATCCGGCGATCGCGGAAGTTCTGGGGCGTGACCGGAACCGGCTTGGCCCAGCCGAACAGGATGCTCGAGCCCGAGAGGAGAAGCAGGCCCGGGACCAGGATCGAGCCGAACAGGTCGATGTGGGGAATCGGGTTCAGCGTCAGCCGTCCCAGCATCCGGGCGGTGGGATCACCCCACCACTCGGCCACGTATCCGTGCGCGCACTCGTGCACGATCACCGAGAACAGGAGGACGGGTAGCAGATAGACGATCGACTCGATCATGTCGGGCGGTTCACTGGGAGGTGGAGGGTAGCCGTCTGCCCGGGCGAGCGAGGCGACAAACTAGCCCGGCCGCTTCCCCCATGTCAAAACACCTGCACGCTCCAGACGACCGGGGCGAACGTTCAGCTCGACGGGAATCGGAGCCGCCGCACGAGACCGTGGTAGCGTGGATCGTCGCGCAGGTTCGATATCCGCGGATCGACCTGGAGATAGGCCAGCATGCTCGAGCGCTCCTCGTACGCCTTCTCGAGCCACTCGAATGCGTGATCCTTCTCGCCCAGTCCGGCATGAATCAGGGCGAAGAAATACGCCGGGACGTAGGTTTTCTCGGCCCTCTCCGACAACTCCTCGAGGATCGCCTCCGCCTCCTGCCGTCTTCCCACCACGGCGTAGAGATGGGCGAGCGACGACTTACGGTTGGGGCTATCGCCGGCCACCTGTTCCATCACCTGAATCGCTTCGTCGTAGCGACGCTTCTGCTCGAGGACGAGACCCCTCCCCCAGCTGGCGAGCACGAACTCGGGATCGACCTCGAGCGTCTTGTCGAGCTCCGCGAGGGCCGGATCATACTGTCCTGCGAAGTAGTACAGGAGGGCCAGGTTCGTCCGTAGCAGAAGGGAGAGCGGATCGAGCTCGTATGCGCGCCGTATCTCTGCTTCGGCCTCGTCGAACCTCCGCTGGGCAATGAGGAATCGGCTGTACGAGAAGTGGGCGTCCGAGTAATTCGGGTTCAGGTCTATGGCCCTCTGAAAGGATCGTTCGGCGGCCACCCAGTCACTCTCGTAATAGGCACGGATGTAGGCGAGTGCGGCGTGAGCCTCGGGCAGAGTCTCGTCCAGCTCCAGGGCTTCGAGCACCGCCGCCCGGGCCTTGGGCTGGAGTTCCGCGGGGGAACGGGCGCTGTAGAACGGCAGGATGTTGTAGTACGTGGCGATTCCGCTGTGAGCCGGAGCGTAGTCGGGATCGATCTCGATAGCTCTTTCGAAGTGCTGGAAGGCCTTCTCGAGATCCTCCGGAGTCCCCTGGTCACGATACCACCGGCCCCGCAGATAGGCCTCGTGCGCCTGAGGATCGACGACCTTCGCCATGACGAACCTTTCTCTTTGCTGAGGTGTCAGCTCGACCCGGATCGCGCCAGCGATCTCAGCGGCGATCTCGCCCTGCAGCGCCAGGACGTCCTCGAGCCGGCGTTCGTAGCTCCTGGACCAGAGATGGGAATCGGCCCGTGCTCCGATCAGCTTGATCGTCATGCGGATGCGGTCGCCCGCCTTGAGGATCGAACCCTCCACCAGGGCATCGACGCCGAGCTCGCGACCGATTTCGGGGGCGGGTTTCTTCTCCTCGCGGTACTTGAGGGTGGAAGTGCGGGAGATCACCCGCAACGCTCCGATCTGGGAGAGCTCCGCGATCAGGGCGTCCTGCATCCCCTCGACGAAATACGCCTGGTCCGCGTCATCCGAAAGGTTGTCCAGCGGGAGCACGGCGAGTGATCGGATCTCCCCCGTCATGGGCGGCCCCGGCTCCCGCGAACCCCACCACCCCAGCAAGAGGGCAGCAGGCAGGACCGCCAGCGCCACGAGCGCCTGCCGCTGCCAGTCTACGCGCCGCCACCAGCGGCCCAGTCTCCTCCCCGCCGCCAGTGCCTCTTCGTCCCATGGAAGGGTGACGCGATACACTGTAACGGGGTCGTGGATGTTCTTCAGCTTGCGCGGGCCGATCCGAACCAGGGGATACTCCAGTTTGTTCCCCACCTGTTGCGCGACGGCTTCGGTCATCGCGATGCCGCCCGGGGTCGCACAGGGCTCGATCCGCGAGGCGATGTTGACGCCGTCTCCGTATACATCCCCGTCCTCGACGATCACGTCCCCGAGGTGAAGACCGATGCGGATCTCGAAACGAAGAGCTTCGGGCTTGGCGGCATTCCGATCCGTTACCGCCTGCTGCATCGCGATCGCGCATTCGGCGGCCTCGACGGCGCTCGCGAACTCCACCAGGAACCCATCGCCGGTCGTCTTGATCTCCCGCCCCTGGTGCTGTTCCAGTATCGGACGGAGCAATCGCCGCTGCTCGCCGAGCATGTCGAAGGCTCGACGCTCGTCGGCCTGCGACAGCGCGCTGTACCCGACCGTGTCGGTGAACATGATGCAGGAAAGCCGGCGTCTCGATGGCTCGTTCATGCGCCTGCTGGAGACGGGTCGATAGCTCGATGCTCAGAAGGAGGCCGAGAGAGGATTGTAGCACGGATGCGCTGGTTCTGTAACTACATGAATCCCAGCCGCGGTATGAGGTTGGCCCCGAAGGGCCACAGCCCATATCTTTGGTGCCTCATTCGATGGTCATCCGGGCCAGGCCCGGACTCATTTCAGATTACGGAGATCGTCGTGCCGAACGTCAAGTCCGCCGAGAAGCGCGCCCGCACCAACGAGAAGCGTCGCGAGCGCAACCGCCGCGACCGGTCCCGCATGCGGACCGCCATCAAGAAGGTCCGCCAAGCCGATTCACCCGCCGTCGCACGCGAGGCGCTGCAGGAGGCCGAGCGCCTGCTCGACCGCCTGGCCGGCAAGGGCGTGATCCACGACAACACGGCGGCGCGCCAGAAGTCGCGCCTGCACGCCCACGTGCAGGGTCTGGAGGCCTAGCCCTTCCTGCCGCTCGTGTCCCGGCCGGCGGTGGCGGAAAGCCGCCGGGGGTAGACCGCGATCCCGCACACGTCGAACCCCGTATGGGCGCACAGCACCGGGCCCAGCTGCTTCGAGAACCGGACGTCCACGTCGGACCCGTCGCCTCGCAGCAGGACCTCGAGGTTCTCCGCCGCTACCCGCCCCCGCTCCCCGGCGTGAGTGACCGCGGCGACCAGTGCCTCCCCCGCGCCGAACTCCCGCTCGACCAGCTGGATCGTCCGCTCGACCCGCGTGGTCTCGCCGATGACTCGCTCGACGAGTGCCAGCCGGCCGCCGTCGAGCGACAGGATCGGCCGATCCTCGGCCATGTTGGAGCCCGCTCCCCGCACTCGCTCGAGCCGACCGCCCAGGTAGAGGAAGTCGAGCGAGTAGACCGAGAAGTAGACCCGGGACGCGGTCGCGATCCGCTCGATCGCCTCGCGGGTCCGCTCCAGGCTCTCTCCCTGATCCAGCCACGCCCGCGCCTCGATGCACAGCAGACCGAGCGCGGCCCCCGCCAGCCGCGAGTCGACGACCGTCACGCGGCTCTCGGCCCCCAGGCGGGCTACCGCCTCGCGCGCGTGCGCCACAGTCTGGCTGAGCTCTCCCGAGAGGTGGATCGACAGGACGCTGGCGTGGCTCTCGAGCAGCCCCCCGTAGATCCGCTCGAACTCCGCGGTCGACGGCGGTAGCGTGATGGGAGGCGAGCCCGCCTCCGTCAGCAACCCGTAGAAGGCGACGGTGGAGAGCTCGGATCCCTCCCGGTAGAGCGTCCCGTCGATCTCCAGCGCCAGCGGGACGACCGTGCAGCCGATGCCGGGGGCCAGGTCCTCGAGCCCCGCGGTGCTGTCGGTCACCAGGGCGATGCCGCCAGCCGGGGCCGGGCCGGTCATCGAGCGTCCAGCGCTTCGCGCACGATCCGAGCGACCTCGGCCCGCAGCGGATCGTCGGCGTCGCCCAGCGACCGCGTGCCCGTCACCGTGCATCCCGGGTTCCGCACGCGGGCGCCGTAGGGATCGAGCGCCATCAGCCGGTCCACCTCCTCGCGGCTCAACCGGTTGACGTGACCCAGCAGGTGAGCGACGAGCAGCGACCGCGCCGCCTGCTCGATCGATTCCATCGTGTCGATGGCGCGAGCCAGCGTCGCGGCGTACGTCACCGCCCCGTGATTGGCGAGGAGGAGCGCGTCGTGGCTCGCGATCCACGGCGCCATCCGGTCCGGGAGCTCCTCGGTGGATGGCGTGCCGTACGGCACGATCGGCACCTGGCCCAGCGTGGCGATGACCTCGGGGACGACGCACTCGTCGAGCGCGCGCCCGGCGATCGCGAACCCGGTGGCGGTCGGCGGATGGGCGTGAACGACCGCCATCGCGTCCTCCCGCAGCGCGTAGATCTTCAGGTGCATCCTGAGCTCGCTGGACGGCCGCCCCCCGGCCAGCGGCCGACCCGCCTGGTCGGTGACCACGAGCTCGCCCTCGGTCAGGAACCCCTTCGGGGCCCCCGACGGCGTGGCTAGGATCCTCCCGCCCGGAAGCCGCGCGCTGACGTTGCCCTCGCTGCCGCCGACCAGGCCGCGCTCGTAAAGCCTCCGCCCGACCGCCACGATCTCGCGCCGCAGGGCCTCGACCGGATCCGGATCCCTCGTCTCGCTCATCGGCTGGTCAATATGGGCCGCGGGGACCGCCGGGGGAACGCGGAGCGCGCTCACCCTTTGACCACTCCCAGCGGGACGAGCCGCGCCACCCGCCGGCTCACTCCGGCCGCTTCCATGACCTCGACGACGTCGCCGACGTCCTTGTAGGCGTGCGCCATCTCCTCGGCCACCGTGCGCATCCCCGTCGCGCGCACGACGACTCCCTGGCGCTCCATCTCTCCGAGGAGGTCGCGACCACGTGACAGCTTCTTGGCGGCCGTCCGGCTCATGCGCCGTCCCGCGCCGTGACATGTCGAGCCGAACGTGTCGGTCATCGCCCGCGCCGCGCCGGCGCACACGTAGGAGTAGTTTCCCATGCTGCCCGGCACGAGCACGGGCTGGCCCGACTCCCGGTACGCCGCCGGCAGCTCCGGATGGCCCGCCGGGAACGCCCGCGTCGCTCCCTTCCGATGGACGCACACGCTCAGCTTCCTCCCCTCGAGCTCGTGCTCTTCGATCTTCGCGATGTTGTGGCACACGTCGTACACGAGTCCCATCCCCAGCTCCGCGGGTCCGATTCCGAGGACCCGCTGGAACGTCTCGCGCACCTTGTGGAGCATCACCTGGCGGTTCGACCAGGCGTAGTTGGCGGCGGCGCGCATCGCGCCCAGGTAGGAGCGTCCTTCGGCGGAGTCGAGAGGCGCCGCCGCGAGCTGGATGTCGGGAAGGTCGTAGCCGTACGAGCCGAGCCTCGGCTTGATCCGCCCGATGTAGTCGTCGCAGACCTGGTAGCCGAAGCCGCGCGACCCGGAATGGATCATGACCACCACCTGGTCCTCGAACAGACCGAACGCGCGCGCGAGCTCGGCGTCGTGCAGGTGGGCGACCCGCTGGACCTCGAGGAAGTGGTTTCCCGAGCCCAGCGTCCCGACCTGCGTCAGGCCGCGCTCCATCGCGCGCTCGCTGACCGCGTCCGGGTCGGCCCCTTCCAGGCACCCCCCCTGCTCGGTGTACGCGAGATCCTCGTCGTCTCCATACCCCCGCTCGACCGCCCAGCGGGCTCCCCGCTCGAGCAGCCGGCGCGCTTCGACCCGCGTGAGCTTCGAGATCGCGCCCGACGCCCCTACGCCGCTCGGAACCGCGTCGAAGAGGGCGTCCATCAGCGCCGGGAGCCGGCCTTCGACCGCGTCCGCCGCGAGCTCGGTCCGCGCGAGCCGGACCCCGCAGTTGATGTCGTACCCTACGCCGCCGGGCGAGATCGAGCCCTGGTCCGCGTCGGTCGCGGCGACGCCGCCGATCGGGAAGCCGTAGCCCCAGTGGATGTCGGGCATCGCCAGCGACCATCCGACGATGCCGGGGAGCGTGGCTACGTTCCGCACCTGCTCCAGGCTCTGGTCGCCGCGGATGTCCTCCATCAGCGCGTCGGACGCGTAGACGCGTCCCGGGACCCGCATGTCTCCCTCGCGGGGGATCTCCCACAGATAGGGCCGGATCTTGCGGATCTCCACCTCCACCCTCCCCTTAGCTAGACGTCGAAGATGACCCGCGCACGCCACCCGCCCCGTTCCGGATCGGGCGCGAAGGCGAGCTGGTGCCACGTCACGGCCTTGAGCTCGCTCGCCGCCGCCAGCGTCTCCGGCGCGACGCGCGCGCCTCCCACGACGGCCCGGAAACCGGACGGATCGGAGCGCTCGACGATCGTCTCCACGGGGACGAAGGCGTCCTCCTCCAGCATCCGGTAGAGCCGCTCGAGCCAGGACTTGAGGAGCTCCGGGTACGACTCCGCCACGAGCTCGACCGCGCGCTCGCCCTCGGCCCGGACCGCCGGGGCCTCGCCGAAGAGGACGCCGACGAGTCCGCGTTGCGCGGCCTCGAGGATCGCGCCGGGGTCGGGGCCCGTCAGGTCCAGCCCGAGGTCGGCGGCGTGATCGATCTCGCTGAACGTCCCCCGCGTCATGGCACGATCCTAGGGGCGCTACCGGGCCCTCGCAAGCGACCCGGGATCACGCCGGAGCGGGCCCGGATCCGGCCTCCGGAGGCTCGGTCAACCCGTAGCGTTCGATCTTCCGGAGGAGGCGCGGCCGGCTGATCTCGAGCTCGCGCGCCGCCCGCGAGCGGTTCCAGCCCGCGCGCGAGAGGGCGTGCTCGATGATCCGCTTCTCGTATTCCTCGAAGGCGAGGCCGGGGGCCGGAACGTCGACCACCAGCCGGTCGGCCCCGCCCGGCGCGCCCTCTCCGCCACCGGCCCGCAGGTCCCGCTCCCGCCGGACGGCGCCCTCGAGCCACGCCGCGTCCCGCGGCAGGAGGGCGTAGTCGGTGGCTCCCGCGGCCAGCGCCAGGCAGGCCAGCGCGGGGTCCCGCGAGACCGTCAGCACGACGACCCCGCGCGCGGGATCCGCCGCCTCGCGGACCACGTCCGCCGCCCGTTCGCCGGCCCGGTCGAGGTCGACGATCACCACGTCGGGGAGCGGATCGCGGGCGGGCGCCCCCATCGGGGCGGCCCGGCACTCGATCCCGGGGTCGGCGGGACAGAGGCCGGGATCGCCCACCACGTCGACCCGCAGGAGACCCCTCATCCGTCGCCTCCCGGCCGGCCCCACCCGCCGCCACCGGGCGTCTCGATCCGGATCCGGTCCCCGGGCTGGAGCGCGAAGCGGCCCTTCGCCGGCAGGGGCTCCACCCCCGCCGCGCGCACGATGCGGTCCTCCCCGGCCCACCCGGCCTCTCCGCCGGCCAGCCCCCACGGGCCCGCCCGGCGCCGGTCGGCCAGCAGCGTCCCCTCGATCGGCGTGACCGCCTCGATCTCCCGCACCAGCCCGTCACCCCCCGGCCGGCGGCCCGCGCCCCCGCTCCCGCGCCGGTAGCCGTAGGCCACGATCCGGACCGGCAGGGCGCGCTCGAGCGCCTCGATCGGCGTGTTCAGGCTGTTCGTCATGTGGGTGTGGACCCCCGCGGCGCCCGCTCTCCGGGGGTGACCGCCGGCCCCGCCCGCGACGGTCTCGTAGTAGGTGAAGGGCCGCCCGTCCGCGCGCGCCCCCGACAGGGCGAGGTTGTTCATCGTCCCCTGGCTGGCCGCCGGCACCCGGTCCGGGATCGCGGCGGCGAGGGCGCCCAGCACGACGTCGACGATCCGCTGGCTCGTCTCGACGTTCCCGCCCGCCACCGCCGATCCCGGCGGCGCGTCGAGCAGCGAGCCCGCGGGAACCTCTATCGAGACCGGCTCCAGCAGCCCGTCGTTCGCCGGGACGTCGTCCCCGATGAGAGTCCGGAGCACGTACAGGAGCGCGCTCCGGACGATCGCCGGATTCGCGTTGAGCGGCCCGCGGGCCGCCCCGGCGGTGCCCCCGAAGTCGAAGCGCGCGGCATCCCCCCGGACCTCGACCCGCAGCCGGATCTCGAGCGGACCGCTCCCCTCCCCGTCGTCGTCCAGGTGGTCCGCGAACTCCCACGCCCCGTCCGGGATCCCGCGCAGCATCGCCCGCACGGCCCGCGCCGTGTAGGCCAGGAGCTCGCCCGCCATCGCGTCGACCCGCGCACGGCCATAGCGCGCGACCAGCGCCAGCAGCCGCCGCTCGCCGGTCTCGAGGCTCGCCAGCTGCGCGGCGAGGTCCCCCTCCCGCTCCTCCGGGGTCCGGACGTTCCCGAGGAGGTGCCGCCACGTCGGGGCCACCCGGCGGCCGCCGGCCAGGAGCCGCACCGGAGGGAGGACGACCCCCTCCTGCCACAGATCCGTCGCGAGGCCCATCGACCCGCCGCTCCGGCCCCCCACGTCCGCGTGATGCGCGCGGTTGGCGAGGTGGAACGCGGGGGTCGCGTCGCCGTCCAGGAACACGGCCTTGACGAGGGTCAGGTCCGGCAGGTGGGTCCCGCCCGCGGCGGGGTCGTTGACGATCGCCACGTCCCCCGGGGCGAGATCGACCATCTCCCGCACCGCGCGCACCGACAGCGGCATCGAGCCCAGGTGGACCGGCATGTGGTCCCCCATCGCGATCGTCCGCCCCGCCGCGTCGTAGAGCGCGCACGAGTGGTCCCGCCGCTCGACGATGTTCGGGGAGAGCGCGGTGCGCTGGAGCACCACCCCCATCTCCTCGGCGAGCGCGACGAAGAGCGCCTGGAAGACGCCGAGCTCGAGCGGCGTCCGGCTCGACCCGGGCGACGTCACGCCCCGGTCTCCATGACGACGTTCCCGTGAACGTCGACGCGCCAGCGCCAGCCGGGCGGCACGAGCGCGGTCGCGTGGTCGTCGAAGACGAGCGCCGGGCCGCTCCCCGCGTGTCCCACCGGCAGGTCCACCCACCCCCACGTCTCTGCCTCCACCTCCCGGCCGTCGATCCACGCGGTCCGGCGGGCGGGTGCGCGATCGGCGGCGGGGCGGTGCTCGGGGAGGGCCGGAGTCCGGCCCGCCCCGACCGCGGCGACCCGCGCCGCCACGATCTCCACCGGGGCCTCCGGCCGCGCGTGGCCGTACCGCTCGGCATGGGCCCGGTGAAACGCCGCGACGGGGTCCGCCCCCGCCTCCGACGGGACGTCGACCTCGTACGACTGTCCGCGATAGCGCATCGCCAGCGAGCGGACCGTCCGCCGGCGATCGGGGGGCACGCCCTCGGCGGCCAGCGCGCGGTCGGCCTCCTCCTCCATGTCCGCGAACCGCCGCGCGAGCGCCGCGCCAGCCCCCGGCTCCGCGGGCTCGAGCACCGCCCGGGCGAAGTCGCGCCGGACCTCCGCCGCGAGGCACCCGAGGGCCGAGAGGACGCCCGCCGCGCGCGGGACCAGCACCCGCCGACACCCGAGCGCGGCCGCGAGCCCGGCCGCGTGGAGGCCCCCCGCGCCGCCGAAGGCGACCAGCGTGAAGTCGGCCGGGTCGTGGCCGCGCTCGAGCGTCACGCGCCGCACCGCGCGCTCCAGGTGGCCGCGCGCGACCGCCACGACCGCCCCTGCCGCCGCTCGCCTTCCGGCGCCCAGGGTCCGCGCCAGCCGGTCGAGGGCGCGCTCGGCCAGGGCCGGGTCGAGCGGGCGCCGGCCGCCCAGGAAGCGCCCGGGGTCTAGCTGGCCGAGCGCGAGGTGCGCATCGGTCAGGGTGGGTTCCTCCCCTCCCGCCCCGTAGCAGGCCGGGCCGGGGTCCGCGCCCGCGCTCCGGGGACCGACGCGGAGCGCGTCCGCGCGGTCGACCCACGCGACCGACCCCCCGCCCGCGCCGACCGTCTGGATGTCGATCAGGGGGATCCGCAGGGGAACGCCGTCGAGCTCGGCCTCGGTCGTCCGGAGCGGCTCGCCGGGGACCACCGCCACGTCGCACGACGTGCCGCCCATGTCGAAGGTGATCAGCCGGTCGAATCCCGCCGCCCGGGCCACGAGACGCGCTCCGACCACGCCCGCCGCGGGCCCCGAGAGGATCGTGGAGACCGCGCGCTCGGCCGCATCGGACGCCCGCGCGGTGCCCCCGCTCGACAGCATGACCCTGAGCTCCCGCCCGCGGAGGCGGCCGGCCAGGCCCTCGATGTACCGGCCGACGACCGGAGCCAGGCCGGCGTCGACGACGGCGGTCGCCCACCGCTCGTACTCGCGGGGCTCGGACGTGACCTCGTGGCTGGCGACCACGGCCAGCCCCCGCTTGGCCAGCCGATCCCGGGCGGCGCGCTCGTGATCCGGGTGGCGGGCGGAGTGGAGGAAGGCGATCACGATCGTCGCCGCGCCCGCACGGACCAGCTCGTCGGCGGCGCCGTCCAGCTCCTCCAGGTCGAGCGGGACGACCGGATCGCCGGCCGCCGAGATCCGCTCGCCAATTCCGCGGACGAGCGCCCCGGGCACGAGCCGGCGCGGTCCTTCCGGCGCGAGGGAGTACAGCCGGCGGCGTCGCTGGCGGCCGATCGCCAGCACGTCCTCGAAGCCCCGGGGGACGATCAGCCCAACCGCGGCCAGGCGACCTTCGAGGAACGCGTTGGTCGCGACCGTGGACCCGTGGATGACGAGCGCCACCTCGCGGGACCCAGCCACCTCGCGCTCCCCCGCGGCGACGGCCGAGCCCGGATCGTGGGGGGTGGAAGGAAGCTTGTGGACCTCGAGCGAGCCGTCGGAGCGCTCTGCCACGACGTCGGTGAACGTCCCGCCGGCGTCGATGCCGACGCGTAGTCCGGGCGCGGCGGGGACCTGGTCAGGCAGTCGGAAAGAGGATTTCCGCGTCGGGCGGGACCTGTTCGCCGATCGGAAGCGCGGGGTCGAGGACCCGCTCCTCCCCGCCGGCGCGCGCGAACAGCGGGCCCTCCGGCACCGCGTGCGGGGCGAAATAGAGCGCGACCAGGGCGCGGAGCTCCCCGACCGGGGCGGACGGCTCCACCAGGTGGCAGACCGTGCGCTCGCCGCACGTCAGGACCAGGGCCAGGCTCGCCTCGCTCACGCGCCGGGGCCCGACTCCGATCCGCCGATCACCGGCTCGTCGTCCAGCCAGTCGCCCTCGTCATCGAGCCCGTTCGAGCGCCGGCTCGCGAGGTCCTCCTCCAGATCCTCGAATTCCCGCTGACCGGTCTCGAGGAAGTGGGCGAGCGTGTCCATGAGCAGCTGACGCGAGGCCCGTCCGGAGCGGGGCGCGACGAAGACGCCGACCAGCAGGCCGGCGGCGAAGGCCTTGATCTTTCCCATCATGGATCCTCCTGCGGGGAGGGCGGTGAGTGTCCGCGCTCAAGATGGACGGCGGCCCGACGCGACGTCAACCGGCCGCTCGGCGCCCGCGACGGCGCCCGATCGACAGGATCGGCATGAGGAGCGCTCCCGCGGCGAAGCCGCCGATGTGCGCCCACCACGCCACTCCGCCCGCGCTCACCTGCGTGGTGGCCAGTGACAGGGCCCCACTCAGGAACTGGAGCGCGAACCACATCCCCAGGACCACCCAGGCGGGGAGCTCGACGATGTGGATGAAGATGAAGACGGGGATCAGCGTCGTGACCCGGGCCCGGGGATAGGTGACGAGGTAGGCGCCGAGCACCCCGGCGATCGCGCCGCTGGCCCCCACGGTGGGGATCGTCGACGCGGTGTTCGAGAGGACGTGGGCGAGCGTGGCCGCCGCGCCCGTGACGAAGTACAGAAGGAGGTAGCGGAGCCGGCCGAGTCGGTCCTCGACGTTGTCGCCGAAGATCCAGAGGAACCACAGGTTGAAGATCAGGTGGAGCCAGCCCCCGTGCAGGAACATCGAGGTCACGATCGAACCCGCCGCGTCGGGCCAGGAGGCCGCCCGGCCCAGCTGTTCCACGAGCCGCGCCGGCACGACCCCGTGGGTCACCATGAATCGTTCGAGGGCGGGACCGAGGGACAGCTCGTACGCGAAGACGGCCCCGTTCAGGCCGATCAGGGCGAGCGTCATCCAGGGGAAGGTCCCGGAGGGAAGATGGTCGCGGAACGGAAGCAGCGGCGTCCCCTCGCGTCCGTGTCAGATTCCGACTATCGACAGCGTAGCGGAAAAAGTAGATAGTATGGCGATCCGGGCGCACAGGCGCCGCTGACGAACGCGTACCTGGAGGGAGGAGGGGAAAGCGCCATGCTGTGGACGATCATCGTCATCCTGTTGATCCTGTGGCTTCTCGGAGGCTTCGTGAGGCCCGTCGGCGGGTTCATCCATCTCTTGCTGGTCATCATCCTGATCCTCGTGATCATTCAGCTGCTCTGACGACGAGGATCTGGGCCGTGTAACGAAAAACGGGTCGCCCTGGGGCGACCCGTTTCTTCATGGTGCGCGAGATGTGGTGCCCAAGGGGAGATTCGAACTCCCACGGCCTTTCGGCCACTGCCCCCTCAAGACAGCGTGTCTACCAGTTCCACCACTTGGGCTGGACGGACCGGCTCAGGGAGTCGTCTGGGCGGGCTGGTCCGACGGAGGCTCGCCCGCCGCTTCGCCGCCCCCCTCGTTGCCGAGGATCGACTGGAGATCGCTCGGCTCGCCGGCCGGGGCGGGCGCGTCGGCCGGGGCCGCCTGCTGACGGTCCCGCATCTCCGACTCGATGAGGCTCTGCGGCGCGGTTCCCCTGACGGTCATGACCGACAGCACGAAGGAGATGACGAGGAACGCCCCACCCAGCCACTTCGTGGCGCTGTGGAGGAACGTGGCCGTCTGCCGGCTGCCCATCATCTCCATGCCCGTGCCCGCGCCACCGAAGCCCGCCGCCAGACCCCCGCCCTTGCCGGACTGGAGCAGCACGACGACCACCAGCGCGAGGCAGTCGATCAGAAGCAGAGTCAAGAGGACCGTGTACATAGCAGCCTATGAATTTACCGCCGGCGAGCCCGGCGTCAACCGCTGACCTCCCGGGCGGCCGCGGCGATGGTCGCGAAGTCGGCGGGGTCCAGGCTCGCGCCCCCCACCAGCGCGCCGTCGACGTCGGGCTCGGACAGGAGCGCCGCCGCGTTGCCCGGCTTGACGCTTCCCCCGTAGAGGATCGGCGTCGCGCGCGCGACCGAGGGCGAGGCCAGCGTCGCCAGGATCTCGCGGATCGCCACGTGCATCTCCTGCGCGTCGGACGGCTCGGCCGTGCGCCCCGTCCCGATCGCCCACACCGGCTCGTACGCGATCGAGAGCCGGGCGTGCTCCTCCCGCGAGAGGCCGTCGGCGGCCCGGGTCAGCTGCTGCAGCACGACCGGGCGCGCCCGCCCGCGCTCCCGCTGCTCCAGGGTCTCTCCCACGCAGAGCATCGGGTCGAGGCCGGCGGCCAGCGCCGCGCGCAGCTTGCGCGCACACGCCTCGTCGGTCTCGCCGAACAGCTCCCGACGCTCGCTGTGCCCGACCAGCACGCGCGTTCCGCCGGCGGCGGCGATCATCGGCGCCGAGACCTCGCCGGTGAACGCGCCCGCGCTCTCCCAGTGGCACGTCTGCCCACCGGCCGAGGCGTCGGGCCGCGCGCGGGTGGCTTCGACGACCGCCGCCAGGATCGGGAACGGCGGGAAGAAAGCGAGCTCCAGGCCGTCCCCCGGCGCGGGCGCGGCGCGAGTGAAGTCCTCGAAATACGGGGCCACGTCGGCGGCCGTCTTGTGCATCTTCCAGTTGGCGGCGACGACGATCGGCCGGCTCACGAATCCTCCGCCGGAGCGGGATCCAGCGCCTCGATCCCGGGCAGCGTGGCCCCGCTGACCAGCTCGAGCGCCGCGCCGCCACCCGTCGAGGCGTGGCTCACGTCCCCCAGTCGGCCGGCCTCTTCCAGCGCCGCGATCGAATCGCCTCCACCCACGACCGTGTAGACGCCCGACTCAGTGGCCTTCGCCAGACGCGCGGCGACGGCGCGCGTCGCGGCGTCGAAGGGTGGCGTCTCGAAGACGCCGAGGGGGCCGTTCCAGAAGACCGTGCGCGCGCCCTCGATCCGCGCCCCGAAGGCGTCGACGGTGCGCGGGCCGGCGTCGAGGATCCTCCAGCCGGGCTCGACCTCGCCGACCCCCACGGTGCGGGTCTCGGCGCCGGCCTCGATCTCGCGCGCGACGACGACGTCCACCGGGAGCTCCAGCGCGTCGCCGTGCTCCTCGAGCAGCGCCCGTGCCTCCCCGACGAGCTCGGGCTCGACCAGCGAATCGCCCACCTCGTCGCCGCGGGCCGACAGGAACGTGTTCGCCAGCCCACCGCCCAGACAGACCCGGTCGCACCGTTCGAGCAGGCCGCGCACGGTCTCGAGCTTACCCGCGATCTTCGCGCCTCCCAGCACCGCGACGAACGGTCGCTCGGGCTCGCCGAGGAGCCGGGCGAACGCCGCCAGCTCGGCCCCCACCAGCTTGCCGGCCACGCACGGGTCGAGGTGCCGGGTCACCCCCACGATGGAAGCGTGCGCGCGGTGGCAGGTGCCGAACGCGTCCTGCACGAACACGTCGCCGAAGGCGGCCAACCGCGCGGCGAACTCCGGGTCGTTGGCCTTCTCGCCGGGATAGAAGCGGAGGTTCTCGAGCAGGAAGACGTCGCCCCCCTCCGAGCCGCGGATCAGCTTCAGGGCCCGATCGTCGAACGGCTCCGTCAGATAGATGATGCGACGGTCCAGGAGCGTCTCGAGTCGGGCGGCGACGGGCTTCATCGTGAACCGGGGGTCCGGCTCGCCCTCGGGGCGACCCAGATGGCTGGCCAGCACGACGGTCGAGCCGTGGGCGAGCAGGGCGCGGATCGTGGGCAGGGCGGCGCCGATCCGGACGTCGCTCGTCACCCGCCGCTCCCCCTCCTCCTCCGCGAGGGGCACGTTGAAGTCGACCCTCACGAGGACCCGCCGCCCCGAGATCGCGGACGGGGCGAGGTCGTCGAGCGAGAGGCGGGCGAGGGCGGTCACGTCTCCGCCCCGGCTCATCCCTTCACGAAGGGCCGCAGCCGCTCGGCCAGGTCCAGCAGGCGGGTGGAGAACCCCATCTCGTTGTCGTACCAGGAGAGGACCTTGACCAGCGTGCCGTCGATGACCGCGGTGGACAGGGCGTCGACGATCGAGGAATGGGTCGTGGACATGAAGTCGACCGACACCAGCGGCTCCTCGCAGACGTCGAGCACGCCCGCGAGCCTTCCGGCCGCGGCCTCGCGGAACGCCTGGTTGACCGCCTCGGCGGAGGTCTCCTTCTCGACCTCGACGGTCAGGTCGACGAGCGAGACGTTGGGAGTCGGCACGCGGATCGCCATGCCGTCGATCTTCCCCTCCAGCGCGGGGAGGACGAGCCCCGTCGCCCGCGCCGCGCCCGTCGTCGTCGGGATCAGCGAGATCGCGGCCGCCCGCGCCCGGCGCAGGTCCTTGTCGGGCGAGTCGACGACGTGCTGGCTCGCGGTGTACGAGTGGGTCGTGGTCATGAGGCCGTGGACCCAGCCCACGGTGTCGAGGATGACCTTGGCGACCGGGGCCAGACAGTTCGTCGTGCACGAGGCGTTCGAGAGGACGTCGTGATCGGCCTCCAGCTTATCGTCGTTGACCCCGACGACGACGGTCAGGTCCGCCCCCTTGGCGGGCGCGGAGACGATCACCTTTTTCGCGCCGGCCTCCAGGTGCTGGGCCGCCTGCGCGCGATCCTTGAAGCGCCCGGTCGACTCGATCACGACGTCGACGCCCAGATCGCCCCACGGCAGCCGGGCGGGGTCCTTCTCGGACAGCACGCGGAACTCGTCGTCCCCCACGAGCAGCTTGCCGTCCGCCACCTCGACGTCCGCGTCCAGCCGGCCGTGGACGGAATCGTACTTGAGCAGATGGGCGAGCGTGGGCGCATCCGTCAGGTCGTTGACCGCGACCAGGTCCAGGTCCCGACCGGTCATCCGCAGTGCCCGATAGGTCAGTCGGCCGATCCGGCCGAAGCCGTTGATCCCGATGCGCATGGTTTCCTCCCTGATCGAAATCCGTTCCGCGGACCCTTCCGCGGTCCCGTGGATCGCGCCGTGTGGCGTTCGGGGCGGCGAAGTTACCGTGGCGGTCCGGCGAGCGCGAGAGCGAACGTGACCGCCGTGATCCGGTCGGCGCCGGCCCCGGCGAGGGCCTCGCCGGCGGCGGCCAGTGTCGCGCCGCTCGTGGCCACGTCATCGACGAGACCGACGACCCCGGGCGCGCGAGGGCTGCCCGCGGGAGCGAACGCTTCCGTGACGTTGCGGCGGCGCGCCGCGCGCCCGAGCCCGACCTGGGAGCGCGTGGGGCGGGCGCGGACGAGCGCGTCGACGACCGGGATCCCTAGCACGGCGGACAACGCGCGGGCGAGGAGCTCGGACTGGTTGAAGCCCCGCTCCCGGAGCCGCGCCCGGTGGAGGGGGACGGGGATCAGGGCCTCGAGCTCCCCCGCGCGGGGGCCTAGCGCGTCCACCATCGACCGCGCGCACAGCTCGGCCAGGTGCGTCCAGCCGCGGTACTTGAGCGCGTGGGCGATCGACTCCGCGGCTCCGGCGTAGCGGGTCGCCGCGATCGCCGTCATCCCGGCGGGCCACTCCCGGCACCGATCGCACCACTCCGGCGCGCCCGGGCGGGGCAGCCCGCAACGCCGGCAACCCTCCGGCAACGGGCGCAGCGTCGCGCGGCACCAGCGACAGACGCCCGGACGCGCCTCGGGCAGCGGCTCGGAGCAATGGACGCAGAGCGGCGGCAGGAGCGCGTGGACGATCCACTCGAACGGTCGGAGCGGGGGCACGACGGCCCTCCGCGAGGGGAGACGGGGCGGGCGGCGGAGGGCCGGGGACCGCGGCGCGGCCCCCGGCGATCGATCAGGAGCCGGAGATGTCCAGCGCCGGGAACTGGGCGGAGATCATGGCCAGATAGCGCTCACGCTCCTCGCCGGTCAGGATCGGGACGAGGCGGCGCACCCACTCCTGCGCCTGTCCAACGCGCTCGCTCATGTAGTTGGCCGCAACCAGACCCAGGTAGGCGAGCTTGATCCCCTCGTCGAGCCTCAGCGCCTGCTCGAACGCGACGATCGCCCGGGGATAGTCCCCGAGGTGGAAATAGGATCCGCCGAGCAGGGCGTAGGCGTTCCCGTGACGAGGATCGAGCTCGACGACCCGCTCGAACAGCGGGATCGCGTCCCGGTACCGGTGCTCGGCGTACAGGTTTCCGGCGATGACGTAGAGGGAATCGGATTCGTCGGTGGTGATCTCGAACGTGGGGGCGGGGGCCGCGGTGGCGGCGTCGGGTATGGCGAGGACCGCGACCAGGGATATGGCCGCCAGCCCGATTCTGATATGCATGATCCCTTCTCGTCCTCCGGTTTGAAATTGGGCGATGGGGGAGGTATGGCGAAAAAGTGGTCCCGACATTCTAAGGGAGTACCGGGTGCCAGTCAACCACCCCGGCGAGATTCCCCGGTCCGAATGATCATGTTGAAGCCCCGCTGACAGGGAACGGACGGACGCGGGTCACGCCTCGGTGGCGGGACGCGGCCCCGGGCGGGTCGCCGCGTGATCGGCGGCGAACTCCTCCAGGCAGGCGCGGAGGTCGTCGAACACGGCCTCGTACACCTCCCGCTCCCATCCCATCGGGTCGCGGATCTCCCCATCGCCGGCCACCCCGTCGGGAGCCCATTCGGCCACCAGCCGGACCTCGGCGGTCGAGTCGATCGCGCGCACGGACCGCGCGTGGGATCGGGTCATGCAGAGGATCGTGTCCGCCCAGCGCACCAGATCCTCGTCGAGCTGCCGGGCGACGTGCCGGCTGATGTCGAGCGACGCGGCTGCGGCGGTGTCCACCGCGTACGGCTGCGCGGGCCCGCCCTCCATGGCGAACGTGCCGGCCGACCGCACCTCGGCCGGGATCCCGCGCTCCTCGAGCAAGGCCGCGAGGAGCCCTTCCGCCATCGGCGAACGGCAGGTGTTCCCGGTGCAGACGACGAGGACGCGGTAGGGTCGAGAGGCGGTCACAGGGACAGAAGGTGGCCGGGGGCGGCGGGAGCCGCAAGCCTGCTCACCCGCCCACCAGGGAGAGCTCCGGCACGGCGGAGCGCACGGTCCCAGCCGGGATCGCCCCCTCCCGGACGAGGCGGGGCGGGGCGACGGCCACATCGACGATCGTCGACGGCCGACCGGCGGAGACGGCCGGCGCGAGCGGGGCGAGCGCCACCTCGATCGCGTCCGATCCCGCGGCCCCGGCGAGTCCCGCCAGCGCCTCGCCGACCTCGGCGGGCGGCGTCCCGCCCCGCGCGTTCGCGCTGGTCGAGAACAGCGCCCCACCCCACGCGGACAGGAGCGCGGACGAAACCGGATCGGCGGCCGGCCGGAGCGCGATCGTGCCGGACGCGGAGACGGCCGCCGGCGCGTCCGACGCGGCCCGCAGCACCAGGGTCAGGGGCCCGGGCCAGAAGGCGGCCGCCAGAGCCTCGGCGGCCGGCGGCCACTCCCGCGCCAGCCGGCGCGCGGCTTCGATCCCGGGCACCAGGCAGAGGAACGGCCGCGGCTCCGCGTACCCCTTGAGCCGGCGCGCGGCCTCGACCGCGCGGTCGTTGCGGGGATCCCCGCTCAGGCTGACCACCGTCTCCGTGGGATGGACGACAAGCCGGCCCCGCGAGAGCGCGTCCACGGCCGCGGCGATCCCGGCTTCGTCGGCCGGCCGCGGCGGCGGGATCAGACCCTCACCTCGCCGGACATCTCGAGCGCCCCCGGATACGCGGCCAGGCGCGGCCGCACCTCGTCCGCGAGGAAGCGTCGGGTCTGCTCGGGGGCGCGCCCCACGTAGGCGGCCGGATCCCGCGCCCGGCGCCAGGTCTCCTCGGGGAGCTCGGCGAACCCCGGCTCGCCCGCCAGCCGGTCGAGCAAATCGGTCTCCTCGCCGGCCTCGGCGCGCGCTGCCGCCTCCCGCGCGCGGATCCGGATCCGCTCGTGAAGCCGCTGGCGGTCGCCACCCGACTCCACCGCTTCCATTAGCAGGGTCTCGGTCGCCATCGCGGCGAGCTCGCGGCGGAGGTTCCCGGCGACCGCGTGCTCATGGACCTCGAGCCCGGCGGCGACATCGTGGTAGAGGACGAGCAGCGCGTCGACGGCGAGGAACGTCTCCGGCAGGGCGATCCGCTTGACCGCCGAGTCGTCGAGCGTGCGCTCCAGCCACTGGGCGGCCGCGGTGTGCGCCATGTTGCCGGCCGTCTGGATGGCGAAGCGGGACAGGGCGCACATCCGCTCGGCGCGCATCGGGTTCCGCTTGTAGGGCATCGCCGAGGAGCCGACCTGCCGCTTCCCGAACGGCTCCATGACCTCGCCGAGATGCTGGAGCAGCCGCAGGTCGTTCCCGAACTTCCCGGTGGACTCGGCCACGCCGGCCATCGTGGCGGCCCACGCCGCATCGACCTTGCGCGAGTAGGTCTGCCCGGTCACCGCATAGGCCGCGGGAGCGTCCAGCAGTTCCACGACCCGCTCCTCGAGCGCGTCCACCCGGGCGCCGTCGCCATCCGCCAGCGCGAGAAAGGAGGCCTGGGTTCCCGTCGTCCCCTTGAGGCCCCGCAGCCGGAACTCGGCCAGCCGGAAGCCGATCTCGTCGAGGTCGAGCAGGAGATCGGCGATCCAGAGGCAGCCGCGCTTCCCCACTGTCGTCGGCTGGGCCGGCTGGAAGTGGGTCCAGCCGAGGGTGGGGAGATCCGCGTACCGCTCGGCGAAGTCCGCCAGCGCCGCGACCACGCAGAGCACCTTCCGCTCCACGATCCGAACGGCGTCCCGCAGGACGAGGAGATCGGCATTGTCGACGACGAAGGCGCTGGTCGCGCCCAGATGGAGCACCGCGCGGGCGACCGGGGCGGCCTCGCCGAACGCGTGGACGTGGGCCATGACGTCGTGCCGGAGCTCGCGCTCGAGCTCCGCGGCGCGCCCGAAGTCGATCTCGTCCGCCGCGCGCTCGAGGGCCGCGACCTGTTCCGCCGTGACCCCGCCGATCTCCAGCTCGTGCTGGGCCCGGGCCAGGGCGATCCAGATCCGGCGCCAGGTCCGGATCCGGGTCCGGGCCGAGAAGAGGGCGGCCATCTCGGCGCTCGCGTAGCGCTCGACCAGCGGATGCTCGAAGCGGTCGCGCGCGTCCCCGCCGGAGCCCGGCCGGCTATTCATGTCATGGTTGATGTTGAAGGATACAACATATGTTCCGCCAACCGATTGCGGATTCCACTCCGAGCGGTCAGCCGGCGGCCCGACCCAGGATCCTCAGCGCCAGATGGCCGGCGTTCGCGCCCGCGTCGATCCCCACCGCGGCCACCGGCACGCCGGGCGGCATCTGCGCGATCGACAGCAGAGCATCGAGCCCCCGGAGCGCCCCGGCCCCCACCGGCAGCCCGATGACGGGCAGTCGCGAGTGGGCGGCCATGACCCCGGGAAGGGCCGCCGCCAGACCCGCGGCCGCGATCACGACCCGGAACCCTCGTTCTTCCGCGCCGCGCGCCAGCTCGGCCACGCGGTCGGGGGTCCGGTGCGCGGAGGCGACTTCGAACTCGTACTCGACGCCGGCTTCGCGCAGCACCATCTCCGCCTTCTCCACCACCGGCCGGTCGGATTCCGAGCCGGCCACGATCAGCACCTCGGCGCCGGCTCTCCGCTCCTCGCTCATGATCTCCCCGACGTCCTAGTACTTGCCTGGGAAAATCCGCGTGCATTCGCGAGCCGGGCGCATCGGCCCGCTCGGTGATGACGCGGATTTTCCCACGCAAGTCCTAGATCCACTCATGGAAATCGTCCCCGATGAGGCCCCGCTGCTTGTACCGCAGCATCGAGTCCTGGCACGAGCAGGCCCACGCGGTGATCGGCAGGAGCTCCAGCAGGTTCCAGCTGATCTCCGGCACGAGCTGGAGCGTCTGGTCGATGCGCGACTGCCGCTCCTCCTCCTGGGCCCCTGAATCCGCCGAATCGTCCGCTTCCCCCACCCCCTCCGCCCAGGCGGTCACGTAGGCGACGGGATGGTAGCACATCTCGAGCTCCCGAGCGAGGAACGCCTCCGGCGCGAGCGTCATGCCCACCAGGTCGCCGCCCATGATGGTCAGCGCGCGGACCTCCGCGGGCGTCTCGAGCCGCGGCCCCTCGCAGACCACGTAGGTGGCGCGCAGGCGGGGCCGCAGCGCCATCTCGGTCAGCACCTGGCCCAGCGCGCCGTGGAGGGTGGGACAGAAGACCGCGCTCTGACGCAGGATCCCGAGACCCTTGCTCTCGAAGAACGTGGTCGGGCGATTGCGGGTCATGTCGATCAGGTCGTCCGGCAGCACCAGGTCCCCGATCGCGAGCTCGGGCGTCATCGAGCCGGGCCCCGTCCAGGCGACCACCCGCTCGACGCCCAGCTCCTTCAGCGCCCACACGTTGGCGCGGTAGTTGACGAACGGGGCGGTGACCCGGTACTCGCGCTCACCGTGACGCGGAAGCAGGAAGAAGCGCCGGTCGCCGTGCTCCATGAAGAGGATCGGCGTCGAGCAACCGAACGGGGTCTCCTTGACCAGCACGTCGACGATCGTGCCCAGCCGCTCGCGGGCGAGCCGGTACATCTTGCCGCCGCCGATGAAAGCGATCGACGAGAAGCGGTCGTCATAGGTTCCGGAAAGGACCCGGGGGAGGACTTCGGGCCTGGGCCCGCCGCTCCTCACGTCAGCGTCGTGATGCGGCGGCTCGAACCTTCTCGAGTCGGTCCAGGGCGTCGAGCGCCGCCTCCTTCTCGGCCTCCTTCTTGGTCCGTCCCCAACCCGTTCCGAGGGGCTCGCCCTCGAGCCACACCTGACAGCGGAAGTTGATGTCCTCGCGGCTCTTGTCCGGAGACGAGCCGGCGCGGGTGGTGCGGTAGGTGAGCTGGCCGCGCCCGAGCTCGTGGATCGTCTCCTGAAGCCGGTTCTTGGCGGTATGGAACCCTTCCTCGTGCTCGACGTCCAGCGACAGGATGTGGCGCTCGATGAACTGCCGCGCGATGTCGAACCCGCCGTCGATGTAGAGCGCTCCGATCACGGCCTCCAACGCGTCGGCGGCGATCTTCTGGCGCCCGCCGCCGGCCAGCAGGTTGTGGTCGTCCCCCGTCTGAATGCAATCGGGAAGACCGAGCTCCTCGGAGGCGGCGGCCAGGAAGCGGCGCGAGATGATGTGCGCGCGCTGCTGGGACAGGACTCCTTCCTGGGCATCGGGATGGCGGTTGAACAGCCACTCGCTCACCGCCAGGTTGAGCACCGAGTCCCCCAGAAACTCGAGCCGCTCGTACGACTCCCCCCGGCTGTCCGCCTGGTCCAGGTATGAAGGGTGAGTGGTCGCGCGCGTCAGCATGCCGGGGATCGTGAAGCGGTGCGCGAGCATCCGCTCGAGCTGCTGGAGTCGATCCTCCTTCTTCTCCGCGACGCTGGCCGGACCTCCCTTCAGGCGGTGGAGCCACCGCTTGATCAGCGCCGTCACTCCTCATACCTCCCCAGGGCCAGCGAAGCATTGTGCCCCCCGAAGCCGAAGGAGTTGGTCAGTGCCGCGCGGACCCGGGCCTCCCGCATCTCGTTGGGGACGTAGTCGAGGTCGCACAGAGGATCGGGGTTCTCCAGGTTGATGGTCGGGGGGATCCGGCCCTCGTGCAGGACCATCGAGGTGATCACGAACTCGAGCCCGCCCGCACCGCCCAGCAGATGGCCGGTCATGGATTTCGTCGAGCCGACCATGAGCTGGTGCGCGTGGTCGCCGAACGCGGCCTTGATGGCCATCGTCTCGAATTCGTCGTTGAACGGCGTCGAGGTGCCGTGCGCGTTGACGTAGTCGTAGTCCTCGGTGGCGAGCTGCGACTCCTCGACCGCGCGTTGCATGGCCCGGGTCGCCCCCTCGCCGTTGGGGGCCGGAGCTGTGATGTGGTACGCGTCCGCCGTCATCCCGACGCCGAGCACCTCGGAGTAGATACGGGCCCCGCGGGCGCGCGCGTGGTCGAGCTCCTCGAGCACCGCGATGCCGGCACCTTCCCCGAGGACGAACCCGTCACGGTCCGCGTCGAACGGGCGGCTGGCCCGCTCCGGCTCGTCGTTGCGGGTCGACATCGCCTTCATGGCCGCGAACCCACCGACCGACATGGCCGTCACCGCGGCCTCGGTCCCGCCGGCGATCATCACGTCCGCGTCGCCGTGCTTGATGAGGCGGAACGCGTCGCCCAGGGCATGGGCGCTCGATGCGCACGCCGAAACCGTGCAGTAGTTCGGTCCCTTGGCGCCGTAGCGCATCGACACGATGCCGGAAGCGATGTCCGGGATCATCATCGGAATGTAGAACGGGCTGATCCGCGAGGGGCCGCCGTCGAGGTACCGCTTGTTCTGCACCTCGTGCGTCCCGATCCCGCCGATGCCCGAGCCGATGATGACACCGACCCGGTAGCCGTCACCGTCCGGCAGCTCCAGGCCGCTGTCCTCGACCGCCATGGTGGACGCCGCCACGGCGAACTGGGTGAACAGATCCTGCCGGCGTGTCTCCTTCTTCTCGATCCAGCGCTCGGGCTCGAACTCCTTCACCTCGGCGGCGATCTGCGTGGCGAACCCTTCGGGATCGAAGCGGGTGATCCGCCGCACGCCGGAGCGGCCCGCCAGGAGACCCTCCCAGGTGCTCGCCAAGTCGTTCCCCAGCGCCGTGAGGAGGCCCATCCCGGTGACGACGACGCGGCGTCCCATGGGAAGCCTATGCTTCAGTCTTGCCCTTCAGATAAACGATCGCCTGTCCGACCGTGGTGAGCTTTTCCGCGTCCTCGTCGGGGATCTCGATGTCGAACTCTTCCTCGAACGCCATCACGAGCTCGACGGTGTCGAGGGAATCGGCCCCGAGATCCTCCACGAAGGAGGCGTCATCGGTGACCTTCTCGGCGTCCACCCCCAGGTTCTCGACGATGATCTCCTTGACCTGCGACTCAACCGACATTCAATCCCTCCCCGAGAAGTTCGACGCGTTCAACGCGTGAGGCCGCCATCCACACAGATAACCTGGCCGGTAATATAGTCGCTCATCGACGAGGCGAGGAACACCGCCAGGTCGGCGACATCCCGCGTCGAGCCGAGTCTCCCCAGCGGGATCCGCTCCAGGAACCCCGCCTGCGCCGCTTCCCCCATCCCGTGGGTCATCTCGGTCTCGATGAATCCGGGCGCGATCACGTTGACCGTGATGCCGCGGGCGGCGACCTCCACGGCCAGCGACTTCGAGAAGCCGATGAGCCCCGCCTTCGAGGCCGCGTAGTTCGCCTGCCCGGGGTTGCCGATCATGCCCACGATCGAGGAGACGTTCACGATGCGGCCGCTGCGCTGGCGCACCATCTGCTTCACCGCCCGCCGGCACCAGCGGTAGGCGCCGGTGAGGTTGACGTCGAGGACCGCGTCCCAGTCCGCCGGCTTCATCCGCAGCAGGAGATTGTCCCGCGTGATCCCCGCGTTGTTGATCAGCACGTCCAGGCCGCCGAACTCCTCCATCAGGCGATCCCAGGCGCGCTCGATGTCGTCGTCGGAGCCCACGTCGCCGACGAGGCCGAGCCCGCGGACCCCGCGCTCGCCGAGCGCGGACGCCGCTTCCGCCACCGACTCCTCGCTGCGCGCGAACACGGCCACGTCCGCACCCGCATCCGCAAGCCGCTCGGCGATCGCGCGCCCGATGCCGCGGTTCCCGCCGGTCACCAGCGCGCGCTTCCCCTGCAGGTCGATCTCGAGGCTCATCTCGCCATCTCCTCCACCTGCTCGGCGGCGCCGACCGCTTGCCCTTCGAGCGAGCGGTCGATGCGTCGGAGCAGACCCGTGAGAACATTGCCGGGCCCCGGCTCGATGAACCGGCGAGCCCCCAGATCGCGCAGCCCCAGGACGCAGTCCGTCCACCGCACCGCGCCGGTCATCTGCTCGAGCAGCCGGTCCCGGATCTCGTCCGGCTCCCTCGCCGCCTTCGCGTCCACGTTCGCCACGACCGGGATCCGCGCCCGCCGAACCTCGGTCCCGGCCAGCGCGTCGGCCAGCGCGTCGACGGCGGGGGCCATCAGCGGAGAGTGGAACGCTCCCGAGACCTGCAGCTCGACTGCCATCCGGGCGCCCCGCTCCTTCGCGAGCTCGATCGCGCGGCGGACAGCCTCGACATCGCCCGAGACCACGATCTGCCCGGGCGAGTTGTAGTTGGCGGGGACGAGCGTCTCGCCCTCGCCACGGGCATCTTCGCACAGCCGCTCGACCTCGGCCTCACCCATCCCGATCAGCGCGGCCATCGTGCCCGCGGGCTCGCGCCCGGCCCGATCCATCGCCTCGCCGCGCACCCGCACCAGCCTCACCGCGTCGACGAACGCCAGGCTCCCGGCCGCCACGTGCGCGGTGAACTCCCCCAGGCTGTGGCCGGCCACCGCGATCGGGTCGACCCCGCGCGCCACGAGCACGCGGGCGGCGGCCACACCGTGGACGAGCAGTGCCGGCTGGGCGTTCTCCGTCCGCCTGAGGTCCTCTTCCGGGCCTTCCCAGCAGAGGCGGGAGAGCTCGACGCCGAGGGCCGCATCCGCTTCCTCGAAGAGAGCGCGCGCCTCGGGGTAGGCGTCGGCGAGGGACGCGCCCATCCCGACCACCTGGCTCCCCTGGCCGGGGAACTGGAAGGCGATCGGCACTTAGAGCTTGATCAGGGCGGAGCCCCAGGCGAGGCCGCCGCCGAAGGCCGTCATGAGCACGGTCGATCCTTCGCCGGCCCGGCCCTGGCGGCGGGCCTCGTCGAACGCGATCGGGATCGACGCCGAGCTCGTGTTGCCATAGCGGTCGATGTTGACGAACACGCGGTCGTTCTCGACCCCGAGTCGCTTGGCGACCCCCTCGATGATCCGGATGTTCGCCTGGTGCGGGATCACGAGATCCACATCGGCGATGGTCATCCCGGCGATCTCGAGCGCGCGGCGACAGGCGTCCTCCATGCACGTGACGGCCTGCTTGAAGATCTCGCGGCCCTCCTGCTTGACATACTCCATGCCCTCGGAGCGGGTCGCCTCGGTGGAGGGCATCGCGGCACCGCCCGCCGGTCTCCAGAGCAGGGTCGCCTGGCGGCCGTTGGTCCGCATATAAGAGGCAAGGATTCCGCGCCGGTTGCCATCCCCCGGGACGACCAGCCCCGCGCCGGCGCCGTCCCCGAACAGGACGCAGGTCGTGCGATCGGTATAGTCGAGGATGGCAGACATCTTCTCCGCGCCGATGACGAGGACGTTCTCGTACAGCGCGGAGGTCAGGAGCGCGTCCGCCAGCGTGATGCCGTACAGCCATCCCGCGCACGCGGCGCTGATGTCGAAAGCCACGGCGTTCTCGAGGCCCAGCAGCGCCTGGGTCTCGCACGCGGTGGCCGGGAGCAGATGGTCCGGCGTGGCGGTGGAGAGGATCAGAACGTCGACGTCGGCCGGCGAGAGGCCGGCCTCCTCGAGCGCTTTCCGACCGGCGTCGGCCGCCAGGTCGGCCGTGTGCTGGCCCTCGGCGCACATGCGCCGCTCCTTGATTCCCGTGCGGGTCGCGATCCACTCGTCGCTGGTGTCCACGATCCGCTCGAAATCGGCGTTCGTGACGATCTTGTCCGGCACCGTCATGCCGGTCGAGGCGATGATCGAGCGCGTGGGACGCTGGCTCATGGGGCGACTCCCGTCATGGGACCTCGACGGGATCGGGGGTCGATCCGTCCCGCCCGTCGGCAGGCGCGTGGGTGATGGAACCGAACTCGAAGGGCTTGCACTGGGCGTTGGCGCCCACGTCAAGGACGATGCACGGCTCTGCCTGGGTAGGGAAGGCGGTCATGATGGCGGGGCGGGAGATCGGGCGCGTGGTCGCCACCCATGGCGTCGAGTGCGATGCGCATCCCGTCGCTCCGCTACCAGGCCCTCCCCGTGTCTAGAACTCCTCCACCTCGATGATGTGACGGCCGGCGTAGTGACCGCAGTGGGGACAGATCCGGTGCGGGAGCTTCGGCTGGAGGCACTTGTCGCACTTCACCAGCGTCGGGGCCGTGGCGTTCTTGTGCGTGCGGCGCTTCCGCTTCCGGGTCTTGGACGTTTTCCTTCTGGGGACGGCCATGGATTCCTCTCCCTATATCGATGGTGACGGAACGAATCAGTTCTCTACTTCTAGATCGAGCCCTTCGAGCGCCTTCCAGCGCGTGTCCACCGCCTCGAGCCGGCAGTCGCACGATCCGACATTGAGGTCCTGCCCGCACACGGGACAGATCCCCTGACAATCCGGCCGGCACAGCGGGTACCAATCGGTCTCGAGGAAGAGCCGGTCGCGGACCTGCTCGTCGAGCTCGATCCGGGTGGCGTTCCGCTCGATCCACACGATGTCGTCGTCGCCGGGCTCTTCGCTGCCGAGGGCGTCCCGACCCGGCTCCTGATAAACTACCCGAAACGACTCCTCGAGCGGGATCGCCGTCGGTTGCAGGCATCGTCGACAGGGGACCACCACCGCTCCCGAGATCCTGGCGCTCACCAGGTACATGCCGCCCGACAACTGGCCGACCTGGACGTCGAGGATCATCGGCTCGCGGAGCTCCGCCTCGAATCCTGCCAGGACGGGGTTCTCCCGATCGACCTCGAAGCGTTGATCGAGACGCCCCGCCTCGAGTCGATTGAGTTCCACGAACATAGCATTTCAAAATACTTTACGCGGTGTCGGCCGGCAAATCCCCTCGACTCACTCGGAGAAGAAGAACTCGATCTCCCGCGCCGCGTTCTCGACCGAGTCCGAGGCGTGGATCGCGTTCCTCTCGACGGACTCCGCATGGAGTCGGCGGATGGTGCCCTCGGCCGCGCGGGCAGGGTCGGTGGCGCCGATCGTCTCGCGCAGCGCGGAGATCGCGCTCGTCCGCTCGAGCACCATCGGCACGCAGCGGTCGCTCGTCATGAAGCGCACCAGGCTATCGTAGAAGGGGCGCTCGGCGTGGACTTCGTAGAAGCGGCGCGCCTCGGCCTCGGTGAGACGGGTCATCCGCATCCTCCTCACGACGAAGCCCGCCTCCTCCAGGTCGGCGATGATCTTCCCGATCAGGTTCTTGCCCACCGCGTCCGGCTTGATGATCGCGAGCGTGCGCTCCGCGGCCATGCTAATCCTCCTCGTCTATGTCAGGACCATGGATCAGAACTGAAGCAGCTTGCGGATCAATGAGCGACGACTGATCAGTCCCACCCACCGGCCCTCGCGGGTCAGCGGCAACGGGTCCACGGTCTTGTTCACGATGATCGAGGCCGCCTCGCTGATCGAGGCCTCCACCGGCAGGCAGAGAACGGCCTTCGCCATCACGTCGCGGACGAGGATGCGGTCCACCGATTCGCGCTCGGTCCCCTCCTCGCCACCCGGACCGCCCGCGATCCGCAGGTAGCCGGGCAGGAACGCCTTGATCAGATCCTTCTCCGCGACCATTCCCAGGATCTCGTCGCGCTTGTTCACCACCGGGAGCGCCGAGTGGCGCCCGCGAATGAGGACGCGCGCCGCCTCGGGCAGCGCCATGTCGGGATAGATCCGCTGGGCCGCGGGGTCCATGACGTCGACGACCGAGAGCTGCTGGATGCGCGCGGCCTCGCGGATCGCCGGGAGGGCCACCACCGCCTCCGGGGTCTCGGCCTCGAGGATCGCATCCACCACCCCCTCGCCGCGGAGCGCCGCGGCAATCGAGGCCACGGTCTCCAGATAGCCGGCGTGCTCGTCAGGCGGGGCGGCGGCCAGCACGAACAGCCGGCCCCGGGTTTCCTCGCCGCTCTCGACCGGCACCCGGAGCGGCTTTTTCGTCATGCCCATGACCACCAGCACGCGATCGATGGCGTCGGATTTGAGATGCGGCATGAAGGCGCCGCCACCGATCGCGATCGTGTCGTCGGCTCCCAGCGAGGAAGCCTGGTTCAGGAACCGGTCGCCGTCGTCCACCCCCGGCTGCCGGGCGGCGAACGCCGCCAGCTCGTCGAGCGCCTCGGCGTACGAGGTCGCCTCGAGCGGCGGCGCGACCTGCGAGGCCGAGAGGATCGGCCGCGTCTCCGCGCGCTCAGTCAAGCGCTTCCCTCACGAGATCCACGATGTCCGCCGGGCGCTCCGCGACGGCAATCCCGTGCTTCTCGAAAGCCTCCATCTTCTCCTTCGCCGTTCCCTCGCTGCCCGAGATGATCGCGCCGGCGTGGCCCATCCGCCGACCCGGCGGGGCGGTCTGCCCGGCGATGAACCCGACCACCGGGGTTTCCATCTCGCGCTCGACGAACGCGGCGGCCTCCTGCTCGTCGGTGCCGCCGATCTCGCCGATCATGACGACCGCGTCGGTGTCCGGATCCTTCTCGAACATGGCGAGGCAGTCGATGAAGCTGGTTCCGACGATCGGATCCCCGCCGATGCCGACGCAGGTAGACTGGCCGATCCCGGCGCCGGTCAGATGGTGGATGACCTCGTAGGTCAGCGTCCCGCTCCGCGATACCACCCCGACCCGGCCCGGGTCGCAGATGTCGCCGGGCAGGATGCCGATCTTGCTCTTGCCGGGGCTGATGAGCCCGGGACAGTTCGGCCCGACGAGGCGGGCGCCGCGGTCCCCGACGAACGCCATGACCCGCGTCATGTCGAGCACCGGGATCCCCTCGGTGATGGCGACGACCAGGGGCAGCCCCGCATCGGCCGCCTCGTAGATCGCGTCGGCGGCGAAGGCGGGAGGCACGTAGATGACCGACGCGTCGGCGTCCGTCTCGGCGACCGCCTCGGCCACCGTGTCGAAGATCGGGACCTGGTTCTCGAACGTCTGCCCGCCCTTCCCCGGCACCACACCGCCCACCACCCGCGTGCCGTAATCGATCATCTGGCGCGCGTGGAACGAGCCGTCGCGGCCGGTGATCCCCTGGACTAGGACCCTCGTCGCGCCGTCGATGAGGACGCTCACTTCGCGACTCCCTTCGCCAGCTCGATCGCCTTCTGGACGACCTCGTCCATCGAATTGGTCGCGGGCAGGTCGACGGACTCGAGGATCTCCATCGCCTCCTTCTCGTTCGTGCCGGTCAGGCGGATCACGATCGGCACCTCGACCTCGAGCTGCTTCAGCGCCTCGACGATGCCGTTGGCCACGTCGTCACAGCGGGTGATCCCACCGAAGATGTTGAACAGGATCGCCTTCACGTTGGGATCCGAGAGAATGATCCGCATCGCGTTGACGACCTTCTCGGGGTTCGACGAGCCGCCGATGTCGAGGAAATTGGCAGGCTCGGCACCGTAGTACTTGATGAGGTCCATCGTCGCCATCGCCAGCCCGGCGCCGTTGACGATGCACCCGATCGTCCCGTCCAGCTTGACGTACGAGAGCCCCTTCTCACGCGCCTCGGTCTCGGCGGCTTCCTCCGAGGTCGGATCTCGGAGCTCCTCGAATTCGGCGTGACGGAAGAGCGCGTTGTCGTCGAGAACGACCTTGGCGTCGATCGCCTTGATCTCCCCGTCCTTCGTGACGACCAGGGGATTGATCTCCGCCAGCGAGGCGTCGATGGCCTCGAATGCCGCGTGGAGCTTCCGGAAGATCGCCGCGGCGGCGCGGGCGCGGCCCAGATCGTCGTAGAGCGCGAAGCCGAGCGCCATCGCCTGGTGGTTGAGAAGCCCGTAGCGGGGGTCGATCGCGACCTTGTGGATCTTCTCGGGCGTCTCGCGCGCTACTTCTTCGATGTCCACTCCGCCCGCCGCGCTCACCATCAGCACCGGACGCTTGCTCGCCCGGTCGACGATGATCCCGACGTACGCCTCGTCGGCGATGTCGACAGCGGGCGCGACGAGGACTCGCCGCACCTCGAGGCCCTTGATGTCCATTCCGAGGATCGCCTCCGCGGCCGCACGGGCCTCGGACGGATCCCCGGCGAGCTTGACGCCGCCCGCCTTGCCGCGTCCCCCCACGTGGACCTGCGCCTTCACGACCACGGGGCCCCCCAGCTCGCGGGCCGCGGCCTCGGCCTCCTCCGGCGTCTCCGCCACCCGGTCCGGGGGCACCGGCAGGCCGTGCTCGCGGAAGATCTCCCGCGCCTGGTACTCGTGGATCTTCATGCGGTCCTTTCGATGCGGATCGGCATGCGGGTGAAGGGCGGTCGCG